>NZ_JBIWPA010000028.1:0-12182 GCF_044768035.1 Kitasatospora sp. NPDC101176
AGCGGACTCCCCTTCGTCGTCGCCCTCAACGGCTTCGACGGACACCAGCCCCACACCCCCGACGAGGTCCGCGAGGCCCTCCAGCTCAGCGCCGAGACCCCCGTCATCACCCTCGACGCCCGCCGGCGCGACAGCGCCAAGAGCGCCCTCATCACCCTCGTCGAACACGCCCTCCTCGCCCGCCTCCGCTGAGGCCGGTGAACGGTGCCCGTGGACCCTCCGGCGGAGGGTCCACGGGCCGGGGGCGCGTGGCGCGGGGGCGCGCTACTCGGCCGGGTCCAGGCCGGCCCTGATCAGGCCGTAGGTGTAGGCGTCCTCCAGGGCCAGCCAGGAGGCCGCCACCACGTTGTCGGCCACCCCGACGGTGGACCAGGTGGTGGTGCCGTCGGTGGACTCGATCAGCACCCGGGTCTTCGAACCGGTGCCGTGCTGGCCCTCCAGGATGCGGACCTTGTAGTCCACCAGCTCGAACCTGGCGAGCTGCGGGAAGGTCCGCTCCAGCGCGGCCCGCAACGCCTGGTCGAGGGCGTTCACCGGGCCGTTGCCCTCACCGGTGGCGATCCGGCGCTCGCCCTTCGCCCACAGCTTCACCGTGGCCTCGTTCCCGGTGAAGCCGTTCGGGCCCTGCTCGCTGATGGTCCGCCAGGACTCCAGGGTGTAGAAGCGGTCGCGGCTGCCGCGCACCTCGTCGCGCAGCAGCAGTTCGAAGGAGGCGTCCGCGGACTCGTAGGTGTAGCCGAGGTTCTCCTGCTCCTTCACCCGGGCGACCACCCGGCCGGCGAGGTCCCGGTCGGAGGAGAGGTCGTAGCCGAGCTCCTTGCCCTTGAGCTCGACCGAGGCCCGGCCGGCCATGTCGGAGACCAGCATCCGCATGGTGTTGCCGACCCGCTCGGGGTCGATGTGCTGGTAGAGGTCCGGGTCGACCTTGATCGCGGAGGCGTGCAGGCCCGCCTTGTGCGCGAAGGCCGAGTAGCCCACGTACGGCTGGTGGGTGGAGGGGGTCAGGTTGACCACCTCGGCGATCGCGTGCGAGATCCGGGTCATCTCGGCCAGCCGGCCCTCCGGCAGCACCCGCCGGTCGTGCTTGATCTCCAGCGCCCCGACCACCGGGAACAGGTTGGCGTTGCCGACCCGCTCGCCGTAGCCGTTGGCGGTGCATTGCACGTGGGTCGCGCCGGCGTCCACCGCGGCCAGGGTGTTGGCCACCGCGCAGCCGGTGTCGTCCTGGGCGTGGATGCCCAGCCGGGCCCCGGTGACGGCCAGCACGTCGGCGACGATCTCCCGGACGTCCGAGGGCAGCATCCCGCCGTTGGTGTCGCAGAGCACCACCACGTCCGCCCCGGCCCGGTGCGCGGTGCGGACCACGTCCAGCGCGTAGTCGCGGTTCGCCCGGTAGCCGTCGAAGAAGTGCTCGCAGTCGATGAACACCCGCCGCCCCTGGGCCCGCAGGAACTCCACGCTGTCCCGGACCATCTCCAGGTTCTCGTCCAGGGTGGTGCGCAGCGCCAGCTCCACGTGCCGGTCGTGCGACTTGGCGACCAGCGTGACCACGGGGGCGCCGGAGGCGACCAGTGCGGCCAGCTGCGGGTCCTCCGCGGCCCTGCCGCCGGCCCGGCGGGTGGCCCCGAAGGCGACCAGCCGGGCGTGCCGCAGGTCCAGCTCCGCGGCGGCACGGGCGAAGAACTCGGTGTCGCGCGGGTTCGCCCCGGGCCACCCGCCCTCGATGAAGCCCACCCCGAACTCGTCCAGGTACCGGGCGATGGCCAGCTTGTCCGCCACCGTCAGGTTGATGCCCTCCCGCTGCGCGCCGTCGCGCAGGGTGGTGTCGAACACGTGGAAACTGTCGTCGGTACGGCTGACCTCGGTCATGACCCCTGGTTCTCCGTTTCGGGGAGGTTGTACTGCTCTGCCGGATCTCGGGTCCCGGCTCCACTGTCCAGCATCCCGCGCGCGCCCCGGTGTCCCCGAGCCCCTTGTGGGGGCTCCCGGCCGGTCCGGGGTAAACAAAAAGACCCCTCGCGGGTGCGAGAGGTCTGCGCGCGGGTCTGGACGCTGGTGGTCGCTCCGCATCGGGTCCTGCGGGAGCGGTCACTGCGGACCGGCGCGCCTGCTGCTAATAATCAGCGACAGCGAGGACACGCTGGCAGTCTGGCACAGCCCCCGCGGTCCGGCCCGCCCGTCTCGCGATGCGAAACGCGGCAGGCCGGCGCGGGTGCGGAATCAGACGATCTTGTGCAGCCAGCCGTGGGTGTCGGGGGCCTGGCCGCCCTGGATGGCCAGCAGCGCCCGGCGCAGCTCCATGGTGACCGGGCCGGGCTCGCCGGCGCCGACCGTCCAGTCGGCGGCGGCCGACTTCACCGAGCCGACCGGGGTGATCACGGCGGCGGTGCCGCAGGCGAACACCTCCGTGAGGGTGCCGTCGGCGTTGGCCCGCTGCCACTCGTCGGTGGAGATCTTGCGCTCCTCGACGGCGTAGCCGAGGTCGGCGGCGAGCTGCAGCAGCGAGTCGCGGGTGATGCCGGGCAGCAGGGCGCCGGACAGCTCCGGGGTGACGATCTTCGCGTCCGCGCCCTCGCCGAAGACGAAGTACAGGTTCATGCCGCCCATCTCCTCGACCCACCGGTGCTCGGCGGCGTCGAGCCAGACCACCTGGTCGCAGCCCTTGGCGGCGGCCTCCGCCTGGGCGATCAGCGAGGCGGCGTAGTTGCCGGCGCACTTGGCGGCGCCGGTGCCGCCGGGCGCGGCCCGGACGTACTCCTTGGACAGCCACACCGAGACCGGCTTGACGCCGCCCGGGAAGTAGGCGCCGGCCGGCGAGGCGATGATCATGAACAGGTAGGAGTTGGCCGGCCGGACACCCAGACCGACCTCGGTGGCGAACATGAACGGGCGCAGGTACAGGCTCTGCTCGGGCTCGTTCGGCACCCAGGCCTGCTCCTGCTGGACGAGCAGCTCGACGGCCTCGACGAAGGTCTCCACCGGCAGCTCCGGCATCGCCAGGCGGCGGGCCGAGGCCTGGAAGCGGGCGGCGTTGGCCTCCGGGCGGAAGGTCGCGATGGAGCCGTCGGCCTGGCGGTAGGCCTTGAGGCCCTCGAAGATCGCCTGGCCGTAGTGCAGCGTCATGTTCGCCGGGTCGATCTCCAGCGGCGCGTACGGCGCCAGCTGGGCGTCGTGCCAGCCCACGCCCTCGGTCCAGCGGATGGTGACCATGTGATCGGTGAAGACCCGGCCGAAACCGGGGTTGGCCAGCCGGGCCTCGCGCTCCGCGGCGGGCAGCGGGTGGGCGGAAGGCTTGAGGTCGAACGAGATGGGCGCCTGGGTGGGCGTGCTCATGGCTGTTTCCTTCACCGTGGGGTTGGTTCGGGTCGCCACCGCCGGTGGACGTCACGGCGAACGATCACCGGAACGAACGCACGGCGGCACGACCCACTGTCGATACTCGCATCCAGAGGGCCGTGCCGAACAGTCGCCCGCTCCTTGGGGAGCTGCAAGCTGCGGTTATGCGGTCGGGCCCACCGGGCCGGACCTTGTCGGACCCGGCTCGTCGGCCGGACTCCGTCCTTCGGATCCGGCCCGTCAGCCGGCTACTCGGTCGGCGAGCGCGTCGCCGACCTCGGAGGTGCTGCGGGCGCCGGTGCGCTCGGCCAGGTCCGCGGCGACGGCGGCCTCCACGCGGGCCGCCTCCGCGGCGAAGCCCAGGTGCTCCAGCAGCATGGCGACCGACAGCACGGTGGCCGTCGGGTCGGCCTTGCCCTGGCCGGCGATGTCCGGCGCCGAACCGTGCACCGGCTCGAACATCGACGGGAACTCGCCGCTCGGGTTGATGTTGCCGCTCGCGGCCAGGCCGATCCCGCCGGTCACGGCGGCGGCCAGGTCGGTCAGGATGTCGCCGAACAGGTTGTCGGTGACGATGACGTCGAAGCGCTCCGGCTGGGTGACGAAGAAGATCGTCGCCGCGTCGACGTGCAGGTAGTCGGTGGTGACCTCGGGGAACTCCTCGCCGACCGCGGCGAAGATCCGCGACCACAGGTGCCCGGCGTGCACCAGCACGTTGTTCTTGTGCACCAGGGTGAGCTTCTTGCGCGGCCGCGCCTGGGCCCGGCGGTAGGCGTCGCGCACCACGCGCTCGATGCCGAACGCGGTGTTGAGGCTGACCTCGGTGGCCACCTCCTGCTCCGTCCCGGTGCGCAGCGAACCGCCGTTGCCCACGTACGGGCCCTCGGTGCCCTCGCGGACCACCACGAAGTCGATGTCCGGCTCGCCCGCCAGCGGGGACTTCACCCCGGGGAACAGCCGGCCGGGGCGGAGGTTGATGTGGTGGTCGAAGGCGAAGCGCAGCTTCAGCAGCAGCCCCCGCTCCAGCACGCCCGACGGCACGCTCGGGTCGCCGATGGCGCCCAGCAGGATCGCGTCGTGGGACTTCAGCTCCGCCAGCACGGAGTCCGGCAGCGTCTCCCCGGTCCGGTGGTAGCGCCGGGCCCCGAGGTCGTACTCGGTGGTCTCCAGCTTGACGTCGGCGGGAAGCACCGCGCCCAGGACCTTCAGACCTTCGGCCACCACTTCCTGGCCGATGCCGTCACCCGGGACTACTGCGAGACGAATCGTGCGAGACATGCTCGGACCCTACTCCGCCGTCCCAGGGGCTGACACCTGGCGTCCACCATCCGGACGCGCCGGGCCGGGACGGGCCGGCTCAGGTCAGGTCAGGTCGACCTCGACCGGGAACGGGCGCTCGACCTTCAGCTGCTTGTGGTGGATGCCCGTCAGCCCGTAGCCCCTGGTCGCCGGGTCCAGCTCGTACGTGTGGACGATCGGCCTCCCGTCGTCATCGCTCTCCACCCGCCAGAAGTGGAGGATGCCCGCGGCGGCGTACTTCCGCGGCTTTGTGTCACGGTCCCGCTCCCGTGACTCCTCGGACACCACCTCGACGGCCAGCAGGACGTGCTCCGCCTCGCAGAAGGTCTGCCGCGGGCCGTCGACGCCCCGGTCGTCGACGACGAGCAGATCCGGCTCGGGCCGGTTCCGGTGGTCCAGCCGGACGGTCATCTCCCGCCACACCTCCCGCCCGGTCGGCGCGGCGTGCTCCAGAGCCCGCTCCAGCCGCCGGAGCGTGCGCATGTGGAACCTCGTCTGCGGACTCATGAAGATCAGGCTCCCGTCGAGCAGTTCGGTGTGCGGCGGGAGATCGGGCAGCCGGTCGAGATCCTCTGCGGTGTAGCCACCGACAGGAGGCCGGATCCAGTCGGGGTACGGCGAGATGCTCATGGTTCCTCCCATACGGGCATCCTGGCGGCGCTCCCAGGCTACTCGGCAAGGCCGTCCGGAACGCCACCCCTTCGAAGGAGCGCGTACGTCGTTTTCCGCGCTGGGGGCGCAATGATGGTGGCGGATCCGGGGTCACTGGCAGAACGGGGCGCGTGCGTGAGGGCCGAGCGGCGGCGGGAGGTGCTGGTCTGCGGGGGTGCGGCAGGGCTGGCGGCGGGCGGGTACGCGCTCGCCGCAGGACTGCACGGGGCGTGGCCGACCGGAGCCGGCGAGGTCGCCGTGCCGTACCACGCGCACCTGTGGGACCTGCTGCACGGCCGGGCCGCCGGGGACCTGCTGTTCAACTGGAACAGCGGCTACGGCGTGCCGTTCCTGGCCGACTTCTTCGCCTACCTGATGAACCCGTTCTCCTGGCCCACCGCGCTCCTCCCCCGCGACCAGGGGCGGCTCGGCGTGTTCCTGGTCGTGCTGGCCAGCATCGGCCTGGGCACCGCCCTGATGGCCCACCTGCTGGGCCGGCTGCACAGCGGCCCGCACTGGCTGCGGGCGGTCGCCGCCGTCGGCTACGGGCTCTGCGCCTGGGTGCTGGACGTGGGCGGGGCGGCGCCGATGTGGCTCTGGGGGCTGGTCTCGCTGCCGCTGCTGGGCCTGGCCGCCGACTGGTGCCTGCACGAGCGGCGCTGGGTGGCCGGCTCGCTGTGCGTCACCCTCGCCTGGGCCGGCAACCTGTACACCGCCGCGCTGGCCACCCTGGCGGCCGGCCTGTTGCTGGCCGTCCGGCTGTTCACCGCCCCGCGGCCGCTGCGGCAGCGGGTCCGGGTCACCGGGCGCGCGGTCACCGTGGCCACCGTCGGGATCCTGCTCGCCGCGCCCGTGCTGTTCGTCGCCGTCCGCGCCGCGCACACCGCCCAGCCGGAGTCCCCGGTGCAGCCGCTCGGCCCGTCGGGGCTCGGCGGGCACCTGGCGCAGCTGCTGCCGGCCGCCCACAGCGGTCTGCCGCTGCCGGACGTCGCGATCGGCGTGCTGGGGCTGCTGCTGGTGTGCGGGCTGCCGTTCAACCGGCGGGTCCGGGTGCGGGAGCGGGCGGTGTGGTGCGGGGCGCTGGTGCTGGTGGGGCTCGGCTTCGTGTGGACCCCGACGGTGCTGGTCTGGCACGGCCTGGCGATCCCGGCCGGCGGGCCGTACCGGGTGGCGTTCGTGCTGAGCGGCCTGCTGGTGCTGGCGGGCTGGGTGTCGCTGGCGCACCGGCCGGACGGGGTGACCCTGCTGGGCGGCGCCGCGGTGGTCGCGCTGATCGCCGGGCTGGCGGCGGGCCGGCACTCGGTGCGCGCCTCGACCTGGCTGCTGCTGGCCGTCGGCGGTGCCGTGGTGCTGGCCGCGCTCCGGGTCCTCGACCGCCGGCACGCCGACCGCCGGGCGGGCGCCGTGGCCACCTGGGTGCTGGGCGGCGCGGTGCTCGGCAACGCGGTCTGGTCCGGGTACGCGGCGCTGGGCGCCGTCCCGCCCGGGGGCGCCCCGGAGTCCGCCGTCCGGGCCGGGTACGCGGCGGTGCGGGGCGCCGCCGACTGGCCGCTGGGCCGCAGCGACCCGGGGCCGCACGCCTTCACCACCAACGACCCGCTGCTGCTCGACGGGCAGGGCGGCGGCTACTTCAGCGGCTACCTGCCGACGGTCGTCGCCCTGCTGCTGCACGACCTGGGCGCGGGCTGGACGGCCGGCGGCCGGCAGACGGCCAGCGTCACCGACCCGGTCGGGCAGGCGCTGTTCGCCGTCCGCGCGCACCTCGACGACGGGCCGCCCCCGGACGGCTTCGTCCAGGGCCGGGCCGCCGCGCCGCCGCTGGTCACGGTGCTGCCGCCGGGCGCCCGGACGGACACCGGCTCGGTCTGGTCCCGGCAGGAGTCGCTGCTCGGGGAGCGGGTGTACGAGGCCCCGTTGCCCGTCCCGGCGGGCGGCCCGGCACCCACCCTGCACGGCAGCAGCGGCTGGTCGCTGCCCGGCGGCGCCGAGGGCACGGTCCTCACCGTGGCCTGCACCCCGGGCGGGACGGCCTACTTCCACGGCGTCTGGTACCGGGGCACGGTCAGCGGCCTCGGGACGACCTTCGAGAGCGACGGCGAGCAGCCCACCACCGCCGTCGCCGTCCACCGGCTGGGGCCGGTCCCGGCCGACGGGACGGTCCGGGTGACGCTGCGCTCCGACACGGTGAGCCAGCTCCCCGCCCGGCCGGTCGGCTGCCTGCGGGCCGGCGCCCTGGAGGCGGCCGTCGCCCGGCTGACCGCCACCGGTGCCACCCGGGTGACGGCGGGCGGGCACACGCTGGCCGCGGCCCTCCCGGCCGGGTCGACGGGCACCGCGCTGGTCTCCGTCGCGGCCACCGACGGGTGGGGCTGCGCGGCCGGCGGCGGTCCGCGGGTGGCACCGACGCCGGTCCTCGGCATGATCGGCGTCCCGCTGGGCGGCGGCGCCGACCGGGTGGACTGCTCCTTCCGCCCGCCCGGTCTCACCGAGGGCCTCACCGTGGCCTCCGGCACCGCCGGCCTGCTGGCGCTGGTGCTCGTCTTCGCCCGTCTGACGCACCGGCCCGCGCGCCCGTCCCGCGGCGCCCGGCGGCGGGCCGCCGCGGGCTGACCGGACGGCCTGGGCGAACGTCCGACGGGCCGCGGCGGCGGGGGACCACACGGAGGGGCGGTCCCGCCGCCCGGCGGGACCGCCCCTCCACGGTGTCCGGTCGTCAGGGGAGGGCGATCACCTGCCCGCGGCGGTCCGCCGGGTTGAGGTGGTGCAGCAGGAGCAGCCGGGACCGGTCGCCCACGGCGCGGTGGACGGCGAGCACGGTGCCGGAGTGGACGGGGGCGGCGAGGGCGACCGGTCCGGTGGTGCCGACGTGGACGTCCAGCGCGGGGTGCAGGACGTCGATCGCCACGGTGGGGCGGGTGCCGCGCAGCCCGACGGCCGAGTAGGCCTCCGCCGGGTCGGGCTTCCCGGGGCCGGCGGCGCCCGTCCAGACGCCGTAGTGGACGGTGCTGTGGCCCTCCCGGACGCCGGGGAGCGCGCTCAGCCGGACGGGGAGCACCAGGACGTCGCTGTCCAGCAGGTCGGTGTCGGTGTCGCCCCAGTGGGCGTCGAGCGGCTGGACGTCGAGTTCGGCACCGGTGCGGGCGTCCAGGGCGCGGGAGACCAGGACGTCGCTGCCGCGCTGCCGGTCGGCCTTGAGGATGACGTCGGTGGTGCCGTCCCCGTCGGTGTCGAGGGAGGCCCGGACGCCGAACAGCCCGACCGGGGTGGCGGCGGGGGCCCAGAGCCTGGCGCCGACGTAGAACAGGTCGGCGGTGGCGCCGGCCCCGACGGCCCGCAGGTTGGCGACCCGTTCGCCGGGGTGTTCGACGCAGACGTCCTGCGCCGGGTCGGCCGCCTCGGTGGCCTCCTCGGGCCCGATGCCGGCGCCCGGGCCGGCGGCGGCGCCGCTGCCGGACGGGCAGTCGGCCCAGCGGGCTCCCTCGCCGCCGAGGGCGAGCGCGGTGACGAGTCCGGGCCGGTTCCCGGGGGCGTCGCTGCCGGCGACCGCGAGCAGGGTGCCGTCCCGGGTGGTGCGGGCGGCGGTGGTGGCCGTGTGGTCGGTGGCGGCGCGCGGCGCGGCGAGCACCGGGACCCGCAGTTCCGGCAGGGCCGGGTCGGTGACGGGGGTGAGCAGGACGCGGCCGGAGAGCTCGCCGCGGTAGCTGCGGGCCAGGCCGCCCTGCACGGTGTCCAGGGTGGGGTCGGGGGTCCGGCCCAGCTCGCCCGGGACGGACAGCGTCACCCGGATCCGCGCCGTCCCGCCGGCCGGGACGTCCACCCGGGCGGGCGCCACCTCGAAGGCGGCGCCGGGCAGTTCGGTGGCGGCCGCGTAGCCGGTGCGGTAGCTCAGCGGCCGGTCGGCGTGGTTGCTGACCTCGATCTCGCGGTCGAGGGCGGTCGGCCCGCCGATCTCGACCGGTCCGAAGGAGACGCCGACGGCGCCCTCGGGCGCCCCCGCGCCGGCCGCGTAGGCGACGACGGGGGTCCGCACGGCGCGGTCGGCCTGGGCGCGCCCGGCGCCGGTGCGCTCGGGGCCGTACACCGGCCCGCCGTGGTCGTCGCCGAGCCAGGTGTCGACGCTGGTGTTCATCAGCGCGGCCTTGAGCTGCTCGACCGGCCAGTCGGGGTGCACCGCGCGGACCAGCGCGGCGAGGCCGGCGACGTGGGGGGTGGCCATCGAGGTGCCGTCCTCGCGCTGGCCGCCGCTGCCGCTGCCGACGAGGGCGGACCAGATGGTCTCGCCGGGGGCGGCGAGGTCCGGCTTGACCAGGCCGGGCACGCCGATGCCGCGGGAGGTGAAGTCGGTCAGGGTGTCGGTGCGGCCCGGCTGGTCCTGGGAGACGGAGCCGTGCAGCGGGTTGCCGGGGGCGGCGAGCCGGATCCGGACGGGGCCCGCGGCGGCGGCCTGCCGGAGCCGTTCGCCGTCGGCGCGGGCCAGCAGGGCGGCCGGGATCCGCTCGTTCCCGGCGATCTCGGCGAGGTGGTCGGTGTCGGCGGCGTACAGGACGCCGATGGCGCCGGCGTCGGCGGCGTGGTCGGCGCGCGGGCCGGAGTTGCAGGCCCGGTCGGGCTCGCGGGTGCGCCAGGTGAGGACGGCGACGCGGCCCTCCAGGCGCTGCCGGTCGGCCTCGCTGAAGGCGGCGCAGCCGTCGGACTGGTCGGCGGGCAGCCCGAGCAGGCCGCTGACGTCGGCGGTGGCCCAGCCCTGGTAGCGCTCGCTCCAGTGGGCGGGGACGACGCCGGCGAGGTCGGCGGGGGCGAGCACGGTGAGGCCGTCGGCGTCGCTGTGCGGGTCGACGGAGGCGGCGACGGTGACGGCCCGGGCGGCGGTGCCGGGGCTGCCGCCGACGCCGTAGACGTCGCCGTCGTTGCCGGCCGCGGCCACCACGACGGTGCCGAGGGCGGCGAGCCGGTCGACGGCGAGGGCGTCGGTGTCGTCGGGGTTGCCGAAGTGGCTGCCCAGGGAGAGGTTGACGACGTCGAGGCGGTCGGTGAGGTCGCCGTCGCCGTTCGGGTCGGCGGCGAGGTCGAGGGCCTGGGCGAGGCGGTCGGTGGAGCCCGCGCAGCCGAAGACCCGGATCGCGTAGAGCTGGGCGCCGGGGGCGGCGCCCGGGCCGATCCTGAAGCCGGCCGGGTCGAGCCCCGGCCGGTAGGGGCCGGTGTACGGGCGGCCGTCGGCGGTGACGCCGTACCCGGCGGCGGTGCCGGCGACGTGGGTGCCGTGCCCGTTGCGGTCGCAGTCGATCGGGTTGTCGCTGGGGTGCGGGACGGGCTGGTGGTTCGGGGAGGACGGGTCGGGGTCGTAGTCGTCGCCGACGAGGTCCTTGCCGCCGACCACCTTGGCGTTGGGGAAGAGCTCGGGCGGCGCGGGCTTCCCGCGTTCGACGGAGCGGAAGGCGGCCTCGGTGCCGGGGCCGCCGAAGTCGGCGTGGGTGTAGTCGATGCCGCTGTCGACGACCCCGATCCGCACCCCCTGGCCGGTGGTCCCGGCGGCGCCGGCCTGGTCGCCGCCGGCTCCGACCCAGACCTGCGGGGCGCCGGTGAGCGGCACGGAGTGCGCGTTGTCCCGCTGCTTGCGGACGATCGGGTGGACGGCCAGCACGCCGGGCAGCGCGCGCAGGGCGGGCAGCCGGCCGGCGGGCACGTCGACGGCGAGGCCGGTGAGCAGGGTGCGGGTGCGGTAGAGCTCCCGGGTGGCGGGTGCCGCGCGGTGCACGGCGGCGGCGGCGCGGTCGAGGGCCTCGGCGGCCCTGGCCTGCTGGGCGGCTCCGGCGTCGGCGGCCTCGCGGCGGACGGCCTCCGGGGAGCGGCGGGCCCGGCGGGCTCCGTCGGCGGCGCGCCGCCAGGCGGGGCCGGCCGCCTCGGTGGTGAGTTCGAGCAGGACGGAGGCGGTTCGCCCGGCTCCGTCGGGCGCCGTCGGGGGGTGCGGCGGGCCGCCGGAGGCCGGGGCGGCGGCGAGCGCCGCGGTCCCGGCCAGCAGGGCGAGGGTGAGGCCGATCCTGGCGACGGTTCGGCGGACGGGTGGCAGGCGCACTGGGCCCTCTCCCCCGGGAGGGGGACTGATCCGCACACCGTGTCGCTGACGCCCGCCCGCGCGGCCGTCGATCACCCTTCCGGGGGCCCCAAATTAGGATGATCGCGCCGGGCGGGGCGAGCAACTTCCCCCGGACGGAGGCCGGTTGCACTCGACCGGGTGAACCGGCGTCAGCCCGGGCGGCCCATTAGGCGGATGAACGCCGACGGCCGCCCGGCCCGGCGGGGCGATCCCGCCGGGGGCCGGACCCGTCAGAGGTGGCCGGTCACGCCGCCGTTGTCACGGCGGTCCAGCGAGCGCTGCAGCGCGGCGGCGGCGAAGGAGTTCCGCTCGGCGGCCCGGCGGCGGCGCGGGGCGCGGACGGGGGTGGCGGCGGGGGCGGGGGTGGCGTGGCGGTCTGCGGTGGTAGGCATACCGGGCTCCTTGGGGGCATGCGTGCAGGGGCACGCAGAGGGTTGGGGAGGGGTACGCGCGGAGCAGGGGTCTCCTGCCGTGGGGGCGCACGCGCACACGGGCCGCGCGCCCTGGCTACAGGGGCGGCACATCGTGTGGCTCTTCCACGGTACGACCAGGTCGGGGCCGTGTCTGCACGAATACTTGGATTTCCTAGTATCTGAGACGCGGCTCACCCCGAGGGTCTGTCCTCAAACCCCCGTCGTCTGCCCGGAGGGCGGGTTTGAGGACAGACCCTAGGAACGCAGCGGGGCCCGGGCCCCCGGCGCACCGCGGGGCCGGCCCCCGGGGGCAAGCGGCGCAGGCGCCCAAGTCCACCGAGCCGGCGCACACGGCGCCGAACTCCGCGGCGCTAGCCCCCACCACCACC
>NZ_JBIWPA010000028.1:12192-62384 GCF_044768035.1 Kitasatospora sp. NPDC101176
TATGTCCGCCGGCCCACACCCCGGGGGTGTCCAAAAACCCCCCGTTCGCCGCCCGGGGGGGGGGTTTTGTCAACACCCCATCCCACCCCCGGGGGCCCGGCCCCCCGGCCCACGGGGGGCCCGGGCCCCGTGGGCCTTCGGGCTCAGGCGCCCAGGTCGACCGAGCGGGCGAAGCGGGCGCCGATCTCGGCGGCGATCGCCGACAGCACGTCCTGCGGGATCTGGCTGTCCACGGTGATGGAGGCGAGCGCGCCGCCGCCGTCCCGCGCCACCTGCATGCCGGCGATGTTCACGCCGGCGTCGCCGAGGTGGCGGCCGAGCACGCCGACCACGCCCGGGCGGTCCTCGTACTTGAAGAACGCCATGTGGTCGGTGAGCGCGACGTCCACGTCGAAGGCGTCCACGCCGACGATCTTCTGGGTCTGCTTCGGGCCCGCCAGCGTGCCGGAGATGGCGATCTCCTCGCCGTTCGCGAGCGTGCCGCGGACGGTGATCACGTTGCGGTGCTCAGGGCTCTCGCTGGAGGTGGTCAGGCGGACCTCGACGCCGCGCTCCTGGGCGAACAGCGGGGCGTTGACGTAGGACACCGTCTCCGCCACCACGTCCTCGAACACGCCCTTCAGCGCCGACAGTTCGAGCACCTTGACGTCGTGCTGGGTGATCTCGCCGCGGACCTCGACGTCGAGCCGGACGGCCACCTCGCCGGCCAGCGCGGTGAAGATCCGGCCGAGCTTCTCGGCGAGCGGCAGGCCCGGGCGCACGTCCTCGGCGATCACGCCGCCCTGGACGTTGACGGCGTCCGGTACCAGCTCGCCAGCGAGCGCGAGGCGCACCGACTTGGCGACGGCGATGCCGGCCTTCTCCTGGGCCTCGTCGGTGGAGGCGCCCAGGTGCGGGGTGGCGACCACGTTGTCGAAGGCGAACAGCGGGGAGTCGGTGCACGGCTCCTTGGCGTACACGTCCAGGCCGGCGCCGGCCACCCGGCCGTCGCGCAGGGCGCTGGCGAGCGCCTCCTCGTCGACGATGCCGCCGCGGGCGGCGTTGACGATGCGCACGGTCGGCTTGACCTTGTGCAGCGCCTCGTCGCCGATCAGGCCGATCGTCTCGGGGGTCTTGGGGAGGTGGACGGTGATGAAGTCCGAGACCTCGAGCAGCTCCTCGAGGGTGACCAGCTTGACGCCCATCTGGGCGGCGCGGGCGGCCTGGATGTAGGGGTCGTACGCGACGATCTTCATGCCGAAGGCCGACATCCGCTGCGCGACCAGGACGCCGATCCGGCCGAGGCCGACCACGCCGAGGGTCTTCTCGCTCAGCTCGACGCCGGTGTACTTGTTGCGCTTCCACTCGCCCTGCTTCAGCGCGGCGTTGGCCGGGGCGATGTTGCGGGCGACGGAGATCAGCAGGCCGCAGGCGAGCTCGGCGGCGGTGACGATGTTGGAGGTCGGCGCGTTGACGACCATCACGCCGGCCTTGGTGGCGGCGGAGACGTCCACGTTGTCCAGGCCGACGCCGGCCCGGGCGACCACCTTGAGCTTGCGGGCGGCGGCCAGCGCCTCGGCGTCGACCTTCGTCGCGGAGCGGATCAGGATCGCGTCGACGTCGGCGATCGCGGTGAGCAGCTCGGTGCGGTCGGCACCGTTGCAGTGGCGGATCTCGAAGTCGGGACCGAGGGCGTCGACGGTGGCGGGCGACAGCTCTTCGGCGATCAGAACGACGGATTTGCTCACGACAGTGTGTCCTTAACTGTCCGGTTCTCCCCGGCACGGAGGTGGCGTGGAGGCGGGGGGAAGGTGGCATGCCGCGTAGGTAGACGCACGACGCTGTGGGCCTGACGCGCACTCGGAAGTGTATCGACGGGCTGGGTACCAGGCTGCTCCCGTCCGGCGAAATCACCCGGACGGGAGCAGCCTACTTGTACAAGGGAGTTGCGGAACGGGAGCGGACTCCCGCGCGGGGTCAGGCCTTCTCGTTGACCCAGCTCATCAGCGAGCGCAGCTTCTTGCCGGTGGTCTCCAGCAGGTGGTCCTCGTCGGCCTTCTTGTACTCGTTGTACTTGGGCAGACCGGCCTTGTACTCGGCGATCCAGGTGTTGGCGAAGGTGCCGTCCTGGATCTCGGCGAGGACCTTCTTCATCTCGGCCTTGGTGTCGGCGGTGATGATCCGCGGGCCGGTGACGTAGTCGCCCCACTCGGCGGTCTCGGAGACCGACCAGCGCATCTTCTCCAGGCCGCCCTCGTACATCAGGTCGACGATGAGCTTCAGCTCGTGCAGGCACTCGAAGTAGGCGATCTCCGGCTGGTAGCCGGCCTCGACCAGGGTCTCGAACCCGGCCTTCACCAGGGCGGCGGTGCCACCGCAGAGGACGGCCTGCTCACCGAACAGGTCGGTCTCGGTCTCCTCGGTGAAGGTGGTCTTGATGACGCCGGCCTTGGTGGCGCCCAGGCCCTTGGCGTAGGACAGCGCGAGGGCGAAGGCGTTGCCCGAGGCGTCCTGCTCGACGGCGACGATCGCGGGGACGCCGCGGCCCTCCTCGTACTGGCGGCGGACCAGGTGGCCCGGGCCCTTCGGGGCGACCATGCAGACGTCGACGTCCGCCGGGGGCTTGATGAAGCCGAAGCGGATGTTCAGGCCGTGGCCGAAGAACAGGGCGTCGCCGGACTTCAGGTGCGGGGCGATGTCCGCCTCGTAGACGTCGGCCTGGATCGGGTCCGGCACCAGGATCATGATGACGTCGGCCTCGGCAGCGGCCTCGGCCGGGGTGACGACGCGCAGGCCGGCCTCCTCCGCCTTGGCGCGGGACTTGGACTCGGGCTTCAGGCCGACGCGGACGTCGGCGCCGGAGTCGCGCAGGGACAGCGCGTGGGCGTGGCCCTGGCTCCCGTAGCCGATGACCGCGACCTTGCGGCCCTGGATGATGGACAGGTCGGCGTCGTCTTCGTAGAACAGCTCGGCCACGGGGGCACATCTCCTTGCGTGGTGGTTGCCGGGTGCGCACTACCTACGGTAGGCGCACCGGCGGGGGTGTGGGGTTGCGCTTCAGCTGGTGAGACGGCCCGCGTCTCGGGGGTTTCAGGCGCTGCGGTCGAGGGCGCGCAGCGAGCGGTCCGTGATCGAACGGGCGCCGCGCCCGATGGCGACCAGGCCGGACTGGACCAACTCCTTGATGCCGTACGGCTCCAGCATCCGGAGCATGGCCTCCAGCTTGTCCGAGCTGCCGGTGGCCTCGATGGTCACCGCGTCGGGGGACACGTCGACGGTCTTGGCACGGAACAGCTGGACGATCTCGACGATCTGCGACCGGGTCTCGTTGTCGGCGCGGACCTTCACCAGGACCAGTTCCCGCTGGATCGCAGCGGACTGGTCGAGCTCGACGATCTTTATCACGTTCACGAGCTTGTTGAGCTGCTTGGTGACCTGTTCCAGCGGGAGGTCCTCGACGTTGACCACGATGGTCATCCGGGACACGTCCGGGTGCTCGGTCGGGCCGACGGCGAGGGAGTCGATGTTGAAGCCCCGACGGGAGAACAGCGCGGCGATGCGGGCGAGCACGCCTGGCTTGTTCTCGACCAGGACGGAGAGGGTGTGCTTGGACATGGGGTTCCTCAGTCGTTCCCAGAGGGGCCCGGCGTAGCCGGACGAACGAAGGGTGGGGTCGGGTGGCGGGGCGGGCTCAGTCGAGGTCGTCGCCGAAGTCGGGCCTCACGCCCTTGGCGAACTGGATCTCGTCGTTGCTGGTGCCCGCCGCGACCATCGGCCAGACCATGGCGTCCTGGTGGACGATGAAGTCGATGACGACCGGGCGGTCGTTGATCTCCATCGCCTGCTTGATCACCGCGTCCAGGTCCTCGGGGCGCTCGCAGCGCAGACCGACGCACCCCATCGCCTCGGACAGCAGGACGAAGTCCGGGATCCGGGTGCCCTGGGCCGGCGGCTCGATGCCGTCGTGGTCGGGGCCGGAGTGCAGCACGGTGTTGGAGTAGCGCTGGTTGTAGAACAGCGTCTGCCACTGGCGGACCATGCCGAGCGAGCCGTTGTTGATGACCGCGACCTTGATCGGGATGCCGTTCAGGGCGCAGGTGACCAGCTCCTGGTTGGTCATCTGGAAGCAGCCGTCGCCGTCGATGGCCCAGACCGTGGCCTCCGGCCGGCCGGCCTTGGCGCCCATCGCCGCCGGGACGGCGTAGCCCATGGTCCCCGCGCCGCCCGAGTTCAGCCAGGTGCCCGGCTTCTCGAACCGGATGAACTGCGAGCTCCACATCTGGTGCTGGCCGACGCCCGCCGCGTAGATCGCGTCCGGGCCGACCAGTCGGCCGATCCGCTCGATGACCTGCTGCGGGGAGAGCTGGCCGCCGGGGGCCTCCTCGTAGCCCAGCGGGTAGGTCTTCTTCCACTCGTCGAGCTTCTCCCACCACTCGGCGTAGTCGCCCTTGTGGCCGGCGTCGAACTCGGCCTGGACGGCCACGATCAGGTCGGCCAGCACCTCGCGGGCGTCGCCGACGATCGGCACGTCGGCCGGGCGGTTCTTGCCGATCTCGGCCGGGTCGATGTCCGCGTGGACGACCTTGGCGTACGGGGCGAAGCTGTCCAGCTTGCCGGTGACGCGATCGTCGAAGCGGGCGCCGAGGGTGAACAGCAGGTCGGCCTTCTGCAGCGCCGTGACCGCCGGGACGGTGCCGTGCATGCCGGGCATGCCGAGGTGCTGCGGGTGGCTGTCGGGGAAGGCGCCGAGGGCCATCAGGGTGGTGACCACGGGGGCGCCGGTCAGCTCGGCGAGGATCCGCAGCTCGGCGGTGGCCTGCGCCTTGATGACGCCGCCGCCGACGTACAGCACCGGGCGCTTGGCGCTCACCAGCATCTTCGCGGCCTCGCGGATCTGCTTGGCGTGCGGCTTGGTGACCGGGCGGTAGCCGGGCAGCGAGGTCTCGACCGGCCAGCGGAAGGTGGTGGTGGCCTGCAGCGCGTCCTTCGCGATGTCGACCAGGACCGGCCCGGGGCGGCCGGTGGCGGCGATGTGGAACGCCTCGGCGATCACCCGGGGGATCTCGGCCGGGTCGGTGACCAGGTAGTTGTGCTTGGTGATCGGCATCGTGATGCCGCAGATGTCCGCCTCCTGGAAGGCGTCGGTGCCGATCGCCTTGGAGGCGACCTGGCCGGTGATCGCGACGACGGGCACCGAGTCCATGTAGGCGTCGGCGATCGGGGTCACCAGGTTGGTCGCCCCGGGGCCGGAGGTCGCCATGCAGACCCCGACCCGGCCGGTGGCCTGGGCGTATCCGGTGGCGGCGTGCCCGGCACCCTGCTCGTGCCGGACCAGGATGTGGCGCACCTTGGCGGAGTCCATCAGCGGGTCGTACGCGGGAAGGATGGCCCCGCCCGGGATGCCGAAGACGGTGTCCGCGCCCACGGCCTCCAGCGAGCGGATGAGCGACTGGGCGCCGGTCATGGTCTCGACGACGTGCTGGGGAGCGGGAGCGTGGGCGGCCGGGTTGTCCCCGCGGCGGGGGGATGCGGCGTGCTCGGTCATCTGCCTGTCTCTTCTCGGGTTTTTGCCGGCCCGGTGGCTGCGGGCCCCGGTGGTACGAGGGTGGGGTCCCGGTTCCGGGCCGATCGCCGGCTCTGCCTCAATCGTCCCGCGCTCCCCGGTGGATCGGGGTGGTCCGGAGCGTTTGGGGCCAGGGTTTTGCGGTGGTGGAACAGCGTCAGTGCAACAAAAAACCCCTCGTGCCCAGGGCATGCGAGGGGTGGCGCGTCGGTCTGTCACGAGCAGGGCGTACGAGCCCGCTCAGCCGACGCGCCCGCCAAGTACGAGAATTCGGGTGCGCATGGCAACGACCCTCCTCCTGCACGGGGGCGCATGTCAAGCAGGTGGGATCGCCGTCTCACCATGCGAGCCGGAGCCCGGGCCGGTCACCGCGCGGTGTTCGGGCAGGTCGGGGGCCCCGTGGCGGTGCGCGACCCGCCCGGCACCGCCCTCCCCGCGGACACCCGGACGGGTGTCCGCGGCCAGGTACGCCCGCCGGGCCGAGACCGAGCCCAGCGGTCTCGGCAGCGGGTAGCCGCGGCGCACCAGCGCCCGGCGCAGCCGGGTCTCGTCCAGCGGGGGCGCGAAAGCCGAGCCCTGGCCCTGCCGGCAGCCCAGCTCCTGCAGCGCGGCGACCTGCCGGGGCAGGTCCACCCCCTCCGCGGCGGTGACCAGCCCGAGGTCGCGGCCGAGCCGCAGGGCGTGCCCGGCGAGGGTGCGGCTGAGTGCGGACTCGCCGAGGTCCCGGACCAGCGAGCGGTCCAGCTTGAGACCGTCCAGGGGCAGCCGGGCCAGCGCCCCGAGCGAGCCGCTGCCGGCGCCGTAGCCGGCCAGCACGGTGGTGACCCCGAGGCGGCGGAGCGCGGCCAGCCGTCGGCCCAGCTCGTCGGCGAGCGGGTCCGGGCCCATCCGGGCCACCTCGATCACCAGCTCCCCGGCCGGCAGCCGGCTGTCGCGCAGGGCCGCGGCCACCGTCTCGTACAGGCCGGGTGAGCAGAGCCGCTCGGTGGAGAGCCGGACGGCCACCGGGACGCAGGCCGGCCCGGTGCGGCTGCGGCCCGGCCCCCCGCGCCGGGCCGCGGCGGCCGTCACGGCCTCCTGGACCAGCCAGCGGGAGAACCGGGTGGCCGCGTCGCCGTACTCCGCCGAGCGCAGGAACTCGGCCGGGGTGAGCAGCAGGCCGCCCGCCGAACGCCAGCGGGCCTGCGCCTCGACCCCGGTCACCGCACCGCTGGCGAGGTCCACCACGGGCTGGTGGAGCAGGGTGAAGCCGCCCTCCCGGACGGCGACCCGCAGCCGCTCCTCCAACTCGGTGCGGCGCTCCAGGTCGGCCCGCATGGCGGGGGCGTAGAGCACCACGCGCCCCTTGCCCTCGGACTTGGCCCGGTACATCGCGAGGTCGGCGTTGCGCATCAGCTCGTCGGTGGCGGCCTTCGGGTCGGCGGCCGGGCCCCGCTCGGGGGTGCCGAAGGCGATGCCGATGCTGGCGGCGACCCCGAGTTCGGCGCCGCCGATCCAGTACGGTGCCGAGAGCGCGACCCGCAGCCGCTCGGCGAGCTCCTGGACCTGGAGGCGGCCGAGCGGGCCGCAGACCAGGGCGGCGAACTCGTCGCCGCCGAACCTGGCCACGGTGTCCCCACAGCGGACGGCCCCCTGGAGGCGGCGGGCGGCCTGCACCAGCAGCTCGTCGCCGACCTGGTGGCCGGCCGTGTCGTTGACGGCCTTGAAGCCGTCCAGGTCGAGGAAGAGCACCGCGACCCCGGCGCCGGCCTCGCCCTGCTGCCCGCGGGCGGCCAGGGCGGCCCGCAGCCGCTGCGCGAACAGCGCCCGGTTGGGCAGGTCGGTCAGCGGGTCGTGGAAGGCGTTGTGCTGCAACTGCGCCTGGAGCATGACCCGTTCGGTGACGTCCCGGCTGTTGAGGATCAGGCCGTCGCGGTGCCGGCTGACCGTCGACTCGACGTGCAGCCACTCGCCGCCGCCGGAGCTGATCCGGCACTCCACCCGGGCGGACGGCTCGGCGGTGCCCGGGCAGCGGTGGGCGGTGAGCCGGACCCGCGCCAGGTAGCGGCGGACCTCGGCGAGCACCCGGTCGACGTCCTCGGGGTGGACCAGGTCCAGCAGGTTGCCGCCGACCAGCTCCTCCGGGTCCCGGCCGTAGACGCCGAGCGCGGCCGGGGAGACGTAGGAGAGCACCCCGTTGGCGCCGGCGATCATGATGACGTCGCTGGAGCCCTGCACCAGGGAGCGGAAGTGCGCCTCCTTGTGGCCGAGCTCCTGGGCGAGCGACAGGTTGTCCAGCAGCATCACCCCCTGGCGCAGGATGAGCGCCAGCCCCACGGTGCAGGCGGCCGCGGCCACCACCCGGTCCAACTGCCGCCCGCCGAGGGCGTTGTAGAGGATCCCGGCGGTGCAGACCGCGGCGGCCGCGTACGGGGTCAGCGCGCTGAAGGTGGTGGCCACCCGGCGGCGCGGCGGGCCGCCGGCCGAGGGGTGCTCGCGCAGCGGACGACGCCAGCGCTGCGACCACGGCGCCCAGGCCAGCAGCAGGCTGCCGGAGAACCAGCCGGCGTCCAGCAGTCCGCCCGAGTGGTAGGTGCTGCGCAGCTCCGGGGAGGTGAACAGGGCGTCGCACAGCACGGTGACGGCGAGCGCCACCATCGCGGTGTGCACCGCGGCCCGGTTGCCGTCCCGGCCGCCGAAGCGCAGCCCGACCACCAGGCTGACCAGCAGGATGTCCAGCACCGGGTAGGCGAGGTTGAGCGCCAGGCGAAGCGGCGAGCCGTCCTCGCCGGCGGCGATCCGGCCGAGCGCCAGGCTCCAGCTGAGGGTGAACAGCGAGCCGGCGATCAACCAGCCGTCGAGCAGCAGGCAGAGCCAGCCGGCGGCGGAGCGCGGGCGCTGGGCGAGCACCAGGAGCCCGGTGATGGCGAGCGGGGCGAACATCAGGAAGGCGTACTCGGCGAGCGAGTCCTTCGGCAGGTCCGTCCCGGCGACCAGTTCGTACCAGCCCCAGGTGCCGTTGCCGAAGGCGACCATCAGCGAGGAGAGGCCGAACAGCAGCCAGGCCGGGCGGGCGTGCCCGCCGACGGTGCAGCCGTACACGAGACAGGACAGCGCGGCCGCGAGGGCCGCCGCGGCCAGTCCGAAGTCCCCCATGAAGTTGGAGACTTGGCGGGATCCCCAGCCGGCCGCCGCGCCCAGGGCGTAGGCCAGGCAGAGCGCGCCGAGGGCGAGCCCGGGCAGCGCCCGGCTCTCCCGGAGCCGGCGCAGCGGGCGGCTGCGGGCCGGTCCGGCCGGGTCGGTGCCGGATGCGTCGGCGGGCGGCGCGCCCGACCGTCCGGCTCCGGGCAGCACCGTATCGGTGGAGCTCACTCGGCCTCTCCCCCTCCGGCGCGGGGCCTGGCGCCCCGGCCACGGGCCACCGGCCGCGCACCTCTCGGCCGTACGCGGCGGCCTGGCGCCCCGTCAGGACGGTGGCCCAGGGGGCGGGCGGCCTTCCGGCCGCCGCACCGCACCGATGTTCCCAGTCGGGACCCTACACCAAATCCGTCACTCAATGACACGCACACTCAACTTAGAGTAATGGCGAGGAGGAGGGGTAAAGCACCTTAATCCGGCGGATCGGCCCGGTTGGCGGCGGCGCGCGGGGAGGGGCTCACGCGGCGCGCACGGGAGCACGTGGCGGCGCCCGGCCGCCGGACCACCCGGACCGCGGCGGTCGGGGGCCCGGCGGCCGGGCGTGGATCAGCGGCCGGCCGGGGTCAGGTCGTCCGGGAACAACCGCAGCCGGTGCGCCAGCGCGGCCGCCTCGCCCCGGCCGCCGACCGCGAGCTTGCCCAGGATGTTGGACACGTGCACGCTCGCGGTCTTCGGAGATATGTACAGCTCCTCGGCGATCTGCCGGTTCGTCCAGCCGCGCGCGAGCAACCGGAGCACGTCCCGCTCACGGGGGGTGAGCCCGAAGGACTCCCCGGGCACGGGCACCGCCACCGATGCCGCCGGGGCCACTCCCCCGGCCGCGGCCGGCGCCAGCGCCAGCCCGGCCCTGTCGGCCAGCCCGGTGATCTCCGCCAGCAGCGGGCGGTCCCCCCGGGCCGCCGCCAGCTCCCGCGCCTCGCGCAGCAGTTCGGCCCCGGCCTCGCGCCGCCCGGCCTGCACCTCCGCCTCGCCGGCCCGCAGCAGGGCCGCCGCGAGCGGGTACGGCAGACCGGTCGGCCGCAGCACGGCGACCGCGGCCGCCCAGTGCTCCGGGGTGTCGGCGCCCTCCGCACGGGCCAGCTCACCCGCCAGCAGCAGCGCCCAGCCGTCGTGCAGCGGTGCCCGCGGGCGCAACCGGGCCGCTGCGGCGGCGATCGCGGCCAGCACCCCGGCCCGGCCGGGCCCGGCCTCCGGCAGGCCCCGGCTGTCCGCCTCCACGGCGGCGGCCTCCACCAGCAGCGGGTAGACGTCGGACTCGTACCCGGGCCGGGCGTCCTCGGCCAGCGCCGCGAGCAGTTCGGCCCGGGCCTCCAGCGGCCGCCCGCCGAGCGCGGCGACCCGCACCGCCAGCCGGCTGATCGGCACGCTGTGCTGCAGCTGGCCGACCCGGTTGGCCGCCCGGGCCTGCGCCAGCATGGTCGCCGCCCCGGCAAGGTCCCCGCGCAGCAGGGCGAGCTCGCCGCGCATCCGGTCCAGGAACTCGGCGTGGGTGCCGCTCAGGCTGGTCAGCTCGCAGGCCGACAGCACCTCGTCGGCCTCCTTCACCCGGCCCAGGTCGGTGAGCGCCTCGGCCAGGTTGCCGGTCAGGATGGTGCCGATGTTGCGCAGCAGCCCGCTGCCGTCCGCGTAGTCCAGGCCCTCGCGGGCCAGAGCCACCGCCTCCTCGGACCGGCCCAGCCCGCGCTGCAGACTGGCCAGGTTGTTGATGCCGCGCAGCAGCAGGTCGGGCACGCCCAGCAGGCGGGCCCGCTCGACCGCGCCGGCCAGCTCGGCCAGCCCGCCCTCGGCGTCGCCCTCGACGTCGTAGCGCAGGCCGCCGAGCGTCATCCGGGCGTGCACCTCGACCGAGTGCGCGCCGACCTCCTCGGCGATCCGGATCGCCCGCCGGGCGAGCTCGATGTGCTCGGGGCCGGGCTTCTTGAGCATCGCCACCCCGGCACCGAGCGCGAACACCTCGGCCTGGACGGCGGACGGCGGCAGGTGCTCGACCAGCCGGTGCGCGTGCAGGATCTCCTCGTCGTCGCCGGAGCGGCGCAGGTTGCCCAGCATCCGGGCCCGGTTGATCCGGAACCAGGCCGCGCGCACCGGGTGCACCGACTCGTCGACCAGCCGCAGCCCGCGCTTGGCCAGGCTCAGGCCGCGCTCGCGGTCACCGCAGCGCCGGGCCGCGACCACCGCCTCGGCCAGCACGTCGATCAGCTGGATCCGGTCGCACTCCGGGTCTGCGGCCCCGTGGTCGCAGGAGCCGGGCGGGTACGTCTCGGCCCAGTCGTACGGGCGCAGGGTGTGCGCCAGCACGTCCTCGGAGACCATGTCCCACAGCTCCAGCGCCCGCTCCAGCATGCCCAGCTGCTCGGCGAAGGCGTTGCGGCGGCGGGCGGCCCGGGCCGCGTCCAGCGCGGTGGGCAGCGCCTTCGCCGGGTCGTGCGCGTGGTACCAGTAGTTGGCCAGCCGGGCCGGCAGCGCGTCGCAGGAGACCAGGTGCCGCTGCGCCTCGACGGCGAGCGCGAACTTCCGGTTGATCCGGTGCCGCTCGCCCGGCAGCAGGTCGTCCGAGACCGCCTCGCGGACCAGCGCGTGCCGGAAGCGGTAGCCCTCGCCGTCGCCGTCCGGGCGCAGGATGTTGGCCCCGACGGCCGCCCGCAGCGCCTCGATCAGCGCCTCCTCGTCGTCGTCCAGGACGGCGGCCAGCAGGGCGTGTTCGACGTGCGAGCCGCCCTCGGCGGCGATCCGCACCACCCGCTGGGCCTCCTCGTCCAGGGTCTCCACCCGGACCAGCAGGATGTCCCGCAGCGAGTCGGTGAGCCCGGCGCCGCAGCCGTCCTCGAAGGCGGTGGCCAACTCCTCGACGAAGAACGGGTTCCCCTCGGAGCGGCGGTGGATGCGGTCCACCAGTTGCCGGTCGGGGACGGCGGTGCCGAGGATGCCGGCCAGCTGGGCGGCGACCTCGCGGCGGCCGAACCGGGCCAGCTCCAGGCGCTGGACGGTGCGCAGCCGTTCCAGCTCGGCGAGGAAGGGCCGCAGCGGGTGCCGGCGGTGCAGGTCGTCGGTGCGGTAGGTGGCGATCAGCAGGACCCGGGACCGGTGCAGCGTGCGGACCAGGAAGGCGAGCAGCTCGCGGGTGGAACGGTCGGACCAGTGCAGGTCCTCGACGGCGAGCACGAGGGTACGCTCCGCGCCGAGCCGCTCGAACAGCCTCGCGGTGTGCTCGAACAGCCGGGCCCGGCCGTACTCGTCGTTGGGTTCGCCGTCGGCCTCGCCGAACTCGGGCAGCAGCCGCGCCAGGTGGCCCTCGCTGCCGGCCGCCGCGGCCTCCAACTCGGCGCCCAGCGCACGGTGCAGCCGGCGCAGCGCGGTGGCCAGCGGGGCGTAGGGCAGGCCTTCGGCCCCGACCTCCAGACAGCTGCCGAGCGTGGTGAGCGCCCCGCCGTCCGCGGCCCGCTGCAGGAACTCCTCCAGCAGCCTGGTCTTGCCGACGCCTGCCTCGCCGCCGATCAGGACGGCCTGCGGGCTGCCGGTGCCGGCCCTGCGCAGGGCGACGGTCAGTTCGGTGATCTCGCTGCCGCGACCGACGAAGACGGGACTCACCGATATCTGCTGCATGGAGGCGAGCATGCCATAGCCGGACCCGGCGGGCCGAGGGGATATCCCGCCCGCCGAAAGCCCGGAGGGGGAGGCGCTCGTCTGCGGCGCCTCCCCCTCCGGAATCCCTTCGGCACCGACGTGGTGCCGGTCCGTCAGCATTCGCGCTGGCGCACGGCGCGCCGCTGGAAGCGGGCGGCCACCGGACGCTGCCGCAGACGGCGCGCCTCCTTGGCCTCGCGTACCAGGCGCTGGTGCTCGGCGCGGGCGGCAAGCTCGAGGCCCTGCTGCTGGATGAGCTCGTACTCGATCACTTCGGTTCCCCACTTCGGGTTTCGCACTGCGTTTCGCTGTCGAGTAAGAGCTTCCTCCCCCAGCGGGGGGCGCCACATCGGAAGCCTGACCGATCTTCCGGGCCCCGGATGCCTTAGACGGGCCCCCGGAACACGGCAAAGGCCCGGCCTCACTCCGATTCGGAGGTGAAACCGGGCCTTAGACCCTACTTAGGGGGCCTTAGACGCCTTAGATGCCTTAGGAAGTCCCTAGGGTCCTCTTGGCGGAGACGCCGAGGCGCTCCAGGCGGTGCCTACTGACCTTCCACGCCGAGGCGCTCCAGGATCAGGTCCTTCACGCGGGCGGCGTCGGCCTGGCCGCGGGTGGCCTTCATGACCGCGCCGACCAGCGCGCCGACGGCCGCGACCTTGCCGTCGCGGATCTTGGCGGCGATCGCCTCGTTCTCGGCGATGGCCTGGTCGACCGCGGCGCCGAGCGCCGAGTCGTCCGAGACGACGGCCAGGCCGCGCTTCTCGACGACCTCGTCCGGCTCGCCCTCGCCGGCCAGCACGGCCTCGATGACCTGACGGGCCAGCTTGTCGTTCAGCTTGCCCTCGGCGACGAGCGCGGTGACCCGGGCGACCTGCGCCGGGGTGATCGGCTGCTCGCTGAGCTCCGTCCCGGTCTCGTTGGCGCGGCGGGCCAGCTCGCCCATCCACCACTTGCGGGCCTGGTCGGCCGGGGCGCCGGCGGCGATGGTCTCCTGGATCGGCTCGACGGCGCCGGCATTCAGCACCGCCTGCATGTCCTTGTCGGACAGGTCCCACTCGGCCTGCAGCCGGGCGCGGCGCACCCGCGGCAGCTCGGGCAGGCCCGCCCGCAGCTCCTCGACCCACGCCCGGGCGGGCGCGACCGGCACCAGGTCCGGCTCGGGGAAGTAGCGGTAGTCCTCGGCGTTGTCCTTGATCCGGCCCGAGGTGGTGCTGCCGTCCTCCTCGTGGAAGTGACGGGTCTCCTGGACGATGGTGCCGCCGTCGGTCAGCACCGTGGCGTGCCGCTGGATCTCGAAGCGGGCCGCCCGCTCCACGCTGCGCAGCGAGTTGACGTTCTTGGTCTCCGAGCGGGTGCCGAAGGTCTCGGTGCCGTTCGGGCGCAGCGACAGGTTGACGTCGCAGCGCATCTGGCCCTTGTCCATCCGGGCCTCGGAGACGCCGAGTGCCTTGATCAGCTCGCGCAGCTCGGCGACGTACGCCCGGGCGACCTCGGGGGCGCGCTCGCCGGCGCCGACGATCGGCTTGGTGACGATCTCGATCAGCGGGATGCCGGCCCGGTTGTAGTCCAGCAGCGAGTGGGTCGCGCCGTGGATGCGGCCGGTGGCGCCGCCGACGTGGCTGGACTTGCCGGTGTCCTCCTCCATGTGGGCGCGCTCGATCTCCACGCGGAAGGTCGAACCGTCCTCCAGCTGCACGTCGAGGTAACCGTTGAAGGCGATCGGCTCGTCGTACTGCGAGGTCTGGAAGTTCTTGGGCATGTCCGGGTAGAAGTAGTTCTTCCGCGCGAACCGGCACCACTCGGCGATCTCGCAGTTCAGCGCCAGGCCGATCTTGACGGCCGACTCCACGCCGATCGCGTTGACCACCGGCAGCGAGCCGGGCAGGCCCAGGCAGGTCGGGCAGGTCTGGCTGTTCGGCTCGGCACCCAGCTCGGTCGAGCAACCGCAGAACATCTTGGTCTTGGTGCCCAGCTCGACGTGGACCTCAAGGCCCATCACCGGGTCGTACGACGCGAGAGCGTCCTCGTAGGAGACCAGGTTCATGACGCTCACAGCGTCCCCTTCACTAAAAGTCTTGGGAGGTACGGGCCCGGCCGCCACTCGCGCGGGGCCGGGCCGGGGCGCTCAGCTCAGCCCAGCAGCACGTCGTCGGAGCCCAGCCGGCGCAGCTCGCGCACCAGCAGGGCGGTGCCGGTGATCAGCGCGGCGGCGCCGACCAGGGCGTTGACCAGCTTGAGGGTGTCGCTCTCCTCGCGGGCCTTCCGGACGTCCTTGGCCACGGAGATCGCGCCGAAGGCGCTGGTGCCGATGGACAGCCACAGACCGGGCTTCGAGTGCTTGAAGCCCTTGGCCTTCTCGATCTTGCTCACAGTGCCGGTGCCTCCTCCAGCAGGGGGTGCCCCCACTTGTCGTTGAGTGCGGCCTCGACGGCGCCGCCCACGCGGTACAGGCGGTCGTCCGCCATCGCGGGTGCGATGATCTGCAGGCCGACCGGGAGATTGTCCTCCGGCGCCAGGCCGACCGGCAGCGACATGGCCGCGTTGCCCGCCAGGTTCGACGGGATCGTGCACAGGTCGGCCAGGTACATCGCCATCGGGTCGTCGGCGCGCTCGCCGATCGGGAAGGCGGTGGTCGGCGTGGTCGGCGAGACCAGCACGTCCACGCCGGCGAAGGCCGCGTCGAAGTCGCGCGAGATGAGCGTGCGGACCTTCTGCGCCGAGCCGTAGTAGGCGTCGTAGTAGCCCGAGGACAGCGCGTAGGTGCCCAGGATGATGCGGCGCTTGACCTCGTCGCCGAAGCCGGCCTCGCGGGTCAGCGCGGTGACCTCCTCGGCCGAGCGGGAGCCGTCGTCGCCGACCCGCAGGCCGTAGCGCATCGCGTCGAAGCGGGCCAGGTTGGAGGAGCACTCGCTGGGTGCGATCAGGTAGTACGCCGGCAGCGCCAGGGTGAAGGACGGGCAGGAGACCTCGACGACCTCGGCACCCAGCTCGCGCAGCAGCTCCACCGACTCGTCGAAGCGCTGCATCACGCCGGACTGGTAGCCCTCGCCGGAGAACTCCTTGACGACGCCGATCCGCATGCCGCGGACGTCGCGCATCCTCGCGGCCTCGACCACCGCCGGGACGGGCGCGTCGATCGAGGTGGAGTCCAGCGGGTCGTGCCCGGCGATGGCCTCGTGCAGCAGCGCCGCGTCCAGCACGGTGCGGGCGCACGGGCCGCCCTGGTCCAGCGAGGAGGAGAAGGCGACCAGGCCGTAGCGGGACACCGCGCCGTAGGTCGGCTTGACGCCGACGGTGCCGGTGACGGCGCCCGGCTGGCGGATCGAGCCGCCGGTGTCGGTGCCGATCGCCAGCGGGGCCTCGAAGGCGGCCAGCGCGGCGGCCGAACCGCCGCCGGAGCCGCCGGGGATGCGGGAGAGGTCCCACGGGTTGCCGGTCGGGCCGTAGGCCGAGTTCTCGGTGGAGGAGCCCATCGCGAACTCGTCCATGTTGGTCTTGCCGAGGATGACGACGCCGGCGTCCTTGAGACGGCTGGTCAGCGTGGCGTCGTAGGGCGGGATCCAGCCCTCGAGCATCTTGGAGCCGCAGGTGGTCGGCACGCCCTTGGTGGTGAAGACGTCCTTCAGGGCGAGCGGGACACCGGCCAGCGGTCCCAGCTCCTCGCCCCTGGCGCGCTTCTCGTCGACGGCCCGGGCCGCGCTCAGCGCACCCTCGGTGTCGACGTGCAGGAAGGCGTTGACCTTCTTGTCGACGGCGTCGATGCGGTCCAGGTGCGCCTGCGCGACCTCGACCGCGGACACCTCGCCGGTGGCGATGGCGGCGGCCGTCTCGGCGGCCGTCCACCTGACGATCGGAGTGGGGGTCATCTCGGTCATCTCGGTCAGTCCTCCCCGAGGATCTGCGGCACACGGAAACGCTGCTCCTCGGCGGCCGGGGCGCCGGACAGCGCCTCGTCCGGGGTGAGCGACGGGCGCACCTCGTCCGCGCGCATGACGTTGGTCAGCGGGAGCGGGTGGGAGGTCGGCGGGACGTCCTGTCCGGCGACCTCGGAAACGCGGGCGACCGCGCCGATGATCACGTCGAGCTGCTCGGCGAAGTGGTCCAGCTCTTCGGGCTTCAGCTCAAGACGCGACAGCCGGGCGAGGTGGGCGACCTCCTCGCGCGTGATGCCAGGCATGCAGCGATCCTCAGGGTGAGTTCTGGTGAGGCCCGCCGCCACCCTCAGGCGGCACCGGGCCCGGGCAGGAGCAGCCGGTCCCGGCGCTCCTTCCTCATGGTCTTGGGACCCCATCCTATGGGGCCCGGCCCGGCCACCGGCCAACGAGTGAGCCGCGCGGCCGTCACTGCGGCCCGCTGCGGGCCCAACTCTGCGCCCCCGGCGCCTTGATCTCCCGCGGTGCGCCGGGCATCTGGTGCGGCACGGGCGCGGTCTGGACGGCCTGCGCGGCGGGCACCGGCTGGACGACGGGCACCGGATGGACGGCTGCCGCGCCCTGGACCGCCTGCGCGGCCGGCGGCAGCACCGGGGGGAGGGCCGGCGGCAGCACCGGCGGCACGGCGGGCTGGACGGCCGGCGGCACGACCGGGACGGCCTGCGCGACCGGGACGGCCTGGACCGCGGGGACGCCCTGCACGACCGGTACCGGGTGGACGGCCTTGCGGGCCGGCGGCAGCACCGACTGGCCGGGCAGCGCGGACCCGCCCTGGACCGCCTTCAGTCCGGACGGCAGCTGACCCGACGGGGTGGCCAGCCGCTCCACCGGCGGGGCCCCGGTGCGGTGCACCCGCAGCCAGGCGGTCGCCTGCTCGGCCGGCAGCGCGGCCGACACCAGCCAGCCCTGGACGGCGTCCACGCCCATGCAGTGCAGCCGCTCCCAGGTCTCGTCGTCCTCGACGCCCTCGGCGACCACCGTCAGGCCCAGCGAGTGCGCCAGCTCCACCGAGCAGCGGACCACCGCCGCGTCGTGGTCGTCGGCGACCATCCGGGAGACGAACGAGCGGTCGATCTTCAGCTCGCCGACCGGCAGGCTGCGCAGCCGCACCAGCGAGGAGTGGCCGGTGCCGAAGTCGTCCAGGGACATCCCGACGCCGTAGCCGCGCAGTTCGGCGAGGGTGTCGGCGGCCCGCCGGGAGTCGTCCAGCAGCAGCCGCTCGGTGATCTCCAACTGGAGCGCGTGGGCCGGCACCTGATGGCGCACGAGGTGGCCGGCCACCCGCTGGGCGAAGCCCGGGTTGAGCACGTCGCGCGGCGAGACGTTGACCGCGACCTGCACCTGCAGGCCCTGGTCCCGCCAGTAGGCGAGCTGGCCGACCGCCGCCTCCAGCACGTAGTCGGTGAGCCGCGGCATCAGGCCGCTGGACTCGGCGAGCCCGACGAACTCGTCCGGCGAGACCCGCCCCTGGCCGGGGCGCTCCCAGCGCAGCAGCGCCTCCAGGCCGACCACCCGGCCGTCGAAGGCCACCTTCGGCTGGTAGTGCAGCTGCACCTCGCCGGTCTCCAGGGCCCGGCGCAGGTCCCCCAGCAGCCCTATCCGGTAGGGCGTGTCGGCGTCCTGGGTCTCGTCGTACTGGGCGACGCCGCTGCAGCCGCGCTGGGCGTGGCCCATCGCCACGTCGGCCCGGCGCAGCAGCGACTCGGCGTCCTGGGCGTGCTGCGGGTAGACGCAGACCCCGGCGCTGGCCTCCAGCACCAGCAGCAGCCCGTCCAGTCGGATCGGTGCGGCGAGTTCGGCGATCAGCGCCTTGGCGACCCGCTCCAGACTGTCCGGGCAGTTGATGCCGGGCAGCAGCACGGCGAACTCGTCGCCGCCCATCCGGGCCACCATCGGGCGGCCGCGCCGGTAGTGCCGGGGCAGGCCGGCGAAGACGTCGTCGATCGACTCCCGGGTGGCGCTGCCGGCCGGGCCGCCGGAGCGCAGCGCGCGGTGCAGCCGGCGGGCGATGTGCACCAGCAGCCGGTCCCCGGCGGTGTGGCCGAGGGTGTCGTTGAGCGACCGGAACCGATCGAGGTCGAGCAGGATGAGACCGACGCTGTAGCCGTCCTCGCGCTCCGCGATCGCCTCCTGTGCCGCCATCAGCAGGGCCTGACGGTTGGGCAGGTCCGTCAGCGGGTCGGTCAGCTGGTCGCGGGCGCGGTCGCGGGCGATCCGCCAGGCGGCGACCAGCACCGCCAGCGGCACCGCGAACAGCGGCAGCAGTTCGGGTTCGTACCGGTAGACCAGGACGGCCAGCGGGATGAGCGGCGCAGCACCGGCCAGCAGCACGCCGAGCAGCAGGACCGCACCCGCCACCCCCTGCGGCGGGCGTGTGGGCGCACCGCCGGTCGTACGATCCATAAGCCCTGTCCTCCGTCGGGCCCGCCCCGTCAGGCCGCCTTACGGTGAGGCACCGTGCCGGTACCGACAGCTGCCGGGCATGGAGCGACCCCGCGGAGTACCGGCTCAGCCGGTGCCCCCACCCCTGCTGACACTCTGTTGCGCTCCAGGGTATGCCGGGGCCCACCCGGTGGGCAGACTTTCGGACAACCGGAAACGCGCCACCGCGCCTGGATGTCGCACAGTGACACAATGCCCGCTTTCACGGCGCGACACCCGGTGACGTTGCATCAGGACGATAACAAGACGGATTCGGTCACCCGGCGTTCGGGGCGGCCTCCTCCGCGGCCCCGGCGGGGGCCTCCCCGGCCTCGGGCAGGCCCAGGTGGGCGCGGGCCGCGGCCGGGCCGTCGGCGAGCAGCACCGCGAAGCCCGCGTCGTCCAGGACGGGCAGGCCGAGCTGAACGGCCTTGTCGAACTTGGACCCGGGGTTGTCACCGGCGACGACAAAATCGGTCTTCTTCGACACCGAGCCGGTCACCTTCGCACCACGCGAGGTCAGCGCCTCCTTGGCGCCGTCCCGGGTGTGCCCGGCCAGGGTGCCGGTGACCACCACCGTCAGCCCCTCCAGCGGGCGCTCCGCCTCCTCCTCGTCCGCGAACTCCTCGGTGAAGCGGACGCCGGCGGCACGCCACTTCTCCAGGATCTCCCGGTGCCAGTCCTCCTGGAACCACTCGACCACCGAACGGGCGATGATCGGCCCGACGCCCTCGACCGCGGCCAGCTCCTCCTCGGTGGCCGAGAAGATCCGGTCCAGGTCGCGGAACTCGCGGGCCAGCTCCTGGGCCGCGACCGGGCCCACGTGCCGGATCGAGAGGCCGTTGAGGAACCGCCAGAGCGGACGGTCCTTCACCCGCTCCAGGTTCTCCAGCAGGATCCCGGCCGTCTTCTTGGGCTCGCCCTTCTGGTTGGCGAAGAAGGTGGCCCGCTTCTCCTCGCCGGTGCGGTCGTCCAGCTTGGGCATGCCCGTCTTCTGGTCCCGCACCAGCACCTGGATCGGCAGCAGTTGCTCCATCGACAGCCCGAAGATGTCGCCCTCGTCCTTCACCGGCGCCTCGGCCGGCTCCAGCGGCTGGGTCAGCGCGGTGGCCGCGACGTAGCCGAGGCCCTCGACGTCCAGCGAGGAGCGCCCGCCCAGGAAGGCGATCCGCTCGCGGATCTGGGCCGGGCAGAACTGGGCGTTGGGGCAGCGCAGGTCGATGTCCCCCTCGGCCATCGGGCGCAGCTCGGCCCCGCACTCGTGGCAGTGCGAGGGCATCACGAACTCCCGCTCGGTGCCGTCCCGCAGGCTCTCCACCGGGCCGAGGATCTCCGGGATGACGTCACCGGCCTTGCGCAGCACGATCGTGTCGCCCAGCAGCACGCCCTTGGCCTTCACCACCTCCTGGTTGTGCAGCGTCGCGTACTGCACCATCGAGCCGGCCACCTTCACCGGCTCGGCCAGCACCGCGTACGGGGTGGCCCGGCCCGTCCGGCCGATGCCGACCTTGATCTCGGCCAGCCTGCCGGTGACCTCCTCCGGCGGGTACTTCCAGGCGATCGCCCAGCGCGGGGACTTGGAGGTGGCGCCGAGCCGGCCCTGCAGGGCGATCTCGTCCACCTTGACCACGACGCCGTCGATCTCGTGCTCGACGGAGTGCCGCTGCTCGCCGAAGTGCCGGATGAAGGCCCGCACCTCGTCGAGCGTCCCGACGACCCTGTTGTGCCGGGCCGTGGGCAGGCCCCAGTCGTGCAGCAACCGGTAGGCGTGCGACTGGTCGTCGATCTCGAAGCCCACCCGGGCGCCGATGCCGTGCACCACCATGTGCAGCGGGCGGGAGGCGGTGACCAGCGGGTCCTTCTGGCGCAGCGAGCCGGCGGCGGCGTTGCGCGGGTTCATGAACAGCCGGATCAGGGCCCGGGGCCGCTTGCCCTCCCGGGCGCGCTCCTCGTTCTCCAGGCGCCGGCGCTCGTTCTCCGCCACGAAGGAGGCGTTCAGCGCCTCGAAGGCCTCGGTCGGGAAGTAGACCTCGCCGCGGATCTCCACCAGCTCGGGGACGTTCTCGCCCTTCAGCTGCTGCGGGATCTCCTTGATGGTCCGGACGTTCGCGGTGATGTCCTCGCCCACCCGGCCGTCGCCGCGGGTCGCCGCCTGCACCAACTGGCCGTTCTCATAGGTGAGGTTGACGGCCAGGCCGTCCACCTTGAGCTCGCACAGGTAGTGGTAGTCGATGCCGTGCAGCTCGGTGGCGACGCGCTCGGCCCAGGCCGCGAGCTCCTCGTCGTCCATCGCGTTGTCGAGGCTGAGGAGGCGCTCGCGGTGCTCGACCGCGGCGAACAGCCCGGTGGGCGCGCCGCCGACCCGCTGCGTCGGGGACTCCGGGGTGACCAGGGCCGGGTGCTCGGCCTCCAGCGCCTCCAGCTCGCGCATCAGGACGTCGAACTCGGAGTCGCTGACGACCGGGGCGTCCTGCTCGTAGTAGCGGACCCGGTGGTCGGTGATCTCCTGCGCCAGCTCGGCGTGCCGGCGGCGCACCTCCGCCGCGACGTCCTCCCAGCCCTCGACAGCCTCCACCGCAAGCCCTCCTACGATCTCATTCCGGGTTGTCCACCAGGCTCTGCGCCGCCCGCACGCTCTGCGACAGCGCCCTGCGCGCGTACGCCGGGGAGGCCCCGGCCAGCCCGCAGGTCGGCGTCACCAGCACGCGGCGGCCCAGGAGCTCCGGAGCGAACCCGAGCCTGCGCCACAAGGTCCTGACACCCTGGACACTACCGGCCGGGTCGGACACTCCCTGGTCAGTGGAGGGGACGACACCGGCGAGGAAGGTCGTACCCGCCTCCACGGCCTCGCCCAGGTCGTCGTCCGAGCGCTCGGTGAGGAGGGAGAAGTCCAGCGAGATCCCGGCCACTCCGGCGCGGCGCAGCAGCGGGATCGGGACGTCGGGCGCGCAGCTGTGCACGACGACCGGTGCGTCCAGGGCGCGGACCACCTCGCGCAGCACCTCCTCGGCGACCTGCCGGTCCACCGAGCGCAGCCGCTGGAACCCGCTGGCCGTCCTCACCGAACCGGCCAGCACGGCCGGCAGCGACGGCTCGTCGAGCTGGAGGACGACCTCGGCGCCCGGGATCCGCTTGCGGACGTCGGCCAGGTGGCGGCGCAGGCCCTCGGTCAGCGATCCGGCGACGTCCCGGCAGGCGCCGTGGTCGGAGAGCGCCTTCTCGCCGTGCTTCAGCTCGATGCTCGCCGCCAGCGTCCACGGGCCGACGGCCTGCACCTTGAGCGCGCCCCGGTAGCCCTGGGTGAACTCCTCCAGGGCGTCCAGGTCCTCGCCCAGCCAGGAGTGGGCCCGCCGGGTGTCCCGGCCGGGGCGGTCGGTGAACCGCCAGCCGCTGGGCTCGGTCTGCGCGAACAGCTCGACCAGGAAGCCGGCGCCGCGGCCGATCATGTCGGCGCCCGGGCCGCGCGCCGGCAGCTCGGGCAGGAACGGCAGGTGCTCCAGCGCCCCGGTGGAGGTCTTGGCGGCCTCCCGGGCGTCGGTGCCGGGCAGCGAACCGACGCCGGTGGCGGCGCCGCGCAGGTCGGGGAAGGGGTGTGGAGTGCTCACCCGTCCGAGCCTAGTGCGCGGCGCCGGCCCCGCGGTCAGCGCCCGGGGCGGACGGTGATGTCGGTGATCTCCGCGTCCCGGGAGGCGTCCAGGGCGGCCAGCACCGCCCTGGCGACGGACTCCGGCTCGATCCATCGGCCGGCGTCGTACTCCCGGCCCTCCTGCTGGTGCACCTTCACCTGCATCGCGGTCGCGGTGCGGCCCGGGTAGACGGAGGTGACCCGGACACCGCCCGCGTGCTCCTCCTGGCGCAGCGCGTCGGCCAGCGCCTTCAGGCCGTGCTTGCTCGCCGCGTACGCGGACCACTCCGCGTGGGCGTTCAGGCCGGCGCCGGAGTTGACGAAGACGACGTGGCCCTTGGCCAGCCGGAGCGAGGGCAGCAGCAGCCTGGTCAGCTCGGCGGGGGCGACCAGGTTGACGTTCAGCGTCTCCTGCCAGGCCTTCACCGGCAGGTCCCCCACCGTGCCCAGCTCGACGACGCCCGCCACGTGCAGCAGCGAGTCCAGCTCGCCGGGCAGCGCCTGGTGGCCGAAGGCCCAGGACAGCTTCGCCGGGTCGCCGAGGTCGCCGACCAGGGTCCGCGCCCCGGGGAAGCGCTCCCGCAGCTCGGCGGCCCGCCGTGCGTCACGGGCCAGCAGCCAGAGGTCGTCCCCGCGCTCGGCGAGCTTCCCGGCCAGGACGGCGCCGATGCCGGAGCCGGCGCCGGTGATCAGATGTGCAGCCATGGCCCGATCCTCTCAGGCCTTGAGCTGCTCGAAGACCTGGGCCGGGGTGTCGGCGAAGCCGATCAGCTCGGCGAGCGGCCGGGGCAGGAATCCCTCGGCGTCCATCCGCTCCAGCTGGGTCCGCAGACCCGTGTAGAAGCCCTCGGTGTCCAGGACGACCACCGGCTTCTCGAACATGCCGTGCTTCTTGAGCTCCAGCACCTCGGTGACCTCGTCCAGCGTGCCCAGCCCGCCCACCAGGACGACGATCGCGTCCGCCCGCGCGGCCAGCTCCGCCTTCCGCGCGGCGAGGTCGGCGGTCATCACCAGCTCGTCCGCACCGACGTAGCCCTTGTGCTTCAGCATCTCGACCATCACGCCGACCAGCCGGCCGCCGGCCGCCTTCACCTCGTCGGCGAGCAGCCCCATCAGCCCGGCGTTCGACCCTCCCCAGACCAGGGTGTGCCCGCCCTCCCCCAGGAGCCGGGCGAACTCGGCGGCGGGGGCCGAGTAGCGGTCGTCGAGCGAGTACGCGGAGCAGAAGACAGTGATGTTCATAGTGCTCCCTGGTCTATCACGGCCCGCGGCCGGGGCTCACCGGCATTACCCGCCGACGGCGGCCCACCGCCCTGCCGGTCGGCGCGACCGCCGGTGCACCGCCGCTGGCACGGCGAGGTGCGCTGGCGGCCGCGGCCGGAGGTCAGTCCTCGTGCGCGACGCGGGTGAACGCCCGGCGGTAGGTGCGGGGCGGGACTCCGCGGCGGCGGACGAACTGCTCGCGCAGGACGGCCGCGCTGCCGTAGCCGACCCGGCGGGCGACCTCCTCGACCGGCAGGGCCGTCGTCTCCAGGAGTTCCTCGGCGGCGCCCAGCCGCAGCTCCCGCAGCCAGGCGTGCGGGGTGGTGCCGGTGGCCGCGGTGAAACGGCGGGCGAAGGAACGCTTGCTCATCATCGCCCGCCGGGCCAACTCCGCCACCGGCAGCGGCTCGTGGAGGTGCTCCCGGGCCCAGGCCAGCACCCCGGCCAGGCGTTCGTCCTCGCCGTCCTCCGGGACGGGGGCCGCCAGGTACTGGGCCTGCCCGCCGTCCCGGTGCGAGGGCAGCACCATGTCGCGGGCGATGCGGTTGGCCAGGGCCGTGCCGTGCTCGCGCCGGATCAGGTGCAGGCACAGGTCGAAGCCCGCGGCGGCGCCCGCCCCCGTGGTGATCCGCCCCTCGTCGAGGTAGAGGGCGTCCGGTGCGACGGTGACGGCCGGGTACGTGCGGGCCAGCAGGTCGGCGAACCGCCAGTGCGTGGTGGCCCGGCGGCCGTCGAGCAGCCCGGCCGCGGCCAGCGCGAAGGCGCCGACGCAGTGGGCGGCCACCAGCGCACCGCGCTCGTGCGCGGCCGCCAGCGCTTCGAGCACGGCGGGCGGGGGCGGCGTCCGGAACTCCGCCCCGGGCAGGACGAGCACCAGGTCTGCGGCGGCCAGCCGGTCCAGGCCGTGCTCGACCGCGATCGGCACGCCGAGGTCGGTCGGCACGCTGCCCGCCCGGTCCGCGCACAGGGCGAAGTCGAAGCCCGGCGCCTGCTGCCCGTGCGGGCCGAACACCTCGGCGACGATGCCGACGGCCAGCATGCCGACACCGGGCGGGACGTACGCGGCGACGGTGGTGAAGGGAGCCATCCGTGGATGCTGGCACATTTCCTGCGATCAACGGCATCCGTGCCACTCGTCGGGGGTCGCCGGGCCGGACAGGATCGGGGCATGAACGACGCACCCCTCGGCCGCAGCGCCGAGTACCAGGTCCTGACCACCGGTTACGTCGGCTCCACCGGCCCCGGGGTCGCCGCCACCGTCTCCTACGTCACGGACGCCGGACGGCACGTGATCTTCGACCCGGGCATGGTCGCGAGCCACGACGACATCCTCGGCCCGCTCGCCGCACTCGGCCTCGGCCCCGGCGACATCACCGACGTCGTGCTCAGCCACCACCACCCCGACAACACCATGAACGTCGGCCTCTTCGGCAAAGCCCGGGTGCATGACCACAAGGTCGAGTACCAGGGCCACCACTGGACCAACCGGGACGCCGAGGGCTACGAACTCACCCCGTCCCTGCGGCTCATCCGCACTCCGGGCCACAGCCACGAGGACATCACCCTGCTGGCCGGTACGGAGGCGGGTGTGGTCGCCTTCGCCGGCGACCTGTGGTGGCACCAGCACGGCCCCGCCGACGACCCGGTCGCCCCCGACCGCGAGACGCTGCGCGCCTCCCGCCGCCGGGTCCTGGCCGCGGCCGACGTCATCGTCCCCGGCCACGGCGCCCCGTTCACCCCCGGCGACAACCCCCCGCTCTAGCCGTGCCGGGCCCGGCGAAGACCCCGGCCGCCAGGTCACAGCAGCTGCCGACCGTCGTGGTTGCGGATGACCGGCGCCGGATCGTCCCGCAGCGCATCCAACAGCCGCACGGCATAGACCTCCGCCATACGGTCGGAGACCTCGGCCGGCGTGAGCCAGCCGACTTCGAGCGTCTCTTCTGAGAGCTGCTCGATCCCGCTTTCCGGTCGGCAGCGGAAGACCAGGGCGACGATTCCGCGTCTCACGTTCTTGTAGACGCCAGTCAGCCGTTCCACGCGAACCTTGAGTCCGGTCTCCTCGTAGACTTCCCGGCACAGGCCGTCCTCGACGGTCTCCGTCAGCTCCAACACCCCGCCCGGCGGCTCCCAGGTCCCGTTGTCAGCCCGGCGGATCGCCAGCACCCGACCATCCTCACGCACCACCGCCCCGGCGACGGACACCGAGTGGAGCGGCGTTGACTGGGCCTTCCCGGCGCTGTTACTCATGTGCAGGAGAATAGGAGCCCTGAAGGACTATGGCGAGTGATGACCTGGCCTCGTCGGCCACAGCGAAGTACCTGCAGATCGCGGCCGACCTCGCCGCACAGATCAAATCGGGCTCCCTCGCGCCCGGTGCAACCGTGCCAAGCGAGGCCGAACTCATGCAACGGTACGGCGTCGCATCCGGGACGGTTCGCAAAGCCATCGCCGAACTCCGAACGGCTCAGCTCGTCGAGACGCATCACGGTCGAGGTTCATTCGTACGCTCCCGCCCACCAGTTCAACGGAAGTCTGCGGACCGATTCCGCCGTGCCCACCGCACGGCCGGCAAAGCTGCTTACCTTGCGGAAGCGGAGACGTCCGGCGGCGTCCCGTCTGTCATCGTCCTGTTCGTCGGCCCCACGGCAGCACCTCCGGAGATCGCCGTTCGCCTGGGCCTGCCCAGCGGCACCCAGGTGCTCGCCCGTAAGCGCCGATACTTCCGCGACGGCATCCCTACCGAGGAGGCCACGTCGTATCTGCCGTGGGACGTGGTCAAGGACATTCCTGAAGTCTTTGCCGAGAACCCTGGCGGCGGCGGTATCTATGCCCGCCTCGAAGAGCACGGCCACTCCCTCGCCGAGTTCACCGAGTCCGTGCAGGCCAGGCTCGCAACCAAGCCTGAGACCAAAGCACTTGCACTGAGCCCGGGCGCACCAGTGCTCCACCTCATCCGTAACGCCGTCAGCGCGGATGGCCGCGTGGTAGAGGTGTGCGACACCGTCATGGCCGCGGACCAGTTCGTTCTCGACTACCGCTTTCCCGCACATGACTGACGCGTGATCACCTGACGCCGGCCCGCTGCGAGCACACTCTCGCAGCGGGTTGACTCATGTACAGGAGTAGGGCCTACCTGCCTCTCATGTACATGAGTGCATGGCAATACCTCATCTAGAGGAGATGGCCGTGTTCGAGGCCGACACCTTGGAGCTCCCGTGCACGACGCCTTGATGAAGACTCACACGACTTCCGGCGCCGGGCTGGTGCCGGTGCCGACGGCGGCCGAATTGTCTCTGCCCTACCTGCCCGAATCGGTCGGCGCCGCACGGCGGTTCGTCTGCGGGAAGCTGCGGGAGTGGCGACTGGACGAACTGGTGGACGACGCCTCGCTGATCGTCGGCGAGTTAGTCACCAACTCCGTGAAGACCGGGTGTCAGACGCGTCTTGTCGTCGCCGCTCGTCGGCCGAGTGACCGGGTCGTCCGCATCCTGGTCGGGGACGGGTCCCGGGTGATGCCCGTGATGATCCGGGCCGGGACGGCCGCGACCTCCGGTCGGGGGCTCGCCATGGTCCACCGGCTCACGCACGGCCGCTGGGGCGTCACGCTCCTGCCGTTCGGAAAGGTCGTCCACGCCGACCTCCCGGCGCCCACGACGACTCGCCGGTGAACCAGCACCCCGAACCCGAGCGCGATCCGCGACCGGCACCCGACCCCGCCCGGGTCTGGGCCGCTGTCGGGGTGTCCGCTGCCGCCGGGCTGCACGTCCTCGTCGCGGCTCTGGTGCTGATCAAGCGCGCCCACTGAACCCCCGCTCGCGCCGCCGGTCCGACGGCGCGAGCGGGACCACCACCCGTCTCCCCTCACCTCGAAAGGAGCACCGGCATGTCCGAGCGCGACCCGAAGCCGCCCAGGCCGCAGCCGCCGAGCCCGCCCACCCCCCGGCCGCCGGACCGGTAGGGGCTCGGCGCACCACCACACAACCGCAGCGCCCACAACGAACCGATCGCAGGAGGACCCATGGGCTGGGGAACCGACAAGAGCAGCGGCGGCAAGCACGGGGGTAAGAAGGACCCCGGCACGAGCAAGCCGTCCCCCGACGGGGCGCGGCCGGCGCCCGAGCCGAAGCACAAGAAGGCGAGGCCGTCGCGGCCCCGGCCAGCGGGAGGGGCAGGGCGAGGACGAGGGCGGCCAGGGCCGCGATTCGGCGGGTTCGCTTCATGGCCTTGAGGCTAGGTTCGTGGCCCGAGCCTTCGAATCAGCCGGATGAACGCTCTCTGCCGCCCCGGTCATCCGCGGGATTCAGTGGTGTCATCCCTGCGGATGACCGCCCGGCCGCCGCCGGCCCCGCTCAGACCTCGACGGCCGGGACGGCCGGAACAGCCGGGCGCTCCGTCGCGGCGATGGTGGCGGAGCCGACGACGCGGGTGCCGTCGTAGAGCACCACGGCCTGGCCGGGGGCGATGCCGCGCACGGGGGTGTCGAGGCTGACCCGGAGTTCGCCGTCGACCACCGAGGCCGAGACCGGCACCTCCTCGCCGTGGGCGCGCAGCTGGGCGGTGTAACGCCCGTCCGCGAGCGGCTCGGTGCCGCACCAGCGGGGGCGGATGGCGGTGAGGCCGGTGACGTCGAGCCCCTCGACCGGGCCGACGGTCACGGTGTTGTTCACCGGGGAGATGTCGAGGACGTAGCGCGGCTTGCCGTCGGCGGCCGGGCGGCCGATCCGCAGGCCCTTGCGCTGACCGATGGTGAAGCCGTACGCGCCGTCGTGCTCGCCGAGCTTGGTGCCGTCGGTGTCCAGGATGTCGCCGGTGGCGGTGCCGAGGTGCTTGGCCAGGAAGCCCTGGGTGTCTCCGTCGGCGATGAAGCAGATGTCGTGGCTGTCGGGCTTCTTCGCCACCGCGAGGCCCCGGCGCTCGGCCTCGGCCCGGATCTCCTCCTTGGTGGTGTCACCGAGCGGGAAGAGCGAGTGGGCGAGCTGGTCCGCGTCCAGCACGCCGAGGACGTAGGACTGGTCCTTGGCGCCGTCGACCGCCCGGTGCAGCTCTCGGGAGCCGTCCGGCAGGTCGACGATCCGGGCGTAGTGGCCGGTGCAGACGGCGTCGAAGCCTAGGGCCACCGCCTTGTCCAGCAGCGCGGCGAACTTGATCTTCTCGTTGCAGCGCAGGCACGGGTTCGGGGTCCGCCCGGCCGCGTACTCGGCGACGAAGTCGTCGATGACGTCCTCGCGGAAGCGCTCCGCGAGGTCCCAGACGTAGAACGGGATGCCGATGACGTCGGCGGCCCGCCAGGCGTCCCGGGAGTCCTCGATGGTGCAGCAGCCGCGGGCGCCCGTCCGGAAGGACTGCGGGTTGGCGGAGAGCGCCAGGTGGACGCCGGTCACCTCGTGACCCGCTTCGACGGCGCGGGCGGCGGCGACGGCGGAGTCGACTCCGCCGGACATCGCCGCGAGCACGCGCAGGCGGCCGGTGGACGGTGTGGTCGGGGCACCCGGGAAGTCAGTCATGGTGACTACAAGAGTACGGGGCCGCCGAACATGCCCGGCCGGGAACGCCCGCCCGGGAAACGCCTACCTGCGCACCGACGCCAGCCCGGCGTTGCGCGCCCGCTGGACGACCGGCCCGATGGCCTCCGCCAGCGCCGTCACGTCCTCCCGCACCGAGGTGTGCCCGAGCGAGAAGCGCAGCGAGGCGCGGGCGAGCAGCGGGTCGACGCCCATGGCGAGCAGCACGTGGCTGGGCTGGGGCACCCCGGCCGAGCAGGCGGAGCCGGTGGAGCACTCGATGCCCTGGGCGTCGAGGAGCATCAGCAGCGCGTCGCCCTCGCAGCCGGGGAAGGAGAAGTGGGCGTTGGCGGGCAGCCTGCCGCCGGCCGACGGGTCGCCGTTGAGGACGGCGTCCGGCACGGCGGCGAGCACCTCGGCGACGAGTTCGTCGCGCAGCGCGCCGAGCGTCGCCGCGTGCTCCTCGCGGTGCTTCACGACCGAGACCGCGGCCGCGGCGAAGCCGGCCGCGCCGGGCGCGTCCAGGGTGCCGGAGCGGACGTCGCGTTCCTGGCCGCCGCCGTGCAGCAGCGGGACGGGCGAGGCGCCGCGGGAGAGCAGCAGCGCTCCGATGCCGAACGGGCCGCCGATCTTGTGCCCGGTGACGGTGAGCGCGGTGAGCCCCGACTCGGCGAAGGAGACCGGGACCTGACCGAGCGCCTGCACCGCGTCGGCGTGCATCGGGATGCCGTACTCGCTTGCGACGGCGGCGAGTTCGCGCACCGGCTGGACGGTGCCGACCTCGTTGTTCGCCCACATCACGGTGACCAGGGCGACGGACGCCGGGTCACGCTCGATCGAGGCGCGCAGCACCTCAGGGTGCACCCGGCCGTACGCGTCGACCGGCAGGTACTCGACGTCGGCGCCCTCGTGCTCGGAGAGCCAGTGCACCGCGTCCAGCACCGCGTGGTGCTCGACCGGGCTGCACAGCACCCGGGTGCGGCCCGGGTCGGCGTCGCGGCGGGCCCAGTACAGGCCCTTGACGGCCAGGTTGTCGGACTCGGTGCCGCCACCGGTGAGGACGATCTCGCTCGGGCGGGCGCCGAGCGAGTCGGCCAGCGACTCGCGGGCCTCCTCGACCACCCGGCGGGCGCGGCGGCCGGCCGCGTGCAGGGCCGAGGCGTTGCCGACCACCCCCAGGTGCGCCGTCATCGCGGCGAACGCCTCGGGCAGCATCGGCGTGGTCGCCGCATGGTCCAGGTATGGCATAACCCCCCGATTGTAGTGGGCCCGCCCGCGGGCCCGTCCCGGTGTGCGCACCTATCGGCCACCCGCGTGCGCACCGATCCGGCCACCTCCGCGCCGGCCCGGGTGGCCGCGGCCAGCGGACGGTGGCGTCCGGTCCCCGTTTGACCCGTTGTGTGCCCGAACGGTTAGCCTGACGGACACCTCCCGCGGACGGTCCGACGGACGCGTCGCGGGGCACTTCACCATCGGCGCGGAACCATCGGCGCGGACAGGAGCGGGGGCGCCATGTCGCAGTCGGTCGATCGCGCCCTGACGCTGCTCGGGTCGCTCGGCGACGGCCCGGTCACCCTGGAGCAGGCGGCGACCAGCATCGGGGTGCACAAGTCCACGGCGCTGCGGCTGCTGCGCACCCTGGAGGAGCACGGCTTCGCCCAGCGCCTGCCGGACCTGCGCTACCGGGTCGGCGGCCGGGTGCTCTCGCTGGCACACCGGGCGCTGGAGGAGATCGACGTCCGACAGGTCGCCGCGCCGTACCTGGCTGCGCTCAACGCGCGCTGCGGGGTCACCGTCCAGCTGGCCGTCCTGCAGGACGGCGAAGTGCTGTACCTGGACGAGGTGGCCGGTGACTGGGCGGCCCCCGGCGCCGGGTGGACGTCCCGGATCGGGCGCCGGGCGCCGGCCGGCGGGACGGCGATCGGCCGGGTGCTGCTGGCCGGGCTGCCGGAGGACGGCACCCCCGAGGAGGAGCTGCCGGCCGAGCTGGCGGCGGTCCGCCGGCGGGGCTGGGCGGCCGAGTCGGCCGAGCACCGGGAGCCGGTGACGTGCGTGGCCGCGCCGGTGGTGGGCAGCGGCGGCCGGACGGTCGCGGCCTGCGCGCTGAGCGCCCCCGCCAGCCGGGTGCCGCCGGCCGAGCTGGCCCGGATGGTGCCGGAGCTGCTCTGCACGGCGGAGGCGATCTCGCTCGCGTACGGCGGCTCGCCTACTCCTCGCTGGTGCGAGAACCGTTGCGGTGCCAGGCCCGCGGGGCGCGCCAGCCGTACTTCAGGGCGAGCATCCGCAGCACGAAGGCGGTGAGCGCGGCGGCCGTGCCGGTGAGGCCGGTGAGCCGGTCGGCGCCGATCAGCACCGCGACGAGGGCGGCGCCGACGAGGGCGGGGACGGCGTAGATCTCGCGGTCCCAGCGCAGCAGCGAGGGGATCTCGCCGGCCAGCACGTCGCGGATGACGCCGCCGCCGGCCGCGGTGACCATGCCGAGGGCGACGGCCGCGACGGCGCCGAGGCCGTAGTCGTGGGCCTTGGCGGTGCCGGTGACGCAGAACAGGCCGAGGCCGAGGGCGTCGAGGGTCTGGACGGCCCGGTTGATCCGCTCGACCTCGGGGTGCAGGAAGAACACCACGGACGCGGCCACCAGCGGCGTGACGAAGTAGCCGAAGTTGCTGAAGGCGGCGACCGGCGTCGCGCCGATCACCAGGTCGCGCATCACGCCGCCGCCGAGGGCCGTGACCTCGGCCAGGACACAGATGCCGAAGATGTCCATGTTCTTGCGGACGGCGAGCAGCCCTCCGGAGAGGGCGAAGACGAAGATGCCGGCGAGGTCGAGCGACTGCTGCACGTCGGAGGGGAAGATCTGCGAGGTCACGGGAACAACTATGACCTGTGCGGAACCCTCCCCTCCGCGGGCGGGTGCGGGAACGGCCGGCGGGGGGGCGGGCCCCGGCCGGTCGTTCCCCTCGCCCTGCTCGGGACCCCGCTAGTCGTTCCCCTCGCCCTGCTCGGGACCCCGCTAGTCGTTCCCCTCGCCCTGCTCGGGAACCCGCTAGTCGTTCCCCTCCCCCTGCTCGGGACCCCGCTAGTCGTTCCCCTCGCCCTGCTCGGGGAAGTGACACGCCACCTGGTGCCCGGTCTTCAGCGCGGTCAGCGGCGGTTCCTGGCTGGCGCAGACGTCCTGTGCCTTCCAGCAGCGGGTGCGGAAGCGGCAGCCGCTGGGCGGGTTGATCGGGGAGGGGACGTCGCCCGTGAGCAGGATCCGCTCGCGCCCGGCGCGCTGGCGGCGGCGCGGGTCGGGGACCGGCACCGCGGACATCAGCGCGTTGGTGTACGGGTGCATCGGGCTGCGGTAGAGCGAGTCCCGGTCGGCGATCTCCACGACCTTGCCGAGGTACATCACGGCGACCCGGTCGGAGACGTGCCGGACCACCGAGAGGTCGTGCGCGATGATCAGGTAGGTCAGGCCGAGCTCCTGCTGGAGGTCGTCCAGCAGGTTGACCACCTGGGCCTGGATGGAGACGTCGAGGGCGGAGACCGGCTCGTCCGCGACGATCATCTTCGGCTTGAGGGCGAGCGCCCGGGCGATGCCGATGCGCTGGCGCTGGCCGCCGGAGAACTCGTGCGGGTAGCGGTTGTAGTGCTCGGGGCTGAGGCCGCACAGCTCCAGCAGCTCCTGGACGGCCTTCTTGAGCCCGCCCGCGGGCACCGCGTTCTGCAGCTTGAACGGGGCGCCGACGATGGTGCCGACCGTGTGCCGCGGGTTCAGCGAGGAGTACGGGTCCTGGAAGATCATCTGGATGTCGCGGCGCAGCGGCCGCATCGCCCCGACGCTCAGGTGGGTGATGTCGGTGCCCTCGAACTCGATCTTCCCACCGGTCGGTTCGTCGAGCCGGGTGACCAGTCGGCCCATGGTCGACTTGCCGCAGCCGGACTCGCCGACGACGCCGAGCGTCTCGCCGGCGTTGACGGTGAAGTCGATGCCGTCGACGGCCCGGACCGCACCGGTCTGGCGCCGCATCAGCCCGCTGCGGATCGGGAAGTGCCGGGTCAGGCCGGTCACCCGGAGCAGCGGCTCGCGGTCGGGGGCGGGGGCCGGCGACGGGATCGGCGCCGTCTGGGTGTCCGTCATCGGTTCTCTCCAGAAAGGTGGTACGAGGCCGGGCTCACAGCCGGGGCGCGATCTCTTCGGCGAAGATGCGGTGCCGCTCGGCGGCCGGCAGGTGGCAGGCCGCGTAGTGCCCGGGCGCGGCCTCGGCCAGCACCGGGAGCTCGCTGCCGGAGCGCCCGTCGGTCAGGGCGGCGTACGGGCAGCGCGGGTGGAAGGCGCAGCCCGTCGGCACGTTGATCAGGCTGGGCGGGGTGCCCTTGACCGGGACGAGCCGGTCCTGCAGCTCCCGGTCCAGGCGCGGCATCGAGCCCAGCAGGCCCCAGGTGTAGGGGTGTTCGGGCGCGTCGAAGAGGGTTTCCGCCGGTCCGCGCTCGACGCACTTGCCGCCGTACATGACCAGGATGTCGTCGGCCAGTTCGGCGACGACCCCGAGGTCGTGGGTGATGATGATGACGGCGGAGCCGAACTCCTCCTGGAGGTCGCGGATGAGGTCCAGGATCTGCGCCTGGACGGTGACGTCCAGGGCGGTGGTGGGCTCGTCGGCGATCAGCAGCGAGGGGTCGTTGACCAGGGCCATGGCGATCATCGCGCGCTGGCGCATGCCGCCGGAGAACTGGTGCGGGTAGTCGTCGACCCGGCGGTCGGGCTGCGGGATGCCGACCCGGTCGAGCATCTCGATCGCGCGGGCCCGGGCCTGCCTCTTGCCGGCCTCGGGGTGGTGCACCCGGTAGGCCTCGACGATCTGCTGCCCCACCGTGTAGTAGGGGTGCATCGCGGTCAGCGGGTCCTGGAAGATCATCGCCAGTTCGCGGCCGCGCAGTTGGCGCACCCGGTCCGGGCCGGCCGCGATCAGGTCCTCGCCGTTGAGCAGGATCTCGCCGCTGATCCGGGCCCGCTTGGAGCGGTGCAGGCCCATGATGCCGAGCGAGGTGACGGACTTGCCGGAGCCGGACTCGCCGACGATGCCGAGGGTGCGCCCCTTGTGCAGGTCGAAGCTGACCCCGTCGACCGAGCGGACCAGGCCGTCGTCGGTGTCGAAGTGGATCCGCAGGTCGCGCACGGACAGGAACGGGTCGCCGGTCGGTGCCGACTGCGGGGCGGCGGCTGCCGTGGTCTTCTGGAGCTCGGTCACGAGAGCCTCACCCGGGGGTCGACGAGGGCGTACAGGAGGTCGACCACGAGGTTGCAGGCGACGATGAAGAAGGCGGCCAGCAGGGTGACGCCGAGGATCTTGGGCAGGTCGTTGTCGGAGATCGCCTGGACGGCGAACTGGCCGACGCCCTGGAGCGAGAAGACCTGCTCGGTGATCAGCGCGCCGCCGAGCAGCAGCCCGAGGTCCATGCCGAAGATGGTGACGATCGGGGTGAGCGCGGCGCGCAGCCCGTGCCGGGTGACGACCTTGCGCTCGGCCAGACCCTTGGCCCGGGCGGTGCGGATGTAGTCCTCGCTCATGGTCTCCAGCATTCCGGCGCGGGTGAGCCGGGCGTAGAGCGCGGAGTAGAGGAAGGCCAGCGAGATCCAGGGGAGGATCAGGTTGCGGGCCCACATCAGCGGGTTGTCGGTGAAGTCGACGTACTGCAGGTTGTCCAGGATCGGCCACTCGTAGCTGAACAGCGTGAGCAGCAGCGCGCCGGTGAAGAAGACCGGCAGCGAGACGCCCGCGAGGGCGACGCCCATGGAGAGCCGGTCGAAGATCGACCGCGGCTTGAGGGCGGAGACGACGCCGGTGGCGACGCCGGAGACCAGCCACAGCACGGCCGCACCGGTGGCGAGCGAGATGGTGACCGGGATCCGCTTGGACAGCTCGGGCCAGACCTCCAGGTGGTTCTTGAAGGAGTAGCCGAAGCAGGGGACGTGGCAGGTGGCCGGTTCCGGCCCGAACTTGTACTCGGCGCCGCTGACGAGGCCCTTGAGGAAGTTCCAGTACTGGGTGTACAGCGGCTGGTCGAGGCCGAGGTTCTGCTTGACCGCCGCGATCGCCTCCGGGGAGGGGTTCTTCCCGATGTACTGGGCGGCCAGTTGGTCGGCCGTCTCGCCGGCGATGCGCGGGAGCAGGAAGAAGATCGCGAAGGTGACGGCGCTGACGACCAGCAGCAGAATCACCGCCGCGAGGATCCTGCGGATGATGTAGGCAAACACAGTTGGGCGGCTCCGGCGGCCCGCCGCCGTCCGGGATCCTCCGGACGGCGGCGGGCGCCGCTGCCTTCACCTGCCTTCAGGGATGCGGAGCCAGGCTCTTACTTGGTGGTGCCGATGTTCAGGTAGTCGTACTCACCCGAGAACGCCGGGGTGGAGGCGATGTTGGTGGCGTTGTCCGGGCGGTACAGGAAGACCTTGAAGTAGGTCAGCGGGACGATGACCGCCTGCTCCATGACCTTCTTGTCGATGTCGCCGTAGATCTTCTCGCGGGCGTTCTTGTCCGGGTTGATCGCGGCGTCGTCGATCATCTTGTTGACGGCCGGGTCGTCCAGCTGGGACAGGTTGCTGTTGCCGGACGGCTTGATCGCGCGGCCGTCGACGACCTGCTGCAGGAAGCCGTAGCCGGTCGGCCAGTCCGCACCCCACTGCATCATCATCAGACCGATGTTGTGGTCCTGGGTGAACTGCGGGGCACCGGCGCTGTCGGTGAGGTACTTGCCCTGCGGGTACTGCTGGATCTCGGCGTTGATGCCGACCTTCTTCAGCGCGGCCTGGATCGAGGTGGCGGCGGCGACCTCGGTGGCGCGCTCGGTGCGGGCCGAGATGACGGTGTTGATGCCGTCCTTGCCGCAGGCCTTCAGGGCGTCCTTGGCCTTGGCCTCGTCACCCTTGTTGTCCTTGGTCTCGTACAGGTTGAAGTCCTGGTGGCCCGGGATGTCCGGCGGGAGCACCGTGTTGGCGATCTGGCCGCGGATCGGGCCGCCCTCGGCGGTCTGGACCGAGACCTTGTCGATCGCGAACTGGACGGCCTTGCGGCAGTCGACGTTGTCGAACGGCGCGACCTTGGAGTTGATCGCCAGGTAGACCAGACGGCCGCCGTAGGCGTTGTCGGTGCTGGCCTTCAGCTTCGGGTTCTGCAGGATCTGCGCCTGGGTCTGCGGGTCGACGCCGCCGCCCACCAGGTCGACCTGGGCGTTGCCGGCCAGCAGGTCCTTGTCGATGGTGGCCTGGTCGATGTTCATCTTGAGCTGGATCTTGTCCGGCAGCTGCTTCCGGATCGGGTCCGTGCTCTTGTCCCAGTTGGTGTTCGGGACCAGGACGGCCTGCTTGCCGTCCTCGTAGGACTCGAACTTGAAGGAGCCCGAGGACACGATGTGCTTGACGTAGTCGGCACCGGTGTCCTTGGCCTGCGGGACCGGAGCGGTCTGCGGGGCGCTCACCAGGTAGTCGAAGTCCGCGAACGGGTGCTTCAGGTGGAAGACGATGGTGGTGTCGTCCGGCGTCTCGATCGACTTCAGGTCGCCGGTCTTGTCCTTGTACGGGCCGGCGTACGGCGTGTCGTTGTCGACCAGCAGGTCGTGGAAGTACGTCGGGCCGTTGGAGTTCACGTCCGGCGCGAAGTTGGAGCGCTCGACGGCGTACTTGACGTCCTTCGAGGTGATCGGGGTGCCGTCGTCGTACTTCAGACCCTTGCGGATCTTGTACGTCCAGCTCAGGCCGTCCGCGCTGGGCGCGCCGAGCGACTCGGCGAGGTCCGGGACGAGCTTGTTGCCCTCCTCGCCGGCGGCCGGGTTGAAGGTGGTGAGCGGACGGGCGTACAGACGCGAGAAGTTGTAGATGTACGCGTAGTACGTGTTGCCCGGGTCGAGCGAGTCCGGGGTGCCCTTCATCTCGAAGGTGACCGTCCCGCCCTTCTTGTCCGAGGCGTTGACGATGTTCTTGGTGGCCGCGTTGGCTCCGCCGCCGCCGGAGGAGGAGGACGAGGAGGAGGAGTCGCCGCTCTTGGAGGAGCTGGAGCAACCGGTGACCACCAGGACCGCGGCGGCGGCCGCCGCGGTCAGGGCGACGGTACGGGACCTACGCATGGGTGAGATCAACCCCTTGAGGATGTGGAGGAGGGAGGGTCCTGACGCAACGTCAGTTGCTCTTGGGATCGAGGGCGTCGCGCAGCCCGTCGCCGAGCAGGTTGAAGGCGAGCACGGTGATGAAGATCGCCAGGCCGGGGACCACCATGTACTGGGGGTCCACCTGGTAGTACCGGATCGCGTCCTGGAGCATCCCGCCCCAGGAGGCTTGCGGGGGCTGGATGCCGACACCGAGGAAGCTCAGCCCCGCCTCGAAGAGGATGTTGGTCGGGATCAGCAGGGTCGAGTAGACCAGGATCGGACCGACCAGGTTCGGCAGCAGCTCCTTGAACAGGATGAACGGGCCGCGGGCGCCGAGGCTGCGGGCCGCGTGGACGAACTCCCGCTCGCGCAGCGAGAGCGTCTGTCCGCGCACGATCCGGCCCATGTAGGGCCAGTTGAAGAAGCCGATCACGAAGATCAGCACCAGGATGTGCAGCGGCAGGCCGTGCAGGCCGAACGCGCCGCCCTGGAGCGAGGTCGAGATCGCGATGGCGAACAGCAGCAGCGGGAAGGCGAGGAAGACGTCCATGACGCGGCTGATCAGCGTGTCCACCCAGCCGCCGTAGTAGCCGGCCATGATGCCGAGCACGGTGCCGATGGTGTTGGACAGCACGGTCGCGCCGAAGGCGACCAGCAGGGAGACCCAGGAGCCCTCGATGACGCGGGTGAGCAGGTCACGGCCCTGCAGGGGGTCGACGCCGAGCGGGTGGTCCCAGCTCATGCCGCCCCAGTCGCCGAACGGCAGACCGCCGAGGTCGGCGTCCAGGAGGTCCTGGTGGAGGGCGTCCGGGTCGAGCCCGAACAGCGACTCGATCGGCTTGGCCAGTACGGCGAGGAGGATGAGCAGGATCACCACGACGCCGCCGACGACGGCGGCCTTGTCCCGCTTGAAGCGGGTCCAGGCGATCTGACCGAGGGAGCGGCCCTCGATCTTCTTGGCCGGGCCGGCGGGGGCTGCTGCCTCCGGTTCGTTCCCGGCGGTGGTCACGGATGCGGTCATGGTCAGTTGGTCCCCTCGCCGACGGTGGCCGGCCCACGGGTGCCGGTCGCCGGCTTCGGCGGTGCGGCTGCGGACGTGCGAAAGGTGCTAGCAGGAGCGGGTGTTCGCGGCAGTGCGTCGTGCACAGGCACTGCCACCACGCGGGATGGGCTTCGCGTGGACGAGCGGGTCGGCGTACGCGCTCACCTTTGTGGGGTTCCAATGCGCGGTGCGTTGCGCAGAACTCTCTGCCATGCGACTTGGCTTACGCCAGACCTGACAACCGACAGATGCCCAACTGTGATCTGCTGGCATGCACGTCATCGATCTGCGGCATATCGCTCTTCACACGACTGCAGCAGGCATGTCAAGATGACCGGACGGCCGAATCGGAAATTCGTCCGGAAAGCATCGAAGCCGACTTGACGGACAATCAAGTCGGCTTCGCGGAAATGACGTCTGCCGGAGTCGCTGACCGTGGTCGCTCCGGCAATCAGCGCCCGGGGTAGCCCGGCCACGGCTGCTGCGGCTGCCCGTGCCAGCCCGGCCCGGGCGGCTGGGTGCCGTAGCCGTAGCCCGGCGCCTGCTGCGAGTGGTACGTCGGGGGCGGCACCGGCGGGTACGGCCCGGTCGCCGCCGGCGGCCGGCCGCCCTCGCGGTCGTAGAACGGGCGGGCGTTGGCCCGCATCCAGAGCGCCACCGGGTCGTACTCGTCCGCCATCGCCACGGTGGACACCGCCAGCCCCTCCGGGGCCACCGCGATCGCCCGCTGCATCAGCGCGCGCACCGCCTCCACCGCCGGCGGCGAACTCTCGTACAGGTCCAGACCGATCGCCAGGTACGGCTCCCCCACCGCCGGCTGCACCCAGGCCCGGCGCAGCGCGCGCACCGCGCGCACCTCACCCGCCTGGCGCTCCAGCAGCGCGAAGAACGGCTGGGCGTTCACCTGCGGCTCGCTCAGCTTCAGCGGACCGGCCGGCAGCCGGTCCAGGCCCGCCGCGATCCGGCGCAGGTCCGCCCACGGCACGCCCACCCCGCCGCCGGGCGCGTGCGGGTTCAGCCACAGGCCCCAGCGCGTCCGGTACAGCGAGGCCGCGATCTCCCGCCCGGAGATGACCTCGTGGGCCCGGGCCCAGCCGGAGGCCGCCAGCTGCTCGGGCGAGGTGACGGCCGGCGCGTAGCCGTGGCCGCTGATCTCCATGTTCCCGTACTGGGCGTCCGGGCTGCCCGGCGTGCCGTGCCAGAGCAGCATCCACACCTGCCCGTCGGCCAGCGCGTGCAGCAGCTGCTCGTACGCGTCGTAGCGCTCCGGCACGACCTCGCGCAGGGCACGCTCCAGCGCGCCCGGATCCGCCCCGGGGCGCCCGGCGGACGCCTGGCCCCAGGGCCCCGGTGCACCGCCCGCTACCGCTCCCGCACTCATGCGCCCACCTCGCCGCGCCTCTTTCCTCAACCCAGCCGGCCCGTCGGCCGTCTGCACGCACCCTATGGCGCGGCACCGGCCACCGCCACGGCGACGTGCCTACGAACGAACGCCGCTCACACCCGCGCGTAGAAAGGCAGTACCCGGGCGAGCAGCCACTCGACCACCGGATCGTCGGCGAGATCGAGCAGTACGAGGTGGACGCCCCCCGGCAGCGGTGCGGTTCCCAGGGCCCGGCCGAGCGCCTCGTTGACCGCGGCCGGGTCGGCCGGGGCCGCCGGATCCAACTGGACGCCCACGAACATCACGGTCGGCTCGCCCTCGATGCTGGCCAGCGCCCGGCGGGCGGTCAACACTCCAGGGAGGAGCGACAGTTCCGCGCGGCAGGCGGCCAGGAAGTGCTCCGGGTCCTCGCCCGGCACCGGCTCGCGCAACGCCACCCGGCCGCCGGTGGGGGCCAGGGCGTCGCCTGCGGCGTCCCAGCGGTCCTCGCGCGGACCGCGGCGCAGCTCCGCCACGCCCTGCGGCGGCACCGGGATGCCCACCGCGGCCTCCGGGTTGACGGCGATGCCGACGCCCAGCGGCAGACCGCGGGCGAACTCCCAGGCCGGTGCCACCGCGAACGCCATCCCCGGCGCCTGCTGCAGGAACACCTCCTGCGAGGAGAAGACCGGGACGTACGGGTCACCGGCCAGCTCGACGGTCGGCAGGTCCAGCGACTGCCCCTGCGGGTCGCCGCCGGCCGGCAGCGGGATCCACACCTGGCTGCGGGCCAGCACCTCGATCACCCGGGGCGTCGCGCCCGGGTCGCCCAGCGCGGCGGTCAGCACCTGCTCCAGCTCGTTGGCCGGCCACCCGCCGCCCGGCGGCGCCGCCGCCGGCCCGCCCCACCCCTGCTGCTGCTCCACCGGGTACCCCATGCGCGCCTGATCCGCCCTCTGCCGCTCGGCCGCCCTGTGCTACGCCGACGCGGAGCAGTTTAGGGCCCGTGTTCGGTATCACGCGGCGTGACCGGGGCCCCTCTCCCGCCCGCGGCGCGGACGTGCCATGATGTGCGCGTTCGACGGCGCAGTGGGCCGCCGGGCCCCACAACTCCATACCGGCCGCTCGAACCCGCGCGGGAGAGCCCGGAGTACCCCCTCAGGTGGTACAGCCGGCGCCGAAGGAGCAAGTCCTCCCCGGAATCTCTCAGGCCCCCCTACCGCACGGGTTAGGCACATCTGGAAAGCGGCGCACGGCCCTGTCGCGCGCCCACCCACGGTGCAAGCCGCCATGCTGTCCTGGATGCTGGAAACAGCTGCGGGCAGGTGGGCGGTGAAGCTCTCAGGTTCGACGACAGATGGGGAGACCCACGCCGCCGCATGCCCGCGCGCAGGGGTCGGTCCCCGAGCGGGCCCGGTTCCGGCGCGTGCACCCCTGAGTGCCCCGACCGAGGAGTTCCTGGCCATGTCGTCCCTCCGCCTGACCGCGCTCGACGCGCTGCACCGCGCCCTCGGCGCGACCATGACCGACTTCGCCGGCTGGGACATGCCGCTGCGCTACGGCAGCGAGCGCGAGGAGCACCTCGCCGTCCGCAACCGCGCCGGTCTGTTCGACCTCTCCCACATGGGCGAGATCACCGTCACCGGCCCGCAGGCCGGCGAGATGCTGGACCACGCGCTGGTCGGCTTCGTCTCCGCGCTGGGCGTGCTGCGCGCCCGCTACACCATGATCTGCGCCGAGGACGGCGGCATCCTGGACGACCTGATCGTCTACCGCCTCCGCGAGGACGCCTTCCTGGTCGTCGCCAACGCCTCCAACGCCCAGCTGGTGCTGGACGAGCTGATCGCCCGCGCCAAGGGCTTCGACGCCGTCGTCACCGACGACCGCGACACCTACGCGCTGATCGCCGTCCAGGGCCCGGAGTCCACCGCGATCCTGGCGAAGACCACCGAGGCCGACCTGCCCGGCCTGAAGTACTACGCGATCCTCCCGGCCCAGGTCGCCGGCCGCGACGTGCTGCTCGCCCGCACCGGCTACACCGGCGAGGACGGCTTCGAGATCTTCTGCAACCCGGGCGACGCCGAGGCCGTCTGGCAGGCGCTGACCGCCGCCGGCGAGGGCCACGGCCTGGTCCCCTGCGGCCTGTCCTGCCGGGACACGCTGCGCCTGGAGGCGGGCATGCCGCTGTACGGGCACGAGCTCTCCACCGACCTGACCCCGTTCGACGCCGGCCTGGGCCGGGTCGTCCGCTTCGACAAGACCACCAACGAGGGCGCCTTCGTCGGCCGCAAGGCCCTGGAGAAGGCCGCCGCCGAGGCCGAGGCCAACCCGCCGCGGGTGCTGGTCGGCCTGGTCTCCGAGGGCAAGCGGGTGCCGCGCGCCGAGTACACCGTGGTCTCCGCCGACGGTGCGCCGATCGGCCGGATCACCTCGGGCGCGCCGTCCCCCACCCTGGGACAGCCGATCGCGATCGCCTACGTGGACGCGGCCCACGCCGCCCCGGGCACCACCGTCGCGGTGGACGTGCGCGGCAAGCACGAGCCGGTCCAGGTCGTGGCGCTGCCGTTCTACAAGCGCGCCCGCTGAACCCCCACTCCCCCGAAGACCCACGTCGAAGCCGTCCGCGCGGCGGCCCGCTTCGTCGTACCCGCTTCCCATCCTGGAGAATGACGCCATGAGCAACCCCCAGCACCTGCAGTACACCGAGGAGCACGAGTGGCTGACCGCCGCCGAGGACGGTGTCTCCACGATCGGCATCACCCAGCACGCCGCCGACGCGCTCGGTGACATCGTCTACGTGCAGCTGCCCGAGGTCGGCGACGAGGTGACCGCCGGCGAGACCTGCGGCGAGCTGGAGTCCACCAAGTCGGTCAGCGACCTGTACTCCCCGGTGACCGGCGAGGTCGTCGAGACCAACCAGGACGTCCTGGACGACAACGGCCTGGTCAACAGCGCCCCCTTCGAGGGCGGCTGGCTGTTCAAGGTGCGCGTCGCGTCCACCGGCAAGCTGCTCACCGCGGACGAGTACAACGCCTTCATCAAGGCCTGACCCACTCGTGACCGGGCGGGCCGCAGCGCGGCGGCCCGCCCGCGCCGACCACCCGTCGCCCGCCACCCTTCCGAGGGCGCGCTCCGCACGGCACCCCTGATCCTCCTCCACCGGGAAGACCACACCATGACGGTTCTCAACCAGTCCCTGCACTCCCTCGACCCGGAGATCGCCGCCGCGGTCGACGCCGAGCTGCACCGCCAGCAGACCACGCTGGAGATGATCGCCTCCGAGAACTTCGCCCCGGTGGCGGTCATGGAGGCCCAGGGCTCGGTGCTCACCAACAAGTACGCCGAGGGCTACCCCGGCCGCCGCTACTACGGCGGTTGCGAGCACGTCGACGTGGTCGAGCAGATCGCGATCGACCGGATCAAGGCCCTGTTCGGCGCCGAGCACGCCAACGTCCAGCCGCACTCGGGCGCGCAGGCCAACGCCGCCGCGATGTTCGCGCTGATCCAGCCGGGCGACACCATCCTGGGCCTGAGCCTGGCTCACGGCGGTCACCTGACCCACGGCATGAAGATCAACTTCTCCGGCAAGCTCTACAACGTGGCCGCGTACCACGTGGACGAGAAGACCGGCCAGGTCGACATGGCCGAGGTCGAGCGCCTCGCCAAGGAGCACCAGCCGAAGCTGATCATCGCCGGCTGGTCCGCCTACCCGCGCCAGCTCGACTTCGCCGAGTTCCGCCGGATCGCCGACGCCGTCGGCGCCCTGCTGATGGTGGACATGGCGCACTTCGCCGGCCTGGTGGCCGCCGGGCTGCACCCCAACCCGGTGCCCTACGCGGACGTGGTCACCACCACCACCCACAAGACCCTGGGCGGCCCGCGCGGCGGCGTCATCCTGTCCAAGGCCGAGTGGGCCAAGAAGATCAACTCCGCGGTCTTCCCCGGCCAGCAGGGCGGCCCGCTGGAGCACGTGATCGCCGGCAAGGCCGTCGCCTTCAAGGTCGCCGCGTCCGAGGAGTTCAAGGAGCGCCAGCAGCGCACCCTGGACGGCGCCCGGATCCTCGCCGAGCGCCTGCTCCAGGCCGACGTCGCCGAGGCCGGCGCCTCGGTGCTGTCCGGCGGCACCGAGGTCCACCTCGTCCTGGTCGACCTGCGCAACAGCCAGCTCGACGGCCAGCAGGCCGAGGACCGGCTGCACGAGGTCGGCATCACGGTCAACCGCAACGCCATCCCGAACGACCCGCGCCCGCCGATGGTCACCTCCGGCCTGCGCATCGGCACCCCGGCCCTCGCCACCCGCGGCTTCCAGGCCGAGGACTTCCGCGAGGTCGCCGACATCATCGCCGAGGCGCTCAAGCCCGCCTTCGACGAGACCGTCGCCGCCGCGCTCAAGGCCCGCGTCACCGCGCTGGCCGAGAAGTACCCGCTGTACCCGAACCTCTGATCACTCCGGTGATCGCCCGGGCGGGGTGACCGGCCTCACCCCGCCACGGCACCTGGGACCCCGGGGCACCGCGCACACTGGTAGGTGCGCGCGGTGCCCCGACCCGTGTCGTCCCCCGCCCGCCCGTACTTCCACGAGACCAGACAAGGACGTCCCCCGTGGCCATCAGCGTCTTCGACCTCTTCTCCATCGGCATCGGCCCGTCGAGTTCCCACACCGTCGGCCCGATGCGCGCGGCCCGGATGTTCGCCCGCCGCCTGCGGTCCGAGGGCATGCTGGACGGGGTGACGAGCGTGCGTGCCGAGCTGTACGGCTCGCTGGGCGCCACCGGCCACGGACACGGCACGCCGAAGGCCGTCCTGCTGGGCCTGGAGAACAACTCCCCCCGCACGGTCGACGTCGACCAGGCAGACAAGGACGTCGAGCGGATCACCGCCGAGAAGCGGATCAACCTGCTCGGCGACCACCCGATCGACTTCGACCCCGACACCCAGCTCGTGCTGCACCGCCGCCGCTCGCTGCCCTACCACGCCAACGGCATGACCCTCTGGGCCTTCGCGGCGGACGGCTCCACGCTGCTGGAGAAGACCTACTACTCGGTCGGCGGCGGCTTCGTCGTCGACGAGGACGCCATCGGCGCGGAGCGGGTCAAGCCCGACGACACCGCGCTGCGCTACCCCTTCCGCACCGGCGAGGAGCTGCTGCGGCTCACCCGGGAGACCGGGCTGTCGATCTCCGGCCTGATGCTGGAGAACGAGAAGGCCTGGCGCTCCGAGGAGGAGATCCGGACCGGTCTGCTGGAGATCTGGCAGGTCATGCAGGAGTGCGTGCGGGCCGGCATGTCCCGCGAGGGCATCCTGCCCGGCGGCCTCAAGGTCCGCCGCCGGGCCGCCGCGGCCGCCCGGGCGCTGCGCGCCGAGGGCATCGGGCCGGCCAACGCGATGGAGTGGGTGACCCTCTACGCGATGGCGGTCAACGAGGAGAACGCCTCCGGCCGCCGGGTCGTCACCGCGCCGACCAACGGCGCGGCCGGGATCATCCCCGCCGTCCTGCACTACTACCTGAACTTCATCCCGGGCGCCGACGAGGACGGCATCGTCCGGTTCCTCCTCGCGGCCGGTGCCATCGGCATGCTGTTCAAGGAGAACGCCTCCATCTCCGGTGCCGAGGTCGGCTGCCAGGGCGAGGTCGGCTCCGCCTGCTCGATGGCCGCCGGCGGCCTCGCCGAGGTCCTCGGCGGCACCCCCGAGCAGGTCGAGAACGCCGCCGAGATCGGCATCGAGCACAACCTCGGCCTCACCTGCGACCCGGTCGGCGGCCTGGTCCAGATCCCCTGCATCGAGCGCAACGGCATGGCCTCGGTCAAGGCCGTCACCGCGGCCCGGATGGCGCTGCGCGGCGACGGCCGCCACCACGTCTCGCTCGACAAGGCGATCAAGACCATGAAGGAGACCGGCGCCGACATGAAGATCAAGTACAAGGAGACCTCGCGCGGCGGTCTCGCCGTGAACGTCATCGAGTGCTGAGCGGCTTACCGCCGCAGCACCGAGCCCCCGGACGGGAACCGTCCGGGGGCTCGGGCGTTCCGGGGGCTCCCTCTCGCCCCCCTCGGCAGGGCTCCTCGTGGGCTCCTCGTGGGCCTCTCACGGGTGTCTCGCCGGTTCTCGCGGGCCCCTGGTGCGCTGCCGGAAATACCGCCGTACCGCTGGCCGGCCGCGGACAACTGGGCCATAATCTGCGCGAGTTGGTTCACCACCGGGGGGAGTGGATGACCTACCAGCCGTACCACGCCGCCGCGCAGGCCACCGCGACCGCACCGGCCACCACAGGCGCGCAGGCCACCACAGGCGCGCAAGCCGCCACAGCCACGCAGGGGCCGCCCGGCCACGCCTTCTCCGAGGCCACCAGACTGCTGTCCGCCGGGGTCTACCTGGACCCGGAGCTGCGTCGGCGCGTCGTCTCCGAACTGGTCGAGCACGAGGAGCGCTCCGTCCCGCCGTCGCTGGGCTTCGACCTCGTCACCGTCCTCGCCCACGCGCTCCGGGCCCGGGCGCTGGAGTTCCGCACCGGCGCCGTCCTGGCGGCCGTCTGGGCCGGCTTCTTCGTCACCGCCTACCTGCCGCTGCTCACCCACCCGCCGTCCGGCTACGGCTCGTCCCACCCGTACCGCGTCGCCGGCGGCTCCTCCGCGGGCAACACCTTCGACGACCTCACCCGGTACGCGACGCCCTACCTGGCGAACACCGCCCTCCTGTACGCCCTCGCCTGCCTGCTGTCCTGGTACGCCAAGTCCCCGGACGTCCGCGAGGACGCCCTGTACGCGCCCGCCGCCCCCGCCGTCGCCCGGCCCGCCGCCCGGCGCCCCGCCAACGGGCTGCTGTCGCTGGCCGCCGGCGTCGCTCACGCCCTGTACTGGGTGGTGGCCCTGCTCGCGCTGCGGGACTCCCACCTCCTCGGCGTGCTCTTCCCGCTGGCGCTCGCCGCCACCGTCTGGGTGCACCGGCTGCTCGTCGCCGGCACCGTGCGCCGGGAGCTCAACCGCGAGGACTTCCTCCGGCTCCGGCCACGACAGCTGCCCGCCGGACCGCGCTACGCCCGGATCGGCGCCGCGATCGGCGCCGAGCAGTACTCGCCGCTCGTCGTCTACGACCCCGCCGACCCCTTCCTCGGCGCGGGGACCCCGTACCAGCCCTGGTCGTTCGTCCTGGAGCTGAAGCGCCGCAGGACCGGGCCGGCCGCCGCCCCGACCGCTGCCGCCCCGACCGCTGCCGCCCCGACCGCTGCCGCCGCGGCCTCCCCGGCCGGGGAGCTCACCGCCCGCGCCGTCCTCGACCTGATCGTCCCGCGGCTGCTCGCCCTGCGGCAGGCCGCCGCCTCGACCAGCCTGGACCGGCTGCGGGACATGGAGGTCCAGGAACTGGTCTTCCTGCCGTACGGCCCGCGCCGCGCCGACGTCCCGCGCGACCAGGAGACCGTCGCCCGGCACCTGACCGCGGCGGTCGACGAGGGCGCCGAACGGCGCCGGCACTTCCTGCGGGTGCGGGTCGGCGCCTGGGACGAACAGGTCGTGCTGTCCGTCCTGCTCCGGGTGCACACCCAGGGCCGGCTGCTGGTGCTGGAGGTCGTGCCGCACGTCCTCGGCCCCGTCCGCCGCGACTACGAGCTGCTCGCCGACGCGGCCGCCCTGCGCGGCACCCGGCTGAACGGCGGACGCCCCGCCGTGTCGGCGTTCACCGCGGGGCCTGCCGCACTGCGCGCGCTCCGGCACCCCGGCGGCGCGGCCGGCGGGGACGGCGAGGCCGTGGTGGCCGCCCGACCGGTCGTCTCCGTGCGCGAGCTCGCCGCCGAGCCGACGGTCTCGCTCTTCCAGGAACTGGACGTCAACCGGTACGTGAAGACCATCGAGGAACGGATCATCGACGGCGTCCGCGAGGCGCTGCACTCCGAGGGCTACGAGACCGGACGCTTCGAACAGACCGTCGTCCAGGTCCTGGACGGCGGGATCCACATCGGGTCGATGAGCGGCGGCGCGGTCGCCTCCGGCCCCGGCGCCACCGCCCGGCACAGCCCCGCGCCCGAGGGACCGCACGGGGAGAAGACCGGGTGACGCGTGGACAGCGTGACGAGGGAACGGCATGGCGGGTGGACGGCATGGCGGGTGGACGGCATGGCGGGTGGACGTCGTGACGAGGGAGCGGCTTGACGGATGGACGGCTTGACGAGGGAGCGGGGAGACCGGCGATGAACGGTGAGACGGACCGGCGACAGCCCGGGCAGGCCGAGCAGGGCGGGGTGAGCGGCGGGGTGTCGATCGGGCACCTGTCCGGCGGGGCCGTCGCGGCCGGCGACCGGGCGAGTGCGGAGGACCGGTCCCAGCACTCCGGAGCGGCCGCACCCGCAGCCGGGCCTCCGGCGGCCGTGGAGCTGCCGACCGCGGCCCCCGGCGGGATCGCGATCGGCGCGATGAGCGGCGGCGCGGTCGCCTCCGGCCCCGGCGCGCGGGCCGTCGACTCCTCCGTCCACCTCGACCCGCAGACCCGCCTGCTGCTCACCTCCGTCCGGCAACTGAGCGCCCAACTCCCCCTGCTCGCACGGGCCGAGGGCGACGGCGTGGACGAAGTGGCACACGAGCTCGACGCCGTCCGCACGGCCGTCGAGGAGACGGGCACCGCCCCCCGCACCCGCCTGGAACGGCTGCGGGACCTCCTTCGGGGCTCGGCCACCGTGGTGTCCGGCCTCGCCTCGGCGCTCGCCGTCGTGCAGGCGATCGAGGGACTGCCGGGCTGAACCGGGACGAGGGACGACGGGGGGAGCGGGCGTGGGGGTCCATTGGGACGCGGACCGGCAGCAGTGGGTGACGGTGCCCGACGGGGGTGCGCCGCCACCGCCACCGCCGCCACCGCCGCCACTGCCTCCGCAGGCGCCGGCTTGGGCAAGCTCGTGGGAGCCGCCGACCGAGCCTCCCCCGCTGACGACGTCCGGGCCTCCGAAGTCGCCGACCGTGCCGAAGCCGCCGAAACGCCGTCCGCGCGCCGAGGGCGGCGGGCCCCCGGGGCTGCGGAAGCGGCGGACGATCGTGCTGGCGGCCGTCCTCGGGGTGCTGATCGGAGCGCTCGGGGGCGGCGCCGGGTACCTGTTGACGCGGCACGAGGGTTCGGGCGCGGCTGCCGGGCCGGGCTCGGCCACGACCGCGGCACCGGCGGCGCCCGCCCCGTCCACGCCCTCCCCGTCGGCAGCCTCCCCGTCGGCGGCGCCGACCGGCCCGGCCGCCGCCACACCAGCTCCCACGCCGACCCACGCCGGACCGCAGCTCAGACTCGTCCAGGACCCGGCGGGCTTCGACCTCCTCGTACCGGAGGGCTGGAAGCGGCGCACGAAGGACCCCTCGGTCTTCTACGACTCCCCCGACGGCACCGGCCTGATCCAGGTGTTCCCGATGGGCGAGTTCACCCCGTACGACCGGGCCGTGGCCACCGACGCCGACCTCGCCCGGAACCCGTCCGGCTTCCCGGGCTACCACCGGATCCGGCTGGAGCAGACGCCCGGCGGCGGGGCCGAACTCGAGTACGCCTACAACCTGGGCGGCGGAGTGCGCCGCGTGGTCGACCACATCCTGGTCGGCCCGGACGGGCAGGCCCACGCCCTGCTGGTGGCCGGGCCTGAGGCGAGCTGGCCCAGCCCGTCCGGGGACCTGCTGCACTCCGTGGTCGGCTCCTTCTGCCTCACCGGGCACTGCCCGTCGGGCTGACTCCCACCGCCGTCAGGTCCCCGAGGAAGGCCCTGATGTCGGCGATCACCAGGTCCGGCTCCTCCACCGCAGCGAACTGGCCGCCCCGGTCCGGCCCCGTCCAGCGCGTCCGGTCGAGGCGGTGGAGGCGGGGGAGCGGGTTCTCCGGATCGGCGTCCGGAACAGCGATGCGAAACGGGTGGGTGCCCGCGGACACGCCCCCGAGTCCCGGCGCCGCCGAAAACTATGTAGACCGGTCCACATACTCTGCCCCCTCCCTGGGCGCGATCCACCCCCGAAGCATTTTCTCTAGACCGGTCGACATATTCCCCCCTGGCCGCCCAGACCTCACCATGCGGCACCACGCCCCGCCCCGCACGAAGACGGCCTACACATCCCCCTCCCAGCGCAGGAAGTCGGCCGGCCCGACTTCCTGCACACCGAACCCGCCGCCCAGGGGTTTTTCTCTAGACCGGTCTACATATTCCCCCCATCCTCCCACCAAGCCGCCAGGCAACCACACGGGAAGTCGACCTGACCGACTTCCCACACAGGACGGCCGGGCCAAGACGCCGAGACCACGGACCCAGGCGCCGGCGCGCCCGACGCCTCGACGAGACATCGGCACACGCCGACAGCACCAGAAGTCGGCCCGCCCGACTTCCTGCGCACCGCCTTCCGCCCAGACGGTCCTCTCTAGACCGGTCTACATATTCCTCCCACCCTCCCATCAAGCCGCCAGGCGGCCGCATGGGAAGTCGACCCGGCCGACTTCCCATGCAGAGCGAGCGGGCCATGACCTGACGGACGCCGAGACCACGGACCCAGGCGCCGGCGCGCCCGACGCCTCGACGAGACATCGGCACACGCCGACAGCACCAGAAGTCGGCCCGCCCGACTT
>NZ_JBIWPA010000028.1:62481-110139 GCF_044768035.1 Kitasatospora sp. NPDC101176
CTTCCTGCGCACCGCCTTCCGCCCAGACGGTCCTCTCTAGACCGGTCTACATATTCCTCCCACCCTCCCACCAAGCCGCCAGGCGGCCGCATGGGAAGTCGACCCGACCGACTTCCCATGCAGAGCGGCCGGGCCACGACCTCACGGGCGCCGGGGCCATGGGCCCAGGCGTCGGCACGCCCGACGCCTCGGCCGACGACGCGGCCGAGGCCCGTCGGCGCACGTCGACCGTGCAGGAAGTCGGCCGGGCCGACTTCCTGCGAGCCGCCGCACCCTGCCGCACAGAGCCCCACCCCACATGTAGACCGGTCTGCATATTTCACCCCTGCCGCGCGCAAGAAGTCGGCTGGGTCGACTTCCTGCGCGCGTCGATCTCCGCTGGCGGCAGACTTTCTCTAGACCGGTCTACATATTCCTTCCGCTTTGCCCGCCCGAGCCGACAGGCGGCCGCATGGGAAGTCGATCAGTCCGACGTCCCATGCTGGGGCCTCACAGGCGGGGCGGGGTCACGGCCAGGCGCGCGCCGGGGCCGGGGGCGGAGGCGGGGAGGTGGCGACGGCCAAGCGCGCCGGGGGCGGCGGCGGAGGCGGCGGTCAGGCGGTGGGTGAGCTGTCGGGGCGGCGCCGGCGGCCGGAGGTGGGGAGGGTGAGGACGGTGATGGCGGCGGCGAGGATGGCGAGGCCGACCCAGGAGGCGACGGGGAGGCGTTCGCCGAGCGCGACGACGCCGAGGAGCCCGGCGACCGCGGGTTCGGCGAGGGTGAGGGTGGTGGCGGTCCGGGCGGAGGTGTGGCGCAGGCCGTGGCCGAAGAGCCGGTAGGCGAGGAAGGTGGTGACGACGCCGAGGTGGAGCACCACGGCCGCGCCCCGCGCCGTGGCGAGCCACCCCAGGTCACCGAGCAGCAGCACCGGCAGGACCAGCAGCGCAGCCCCGCCGAACATCGCCCCCATCACACCGGCGGACGGGTGGCCGCGGGTGATGAGCTCGCTGCCGACGAGCGAGTAGGCGGCGTAGGAGAGCCCGGCGAGTGCGGCCAGCAGTACGCCGACGAGGTCCACGGTCGTTGCGCCGCCGTCGAGTTGGGGCCCGAGGACGAGGACGGCGCAGCCCAGGACGGCGGTGGCCGTGGCGCCGGCCCAGCGGCCGCTCGGCCTCCCCTGCCGGGCGAGCCAGCCGAGGAGGCCCGCGAAGACGGGTGCGCTGCCGAGGGCGATCACGGTGGCCACGGCGACGCCGGTCCGGGTCACCGCCGGGTAGAAGCCGACCGGGTACCCGACGACGGCCACCGCACCGAGCGCGAGCAGCCGGCGTTCGCGGCGGTCGCACGCCCGGGGCAGGCTCCTGGCGCTGCGGGTGGAGAGGAGGAGCAGCAGTCCGCCGAGGACGAGCGCAGCGGCGCCGATGCCGACCGCCGAGGTGCCCGCGGGGGCCAGCGAGGCGGCGGTGCCGGTGGTGCCCCAGATCAGGGCGGCGGTCAGGATCGGCAGCGGCCCGTCGAGGGGCCGGTTCCGGCGGGTGGCGCCGGTACGGGAGGTACGGGAGGTGCGGGAGGTGCGGGAAACGAGGCGCGCGGGAGCGCTGGTGCGGTTCGGCACGATCGTGAACTTCCGTCGTCGGAATCCGTCAGGTGGAGTCGGATGCGGAACGGGCGCACGTCGTCGACCCGGCGCCGGCGGAGGCCGGGCACGGGGTTTCGTCGGGCTGGGACCACCAGCGCGGGCGCCCGCTCAGGCGGACAGCGGTGGCAGCGAGACGCGCCAGTACGGGTTCACGGGCCCGATGCTACCCAGTCGACGGTCGCCGGGCGGCAGGAGTGGGTCGATCATGAATATTCACAGGTAACAGCGTTAACCTATGCAAAATCCAAAGGTGAACTAGGTTACAAACCTTGTAATCCAAGACGCCCGGTTTGCCCACATGCTGAGATCCGTGCGATAGTCAGGGCATCGAACTTCGACTGGCCCGACCTGGCGCAGTCGACGCCCATCGCGCGGCACGCACCCCCTTGGCCGGCGCGATGACTTGCAGGGGCCCCCACACGCCGGACCACGGCGACGCAGGGGGCCCCGCGTGTTTTTCGGCTCGAGCGCCCAGCCCCACGCGCCCTCGCGCAGCCCCCGCACGACCGTCCGGCCCTGCCGCGCCGGGGCCGGGAGCACGGCCGCACCAGGACCAGGACCAGGACCGGCTCAGTGCCGCTCGCGGACCTTCAGCTCGAACCAGACGCCCTTGCCGCGCGGCAGCAGGTCGGCGCCCCAGCGGTCGGCGAGGTCGTCGATGACCCGCAGCCCCCGCCCCCGCTCGTTCACCGGCCGCGGCTCGGCGAGGATCATGCAGGGCAGGGCCCGGGAGGAGTCGCGGACCTCGACGCGCAGCCAGCCCGGCTTGCGGCTGACCTGGAGGCCGATGGTGCGGCCGGCGGCGTGCCGGACGGCGTTGGAGACGAGTTCGCTGGTGAGTAACTCACCGGCTTCCAGGTGCTGGTGGAGGTCCCAGGCCTCCAGGGCCGAGAGCACCAGCCGGCGGGCCACCGGGCCGGACTCGGGCCGGGACGGCAGCCGCACCTCGTTCGGCGAGGACGGGTCGCACAGCCTGCCGCAGTACATCTCCTCGAGCTCCTCGGAGCTGAGCCGCTCGAGTGCCGCCAGCGCGCCCTGGACATCGATCCACGACGTCTCGGCGACCAAGCCGGCCCCGGGAACCGATGACTGATCTGTTTCGCCCCAACCCGCCATGCGGTCCATCATTGCGGAACGCAAGCGGCCGCGTACGGACAATGAGCAAACGATCTCCCCCGCGTCGGCATATGCCGGGTGCAAGCCGACGGCCGGACGGGGGCGGCGCACGGGCCGGACGGGGGCGCCGCACCGCCGGGAGGAGACCCGCGGCACGGGCCGCCCGGGCCGGTGGAGCGGGCGACCCGGGCCGCTCGCGCGTCAAGCCCGGGTTGCCACGAACGCGCTCCGGCCAGGCAGTTCCGCCCGGGACGTTGCCCACCCGCGGGCTCCTGCCCGCGCTGCTACCAGGCGCTCCAGGCGAGGTTCCAGCCGCTCAGGCCGTTCGCCGGGTCGAGGGTCTCCTTCTTGGTGGAGTTCTTGACGATCACCACGTCGCCGACGATCGAGCTGTCGTAGAACTTGCCCATCGACGTGGAGTCCCCGCCGCCCTTGACGTCCTTGAGGCCGACGCAGCCGTGGCTGACGTTGTCCTCGCCGAAGGCGTCGCTCCAGTAGTTGCCGTGCACGTAGGTGCCGGAGGTGGTCAGCCGCATGGAGTGCGGGACCTGGAGGTCGTAGGGGGCGCCGGTCATGCCGGGGAGGGTGCTGGACTGCATCCGCACCACGCCCTCCTTGGCCATGACGACCATGGTCCCGTTCCAGGTGGGGTGGTCGGGCGAGCCGGAGGTGATGTCGATCCGGGACGGCTGGCCGTCGCCGTGGTCGACGGTCATCGTGTGCGCGGCGGCGTCAACCGTCGAGACCTGGGATCGCCCGATCGTGAAGGGCTCGTCCCGGTCGGTGCCGTACACCCCGGGGGCGATCTCGACGTTCTTGAGCCGGTAGTGCACGACCACCTTGGTGCCGGGCTTCCAGTATTTCTCGGGGCGGAAGTCCAGTCGGCGGTCGTCGAACCAGTGGCCCTTCACCTCGGTGCCGTTGTCGGTCTCGAAGGTGATGCCCTTGGCGACGTCGGCCTTGTTCTTGACGTCCTTGCTGAAGTCCACCGAGACGATCATGCCGACGCCGTACGTCGCGTTGTCGTCCACGTTGTCGGAGGCCTTGGCGAGAGCCGTCGGCGTCAGCGTGGTGAAGCTGCTGTCCGCGGTGGCGACCGCGCCGTCGGTGTCCGCGGCCATCGCGCTCACCTGGTAGGCGGTGCCGACCGCCAGGGCGGCCGACGGGGTCCAGCTGGAGCCGTCGGCGGCGATGGTGCCGGGCACCTCCTTGCCGGACTTGTCGCTGACCTTGACGGTGGTGAGCTTGCCGCCGGTCGCCCCGATCTTCAGCGCGTTCGGCGCGACGTCCACCGAGCCGGCCTTGGGCTGGATGTCCACCACGGCCCTGGACACCTTCGGCGCGGTGCTGGTGGGCCCCGCCGCGGACGGGGAGGCGGCCGCGCCGGCCCCCAGGTCGGCCTTGGCCGCGCTGCCCGCGGCGTTCCCGCCGCCCCCGCCGCCGCACGCGGCCGTCAGGGCCATCGCCCCGCCGACCAGACCGACGGCGGCCACCCTGCGCATTCTGCGTATCGACCTCAACGTCGATCCCTCCCTCTGAAACCCCGCGATGAAGACCCCGCACCCGGAGCCACGGCCCGGGAGACCCCGGAGCCACCGGCCCCGGAAAGCCCGGACCCGAAAGCCCGGAAACCGCGGACCCGAAAGCCCGGAAACCCCGGGCCCGAAGGCCCGGAAATCCCCGGCCCGAAGGCCCCGGACGACCCCGGGCAGGAAGGCCCCGAGCCTGACACCCCGTACGCACGGCGGAAGCCGCGCGAACACGACGGACCTGACCACTACACGCACCGGCCACCGGAAAGGTTGCGCCATCCGGGGGCCGGTGCGCCCCGGGAACGCGAGCGGCCCGACCCCAACGGGTGAGGATCGGGCCGCTCGTCCGAACTGTGCTGACGAACCGGGACTACCCGGCCCGCCGGCGGGCAGGAGTTACCAGTTCGCCCAGCTGACGTTCCAGCCGCCCAGCCCGTTGGAGGGCGAGACGGTCTTCTCCTTGGTGTTCACGATCTTGACGACGTCGCCGACCATCGAGTCGTTGAAGAACTTGCCCGCGACGGAGGCGTCGCTGCCGCCCTTCTCGTCCGCCATCGAGACGCAGCCGTGGCTGGCGTTGGTCTTGCCGAACGGGTTGGCCCAGTAGTTGCCGTGCACGAAGGTGCCGGAGGTGGTCAGCCGCATGGCGTGCGGGACGTCCTGGATGTCGTACTCGCCGCCGAGACCGACGGTCTGCGAGTTCATCCGGGTGACCTTCTCCTTGGACATGATCACCATCGTCCCGCCCCAGGACGGCGTGGCGTCCGCACCCAGGGTGACCGGGACGGTGGTGGACTTGCCGTCCCGCTCCACGGTCATCTGGTGCGACTTGGCGTCCGCGGTGGAGATCTGGGAGCGGCCGATGGTGAACGGCTCGTCCTTGTCCACGTCGCCGTAGACGCCCGGGGCGACCTCGACGCTCTTCAGCCGGTACTTGATGGTGACCTTGGTGCCCGGCTTCCAGTACTCGGCCGGACGGAAGTCCAGCCGGTTGTCGCCGAACCAGTGGCCCTTCACCTCGGTGCCGTTGTTGGTCTCGAACGTGATGCCCTTGAGGACGGCGTCCTTGTTCTTCACGTTCTTGCTGAAGTCCACCGAGACGATCATGCCGACGCCGTAGGTGGAGCCGTCGCTGATGTTGTCGTTGGTGGAGACCTTCTTGTCCGGCGTCAGCGTGGTGAACGAGGTGGTGGACGCGGCCACCAGGCCCTCGGCGTCCTTGGCCTGCGCGTTCACCTTGTACGCCATGCCGACGGCGAGCGTCGCGGCGGGCTTCCAGCCGGTGCCGTCCGGGGTGATCGCGCCCTCGACCGGCTTGCCGTTCTTGTCGGTCACCTCGACCGTGGTGAGCTTTCCGTTCGAGACGGAGACCTGCAGGGCGTTGCTCGGGGCGACGTCCTGGGCACCGTCCTTCGGCTCCACGGCGAGCACCGCGGCCGAGGTCTTGGGCTCCGCGGAGGAGCCTGCCGGCGCCGCCGTCCCGTTCGCGCCCGCGGTCGCCGCGGGCGCGGCGTTGTCGCCGCCCCCCGAACCGCCCGAGCCGCCCTTGTCGTCGTTGCAGGCCGCGGTGAGCAGCAGCACCCCGCCCATGACCAACGCCATCGCCCCCCTGCGCCCGTAGCGGCTGGCGGTGCGTATCGCGGCGTCGGCCGTCTTACCCGTCTTCACGGTTTCTCCCCTCCCGGTGTCCACTCTCTTGACGCGCTGAGTGCCCCCATGAGTTGCACCGGACGCCGATCTTTCGCACCGGTGTGCGGTGCGCCGGAGCAGGATAGCCGGGCCGTATGAGGGAATCCCGAGCGGAGGTGGGTGGAGACGCGGTGAACCGGCGGTGACGATCGTCCGAAGCCACCGGCACGGCGCCGCGCCCGGGCGCGGCGCTCCGGCGCCCGCAGGCCCACGAGCCCGCAGGCCCGACAGCCGGATCGACGAGGGCGCCACCGGGCGGACACGCGCATCCCGACCGCCATCCGCCGGTAAGCCGCCGTTCAGCTGCTTCCGATCAGCGCAATCCGGGAAAGAGGAAGTGCACGGGGTCCGGGACACCCCGCCAGGGAGGGTACGGCCATGGCGTCAGGGCAGGAGCTGGAAGCCGGTGCGCGGCCGTCCGGCGGGGTCGCCGCCGAACCACCGTGGCCCGGCAGCTGGCAGCCGCTCGGCGCCCGCCACCGCACCGACCACCTCGGCCGCCGCGGCACCAACTTCGCGCTCTGGGCGGCCGGCGCCGAGGCGGTCGACCTCTGCCTGTTCGACGAGGAGGGCCGGGAGAGCCGGCACCGCCTGGCCGAGCAGGACTTCCAGATCTGGCACGGCTTCCTGCCCGGCGTGCTCCCCGGCGCCCGGTACGGCTTCCGCGTGCACGGCCGGTGGGACCCGTGGACGGGCGCCCGCTGGAACCCGGCCAAGCTGCTGCTCGACCCGTACGCCCGTGCCGTCGACGGCTGTTACACCAGTCACGACGCGGTCTGCGCGGCGGTGCGCAACTGGCCCGAGCGGGACGTCGCCGACACCGTCCGGGACAACCGCGACTCGGCCCGCTACGTGCCCAGATCCGTGGTCGTCCACGACGACGACGACTGGTACGACGACCACCGCCCCAAGACGCCCTGGGCCGAGACGGTGCTCTACGAGCTGCACGTGCGCGGCTTCACCATGCGCCACCCCGACGTCCCGCCGCAGCTGCGCGGCACCTACGCGGGCCTGGCCCACCCCGCCGCGATCGCCCACCTGACCGGACTCGGCGTGACGGCCGTCGAGCTGCTGCCGGTGCACCAGTTCGCCAGCGAGGACCACCTGCAGTCCCGCGGCCTGGTCAACTACTGGGGTTACAACACGGTCGGCTACTTCGCCCCGCACGCCGGCTACTCCGCCTCGGGCTCGCGCGGCGGCCAGGTCGGCGAGTTCAAGCGGATGGTGCGCGCGCTGCACGCCGCCGGGATCGAGGTGATCCTCGACGTGGTGTTCAACCACACCGCCGAGGGCGCCGAGCTCGGCCCGACGCTCTCGCTGCGCGGCATCGACAACGCCGCCTACTACCGGACGGCCCCGCACCGGCCGCGCGGCTACGCCGACTACACCGGCTGCGGCAACACCCTGGACACCCGCCGCCCGCAGGTGGTCCGGCTGGTCACCGACTCGCTGCGGTACTGGGTCACCGAGATGGGCGTGGACGGCTTCCGCTTCGACCTGGCGGCCGCCCTCGTCCGCGGCACCGACGGGGTGGACATGGACCACCCGTTCCTCGCCGCCGTCTCCCAGGACCCGTTGCTCAGCCGGGTGAAGCTGATCGCCGAGCCGTGGGACGTCGGCCCGGGCGGGTACCAGGTCGGCGGCTTCCCGCCGCTGTGGGCCGAGTGGAACGACAAGTACCGGGACACCGTCCGGGACTTCTGGCGCGGCGCCCGCCCGGACGTGCGCGAGCTGGGGTACCGGCTGTCCGGCTCATCCGACCTCTACCAGCGCGGCGGGCGCCGCCCGTACGCCTCCGTCAACTACGTGACCGCGCACGACGGCTTCACCCTGCGGGACCTGGTCAGCTACGACCGCAAGCACAACGAGGCCAACGGCGAGGCCAACCGGGACGGCACCGACGACAACCGCTCCTGGAACCACGGCGCCGAGGGCGAGACCACCGATCCCGAGGTCAACGCCCTGCGGCTGCGCCAGTTGCGCAACCTGATGGCCACCCTGCTGCTCTCCACCGGCGTCCCGATGATCACGGCGGGGGACGAGCTGGGACGCACCCAGGGCGGCAACAACAACGCCTACTGCCAGGACAACCCGACGAGCTGGCTGGACTGGTCGCTGCTCGCCGAGGACGCCGATCCCGGCTGGCGGGAGCTGTGCGGGCTGACGGCCCGGCTGATCCGGCTCCGCCGGGCCCACCCCGTCCTGCGGCAGCGGGCGTTCTTCTCCGGCCGGGCCACCGCGCCGGGCGGCCAGCCCGACCTCGCCTGGTTCACCCCGCTCGGCAAGGAGATGACCGAGGCCGACTGGTTCTCCCCGACGGCCTGCCTGGGCATGCTGCTGTCCGGCGCCGCGATGTCGGAGCGGGACGGCACCGGGTGCCCGGCCCGGGACGACAGCTTCCTGCTGCTGCTCAACGCCGGCCACGAACCGGTGGTGTTCACGCTGCCCGGGGAGCCCTGGGCCGCCCCGGAGGAGGCGTACGAGACGGTGGTCGACACGGCCGCCGCGGGCTCCGGCGAGCCGTTCCCGCGGGGCGCGGTGGTGCTGGGCGGGCGCTCGCTGCACCTGCTGCGCGCCCCCGCCCCGCACGCGTAGCGCCGGTCGTCGGCGTCCGGCGCCCCGTGCCCGCGGGCACGGATGGCCGGTTCTCGCCGCACCGCCCTGACAGGGGTGAAAAACCGGATGAGAAATGACGCCGCCTCGTCCTACCCTCACGACGATGGCCGAGAACAGACAAGACGACGACACCACGACCGGGCGCCGCCGCTCCACGGTCCGTTCCCTGCTGCGCCTGTGGCCCTACGCGCGGGCCGTGCGGCGCCGGTTGGCCGTCTCGGTGGGCTCCGCCGTGCTGGCCATGCTGAGCGTCCTCGCCGTCCCGCTGGTCCTCGGCCGGATCGTCGACGGACCGCTCGCCCACCACGACCTGGCCGGGCTCTGGCCCCTGGTCGGCCTGCTGCTGCTCCTCGGCCTGGTCGAGGCCGCGCTGTTCTACACCCGCCGGGTGGTCCTGGCCCGCCCGCTGGCCGGGCTGGAGACGGCCATGCGCGGCGACCTCTTCGCCAAGCTCCAGCGGCTGCCGATCTCCTTCCACGACCGGTGGGGATCCGGCCAGCTGCTCTCCCGGGCCACCGCCGACATGTACACCATGCGGCTGTTCCTGGCCTTCCCGCTGGTCTTCCTGATCGTCAACTCGGTGATGTTCCTGGCCGGCACGGCGGTGATGTTCACCCAGGACTGGCGCCTGGCGCTGATCACCCTGCTGCCCGCCGTCCCGCTGTTCCTGCTGACCCGGCGCTTCGAGCACGGCTACTCCGGCGCCTCCCGGCTCGCCCAGGACCAGAACGGCGACCTCGCCACCGTCGTCGAGGAGTCCGTCCTCGGCATCCGCATCCTCAAGGCCTTCGGCCGGCACCGCTCGATGGCCGAGCGCTTCCGCGCGCAGTCCCACGAGCTGCGCCGCACCGAGCTGCGCAAGGCGGGGCTGCTGGCCAACCTGTGGGCGGTCATCGTCGGCCTGCCGGAGCTCGCCCTCGGCTGTGCCCTCGCCGCCGGCGCCTACCTGGTCGCCCACGACGAGCTGAGCGCCGGCACCCTGGTCGCTTTCCTCTCCACCGCGCTCGCGCTGCGCTGGCCGGTCGAGTCGCTCGGCTGGCTGCTCGCCTACGCCAACGAGGCCGCCACCGCCACCGACCGCTTCTTCGAGGTGCTGGACGAGCCCGAGGACGCCGACCGCCACACCGCCGACGGCCCCGGCCCGACCGACGGACAGGGCTCCGGCCCCACCGCCGACGGCATCCGGTTCAGCGGCGTCCGCTTCCGCTACCCCGACGCCCCGGACGACACCCCCGACCTGCTGGCCGGCATCGAGCTGCACGTCCGCAGCGGCGAGACGATGGCCCTGGTCGGCGCCACCGGCAGCGGCAAGACCACGCTCACCGCACTGCTCCCCCGCCTCTACGAGGCCACCGGCGGCACCATCACCCTGGACGGCCGGGACATCCGCGAGCTGTCCCGGGAGCGGCTGCGCGAGCTGGTCGCCGTCGCCTTCGAGGAGCCCACCCTGTTCTCCGCCACCGTCCGGGAGAACGTCCTGATGGGCGCCCCCGGCGCCGGCGAGGAACGGCTGCGCTCCGCCCTGTCCACCGCCCAGGCCGGCTTCGTCGACAAGCTCCCGGCCGGGGTGGACACCGAGGTCGGCGAGCAGGGCCTGAGCCTGTCCGGCGGGCAGCGCCAGCGGCTGGCGCTGGCCCGCGCCGTGGTCGGCGACCCGGCCTTCCTGGTGCTGGACGACCCGCTCTCCGCGCTCGACGTGCACACCGAGGCGCTGGTCGAGCGGGCGCTGCGCGAGGTCCTCGGCTCCACCACCGCCCTGGTGGTCGCCCACCGCCCGAGCACCGTGCTGCTCGCCGACCGGGTCGCGGTGCTCGCCGACGGCCGGATCGAGGCCGTCGGCACCCACCAGGACCTGCTGCGCGACTGCGCGCACTACCGCGAACTGATGTCGGGCGAGGCCGCCCTCCTGCCGGACGGCCCCCTCGTGCTGGAGAAGGGGCCTGCCCGATGACCACCACCGTCGAGCCCGCGCCGGTCGCGGAGGAGGAACTGCCGCCTCCCCCGGCCGACGAGGAGGACATCCCCGTCCCGCCCGGCGCGCCGGGGGCACTGCTGCGCTCGCTGCTGGGCCCGCACCGGGCCCGGATCGCCGTCGCGATGGTGGTGATCCTGGTCCAGCAGGCCGCCCTGCAGTCCGGCCCGCTGCTGGTCGCCGTCGCGATGGACCGCGGCATCCCGGCGCTGCGCGGCCACGACGCCGGGCCGCTGGTCGCGGTGGTCTGCGCCTACCTGGGCTGCGCTCTGCTCAGCCCGCTGCTGCAGTGGGCGTTCATCAAGATCAGCGCCCGGGTCAACCAGGACATCCTGCTGGAGCTGCGCGGCCGGATCTTCCGGCACGCCCAGCGGCTCAGCCTGGACTTCCACGAGCGCTACACCTCGGGCCGGATCATCTCGCGCGCCACCAGCGACGTGGACGCGCTGCGCGAGCTGCTCTCCGAGGGCCTGCAGGAGCTGCTGACCGTCTTCCTGTCGCTCTGCTACATCTCGGTGCTGCTGCTGGTGCTGGACTGGCGCCTCGGTCTGGTGTCCCTGGTGTCGATCCTGCCGCTGGCCCTGATCGCCCGGTCCTTCCGCCGCCGCTCCCGCCGGGTCTACCGCCGCTCGCGCACCTCGGCGGCCTCGCTGATCGTCCGCTTCACCGAGACCATGAACGGCATCCGCCCGGTGCAGGCCTTCCGCCGCGAGCGGGCGAACGACGCGGCCTTCGCCGTGGTCAACGAGCGCTCGGCCACCGCGACCGCGGACGGCCTGCTGGAGATCGCCCGGTACGTCGGCCTCTCCCGCGCCACCGCCAACGTGTGGACCGCCGGCATGGTGCTGCTCGGCGCCTACCTGGTCACCGACGGCACGCTGGAGCTGGGCGTGCTCACCGCCTTCGTGCTCTACCTGCGCCGGCTCTACGACCCGATCGACCAGCTGGCGATGTTCCTGAACAGCTACCAGTCGGCCGCCGCCGCGCTGGAGAAGATCGCCGGTCTGCTCGCCCACGAGCCGACGGTGGCCGAGCCCGCCGAGCCCGCCGACCTGCCGCCGGCCACCGGCAAGGGCCGCGAGGTCCGCTTCGAGCGGGCCCGCTTCGCCTACCGCACCGGCAAGGAGGTGCTGCCGCCCTTCGACCTGCTGATCCCGGCCGGACAGACGGTGGCGGTGGTCGGCGCGACGGGCGCCGGCAAGTCGACGGTCGCCAAGCTGCTGGCCCGCTTCTACGACCCGACGGACGGCCGGATCCGGCTGGACGGCGTCGACCTGCGCGACCTCGCCACCCCCGAGCTGCGGCGCGGGGTGGTGATGGTGACCCAGGAGTCCTTCCTGTTCTCCGGCACCGTCGCCGAGAACATCGCGATCGGCCGCCCCGGCGCGACCCGCGAGGAGGTCGAGCAGGCCGCCCGGGACATCGGCGCGCACGAGTTCGTCGCCGCGCTTCCGGACGGCTTCGACACCGACGTGCGCAAGCGCGGCGGCCGGATCTCCGCCGGCCAGCGCCAGCTCGTCGCCTTCGCCCGCGCCCTGCTCGCCGATCCCGCCGTGCTGATCCTCGACGAGGCGACCAGCTCGCTGGACGTCCCCGGCGAGCAGGCCGTCCAGCGGGCCATGCGCACGGTGCTGGCCGGGCGGACGGCCGTGATCATCGCGCACCGGCTCTCCACGGTGGAGATCGCCGACCGCGTCCTGGTGATGGACCAGGGCCGGATCGTCGAGGACGGCTCCCCGCAGGAGCTGGTCGACGGATCCGGCCGCTTCGCCGCCCTCCACCGGGCCTGGCGGGACAGCCTCGTCTGAGGTGTGCCCGGTGCCGCCGGACGCACCGGGGGCGTGCCCCGTGCGCGTCCGCGGCGCCGGGGCACGCCCTCGGGCGGCGCGCTAGCGCAGCACGCCCGCGTCCATGCCCACCGACTCGGCGGGCAGCGCGACCAGTCCCGGCTCGGCCGGGGAGGCGAGCCGGGGGTGGGTCGGCAGCACCCGGACGGTGTAGCCGAACGGGCCGGTCCGGCAGAGCTCCAGCGAGCCCTCGTAGCGGGTCCGCCCGTCCAGGTCGGGCCCGCCGACCGGCTTGAGGGCGAGCACGCAGGCGTCCGAGATGCCGTCCGACTCGTCGACCCGCCCGGAGACCGCCTGCACCTCGACGTCGCCCGGCGCGAGCGCCCCGAGCGCGACCTGCACCCGCAGCGCCAGCGAGCTGCCGAGCTCCTGCGCCTCGTCCGGGCAGTCCGCCTCGACGTGCTCGACCCGCACGGCCGGCCAGGCCTCGCGGACCCTGGCCTTCCAGGCGGCCAGTTCCTGGGCGCCGCGGTGGGCCGAGCCCGCCAGCTCCCGCTGGGCCAGCGCCGCCGGGGTGTACAGCCGGTCGACGTACTCGCGGACCATCCGCCCGGCCAGCACCTTGGGCCCGAGGGTCACCAGGGTGTGCCGGACCATCGCGATCCAGCGGTGCGGCAGCCCGTCCGCGCCGCGGTCGTAGAAGCGGCCGGCGACCTGCTCCTCGATCAGGTCGTACAGCGCGGCGGCCTCGATGTCGTCGCGCCGCTCGGCCTCGCCGCTGTCCGGGTCGAGCACGCCGCCGGTCTCGTCGGCGGTCGGGATCGCCCAGCCGTTCTGGCCGTCGTACCACTCGTCCCACCAGCCGTCCAGGACGGACAGGTTGAGGCAGCCGTTCAGCGCGGCCTTCATCCCAGAGGTGCCGCAGGCCTCCAGCGGGCGCAGCGGGTTGTTCAGCCAGACGTCGCAGCCCGGGTAGAGGAGCCTCGCCATCGCCATGTCGTAGTCCGGCAGGAAGACGATCCGGTGCCGGACGGCCGGGTCGTCGGCGAAGGCCACCATCTGCTGGATGAGCCGCTTGCCGCCGTCGTCGGCCGGGTGAGCCTTGCCGGCGACCACGATCTGCACCGGCCGGGTGGGGTGCAGCAGCAGCGCCCGCAGCCGGTCCGGGTCTCGCAGCATCAGGGTGAGCCGCTTGTAGGAGGGCACCCGGCGGGCGAAGCCGATGGTGAGCACGTCGGGGTCGAGCACCGAGGCGACCCAGCCGAGCTCGGCCTCGCCGGCGCCGCGCTGGCGCCAGGAGGCGCGCAGCCGGCGGCGGGCCTCCTCGACGAGCTGGGCCCGCAGGCTGCGGCGCAGGTCCCAGATCTCGGTGTTGCCGATCCGCTCCAGGCCCGTCCAGCGCTTGGCGTCACCGGTGGTCATGGCGTCCTCGGCCCGCTCGGCGCCGATCTCGGCCGCGCCGAGCCGGACGACCGCCGGGTCGATCCAGGTGGCGGCGTGGACGCCGTTGGTGACCGAGGTGATCGGCACCTCGGCGGCGTCGAAGCCGGGCCAGAGGCCGTTGAACATGGAGCGGCTGACCTCGCCGTGCAGGGTGGAGACCCCGTTGGCGCGCTGGGCGAGCCGCAGGCCCATGGCGGCCATGTTGAAGAGCTTCGGGTCCCCGCCGCGCCAGGTCTCGGCGCCGAGCGCGAGCACCGGGTCGACCGGGACGCCGGGGAGCGCGGCGTCGCCGCTGAAGTGCCGGGCGACGAGCTCGCGGTCGAAGCGGTCGATGCCCGCCGGGACGGGCGTGTGGGTGGTGAAGAGGGTGCCGGCCCGGACGGATTCCAGGGCGGCGGCGAAGTCGAGGCCGGCGCCCTCGGGGGCGGCCGGGCCGACGGCGACCAGCTCGCGGATCCGTTCGACGCCGAGGAAGCCGGCGTGGCCCTCGTTGGTGTGGAAGACCTCGGGGGCGGGGTGCCCGGTGAGCCGGCAGTAGGTGCGGACGGCGCGGACGCCGCCGATGCCGAGGAGCATCTCCTGGAGCAGCCGGTGCTCGCTGCCGCCGCCGTAGAGGCGGTCGGTGACGTCGCGTTCGGCGGGCGAGTTGGCCTCGATGTCGGAGTCGAGGAGCAGCAGCGGGACGCGCCCGACCTGGGCCTTCCAGACGTGCGCGGCCAGGGTGCGGCCGCCGGGCAGGGCGAGGTCGACCCGGGCGGGCGTGCCGTCGGCCTCCCGGAGCAGGCTGACCGCGAGTTCGTCCGGGTCGAGCAGCGGGTAGCGCTCCTGCTGCCAGCCGTCCCGGTTGAGGGACTGCCGGAAGTAGCCGTGCCGGTAGAACAGTCCGACGCCGATGATCGGGACGCCGAGGTCGCTGGCGGCCTTGAGGTGGTCCCCGGCCAGGATGCCGAGCCCGCCGGAGTACTGGGGCAGCGCCGCGGCGATGCCGTACTCGGGCGAGAAGTAGGCGATCGCGGCGGGCGGCGGGGTGGGGCCGGCCTCCTGCTGGGCCTGGTACCAGCGCGGGCCGGTGAGGTACTCGCGCAGGTCCTCGGCGAGGTCGCCGAGTCTGCGCAGGAAGCGCCGGTCGGCGGCGAGCGCGGCGAGCCTGGCGGCCGGGACCTCCCCGAGCAGCCGCACCGGGTCCTCGCCGGTCGCGGCCCAGACCTCCGGGTCCACGGACCGGAAGAGGTCCCTGGTCTCGGGGTGCCAGGACCAGCGCAGGTTGAGGGCCAGCTCGTGCAGCGGCTGGAGTTGTTCGGGCAGGACGGTGCGGACGGTGAATCTGCGGATTGCCTTCACGGCGTGAAGCGTAGCCGTGACGGCCGTCGTGGCAGTGCGTCAAGTGGCCTATTGGGCATCCGTTCGGGCTATTGATGAGATCGCATTCGGCGCATTGGTCTGCACGGGGGGCGCGCGAGGCGCACATTCCGGGGGTCCGCGCTACCAATGCGTGAACACTGCGGAACAGGTCCATTTCCGATGGCGCATCCACTCAGGACAAAGCCCGAAACTACTGTCGTACCGCTGCAAAAGTCTTGTCGCCGGTGCGAGGATGACCCAGGGTCGTAGCTGCTGCGGGGAGTACGGCGACGGGTGGCGTCCCCCTCGAAGCAGCACGTCCGAATCCTTTTCGCGTTGATCGTTCCCCTTCCCTCTTAGCCCATTCGGCGCTCACCGCGCACCGACGCGTGTCCTCGTGCTCGGGCTGCTCGTTCACGGGTGGACCGGGTCGCCCAGGGGCGTGCCCCTGGAGGCGTGCGCCGGGACGCGCGCGGGCTCCGGGGCCTCCCGCCGCGGGCTCGGCGGGCGCCGGGCGGTTGCCGGGGACGGCGGCGCGGGCAGGCTTCCGGTCGCACGTCCTCCCCACCCAGCAGTCCTCCGGTACTCCCCTGGCCCAGCCCGGCCCGCGGGAGTTGCCGCCGATCTCGGGCAGGAGTTTGGCATGCACGGCGACACGCGGGACCAGTCCACACCGGTGGCCGAAACCATCGACGCAGCGGTCGCGGAATCCGCCGGACGGACGGATTCTGACACTCGGACAGACCCGGCGATGCCGGCGCCCCGGGCCGGGGCGGTCCGGACCGAGCCGGCCGACGCGGCCCGACAACCCGGGGCCGAGGACGGCCGGACGGCGGCTCCGCGCAGGCGCACCACCACGACGCGCCGCACCGCCGCCACCGCGAGGAGCGCGGCGGAGCCCGCCGCCACGGCGGCCGTCACCCCGAAGGCCGCCACCCCGAAGGCCGAGGCTGTGCCGCGCAAGGCCGAGGCCGCGCCGCGCAAGGCACCCGCCCGCAAGCCAGCCGCCCGCAAGACGACAGAGAGCGACACCGTGATCGGCCGCATCCCCGTCCTGGACGTCAGCCCCCTCGTCGACTCCGGCCGCCGCCCGGCCAAGGCCGTCGTCGGCGAGACCTTCCTGGTCACCGCCACCGTGTTCCGCGAGGGCCACGACGCCGTCAACGCCAACGTGGTGCTGCGCGACCCGCGCGGCCGCAGCGGCCCCTGGACACCGATGCGCGAGCTCGCCGAGGGCACCGACCGCTGGGGCGCCCACGTCACGCCGACCGCGCCCGGCCGCTGGTCGTACCTGGTCGAGGCGTGGAGCGACCCGATCGCGACCTGGCGGAAGACCGCGGCGGTGAAGCTGCCCGCCGGCATCGACACCGCGCTGGTCCTGGAGGACGGCGCCCGGCTGATGGAGCAGGCCGCGGCCGGGGTGCCGAAGAAGGAGGGCCGCGCGCACGTGCTGGCCGCCGCCGACGCACTGCGCGACCCGGGCCTGCCGCCGCTGTCCCGGCTGGCCGCCGCGCTCGCCCCCGAGGTGCTGGACCTGCTGGCCCGCCACCCCCTGCGCGAGCTGCTCAGCGCCTCCCGCCCGCTGCCGCTCCAGGTGGACCGCGAACGCGCCCTGTTCGGCTCCTGGTACGAGTTCTTCCCCCGCTCGGAGGGGGCGGTGGTGGACCCGAACGGGGTCGAGCCGCCGCGCTCGGGCACCCTGCGCACCGCCGCGGAGCGGCTGCCGGCCGTCGCCGCGATGGACTTCGACGTGGTCTACCTGCCTCCGGTCCACCCGATCGGGCGAGCCTTCCGCAAGGGCCCCGACAACACCCTGACGGCCGGTCCGCACGACGTCGGCTCGCCCTGGGCGATCGGCTCCCCGGAGGGCGGCCACGACGCCGTCCACCCGGACCTCGGCACCATCGAGGACTTCGACCACTTCGTCGCCGAGGCCCGGGCGCTGCACCTGGAGGTGGCGCTGGACTTCGCCCTGCAGTGCTCCCCCGACCACCCGTGGGTGAACAAGCACCCGGAATGGTTCAGCCACCGCTCGGACGGCACCATCGCGTACGCCGAGAACCCGCCGAAGAAGTACCAGGACATCTATCCGATCAACTTCGACCAGGACATGGACGGAATCGTCAAGGAAACCGTCCGCCTCCTCCGGTTCTGGATGTCCCACGGCGTCCGGATCTTCCGCGTCGACAACCCGCACACCAAACCGGTCGTGTTCTGGGAGAAGGTGCTCGGCGACATCGCCCGCACCGACCCGGACGTCGTCTTCCTGGCCGAGGCCTTCACCCGCCCCGCGATGATGCACACCCTGGCGAAGATCGGATTCCACCAGTCGTACACGTACTTCACCTGGCGCACCACCAAACCGGAACTCACCGACTACCTCACCGAACTCACCGGTGACGCCGCCGCCTACATGCGGCCCAACTTCTTCGCCAACACCCCGGACATCCTGCACGGCTACCTGCAGCACGGCGGCCGGGCCGCCTTCGCCGTCCGCGCCGTGCTCGCCGCCACCCTCGCCCCCAGCTACGGCGTCTACGCCGGCTACGAGCTGTTCGAGAACGAGCCGGCCCACCCCGGGTCGGAGGAGTACCTGCACTCGGAGAAGTACGAGCTGCGCCCGCGCGACTGGACCCGCGGCGACTCCCTCGCCCCGCTGCTCACCGTGCTGAACCGGCTGCGCCGGCGCCACCCCGCCCTGCAGCAGCTGCGCGACCTGCGCTTCCACCCCACCGACAACGACCAGGTGCTCGCCTACTCCAAGACCGCGACCACCCCCGAGGGCATCACCGACCAGGTCATCACCGTGGTCAACCTCGACCCGCACCACGTGCAGGAGGCCACCGTCACGCTCGACGGCGACGGCCCGTTCGCGGTGCACGACGAGCTCACCGGCGCCGTCTACACCTGGGGCCGGCACAACTACGTCCGGCTCGATCCCTCAGCCGAGCCGGCTCACCTCCTCACGGTTCGGAGGAACCCAGCGTGACAGTGAACGAGCCCGTCCCCGACACCTTCCCGGAGACCTCGAAGAAGAACCTGGACCCGGAGTGGTTCAAGCGTGCGGTCTTCTACGAGGTGCTGGTGCGGTCCTTCCAGGACAGCAACGGCGACGGGGTCGGGGACCTCAAGGGGCTCACGGCCAAGCTCGACTACCTGCAGTGGCTCGGGGTCGACTGCCTCTGGCTCCCGCCGTTCTTCGCCTCGCCGCTGCGCGACGGCGGGTACGACGTGGCCGACTACAAGTCGGTGCTGCCGGAGTTCGGCGACATCGCCGACTTCATGGAGTTCGTCGACGCCGCGCACGCCCGCGGCATGCGCGTGATCATCGACTTCGTGATGAACCACACCAGCGACCAGCACCCGTGGTTCCAGGCCTCCCGGGCGGACCCGGACGGCCCGTACGGCGACTTCTACATGTGGGCCGACGACGACAAGCAGTACCCGGACGCCCGGATCATCTTCGTCGACACCGAGACCTCCAACTGGACCTACGACCCCGTCCGCAAGCAGTACTTCTGGCACCGCTTCTTCTCCCACCAACCGGACCTCAACTACGACAACCCCCGGGTCCAGGACGAGATGATCGCCGGGCTGCGGTTCTGGCTGGACCTCGGCATCGACGGCTTCCGGCTGGACGCGGTGCCGTACCTCTTCGCCCGCGAGGGCACCAACTGCGAGAACCTCCCGGAGACCCACGAGTTCCTCAAGCGGGTCCGCAAGGAGATCGACGCCGACTACCCCGACACCGTGCTGCTCGCCGAGGCCAACCAGTGGCCCGAGGACGTCGTCGACTACTTCGGCGACTTCACCGCGGGCGGCGACGAGTGCCACATGGCGTTCCACTTCCCGGTGATGCCGCGGATCTTCATGGCGGTGCGGCGGGAGTCGCGCTACCCGGTCTCGGAGATCCTCGCCAAGACCCCGCAGATCCCCAACGGCTGCCAATGGGGCATCTTCCTGCGCAACCACGACGAGCTGACCCTGGAGATGGTCACCGACGAGGAGCGCGACTACATGTACGCGGAGTACGCCAAGGACCCGCGGATGCGCGCCAACGTGGGCATCCGCCGCCGGCTCGCCCCGCTGCTGGAGAACGACCGCAACCAGATCGAGCTGTTCACCGCCCTGCTGCTCTCCCTCCCCGGCTCGCCGGTGCTCTACTACGGGGACGAGATCGGCATGGGCGACAACATCTGGCTGGGCGACCGGGACGGCGTGCGCACGCCGATGCAGTGGACCCCGGACCGCAACGCGGGTTTCTCCTCCGCCGACCCGGGCAGGCTCAGTCTGCCGCCCATCATGGACCCGGTGTACGGCTACCAGGTGACCAACGTCGAAGCGCAGCAGAGCAGTTCGAGTTCGCTGCTGCACTGGACGCGTCGCATGATCGAGATCCGCAAGCTCAACCCGGCGTTCGGCCTCGGCACCTACACCGAACTGCCCTCCAGCAACCCCGCCGTGCTCGCCTTCGTGCGCGAGCACGAGGGGGACCTGGTCATGTGCGTGAACAACTTCTCGCGGTTCGCGCAACCGACCGAACTGGACCTGCGGCAGTACGGCGGACGGTACCCGGTCGAACTGATCGGCGGGGTGCGCTTCCCCTCGATCGGCGAGTGGCCCTACCTGCTCACCCTGGCCGGCCACGGCTTCTACTGGTTCCAGCTCCGGCAGCCCCCGCGCCTGAGCGGGACCAGGCGCTCGAAGTAACGATCCGCCGCACCCGGCCCGCACCGCACCACCAGACCCTCCGGGGGCGCGAGTTGAACCCCCGCGCCCCCGGAGTTCTCTGCACCACCGCGTACGGAGAACAGCCCAACGGCCACCCACACGAAGGCGTGACACCTGAGCCCCGCTCGCGTGCCGTCGCCGCCGCGCCGCCGAAATCCGGAAGACTGACGGACCCGGCCAGACCCGTCGGGCAGTCCGCCCGCTTCCGGGGAAAGGGAGTCATGTCCGAAACCTCCCGTTCTCAAGCCCACGTGCAGCACGACGCCCCGGCCGGCTCCGCCGCGCCGGCCGCCGCGCGGAGCACCGGGGCCCGGAGAACCGCCCTGGGGGTCAGCGAACTCGTCCAGGCGGCCCTGCCGCTGATCGCCGAGTGGCTCCCCACCCAGCGCTGGTACGCCGGGAAGGGACGGCCCATCACCGGCCTCACCCCCGTGGTCGGCACCCCGCTGCAGGTCGGCGACCCGGCCCTGCTGCACCTGCTGCTGCGGGTCGAACACGCCACCACGGCCGGCGCCCCGCACGGCGACATCTACCAACTACTGCTCGGCATCCGCTCCCACGGCTCCGCGGACATCGACCCCGGCGCCGTGCTCGGCCGGCTCAGCCAGGGCCCGTACGACGGCGCGGCGCTCTACGACGCGGTGCACGACCCGGAGCTCACCGGACGGCTGCTGGAGCACCTCGCCACCGGCGACCGCTTCGGCTCCCTCGCCTTCCGCCGCACCCCCGGCTCCGGGCTCCCCGCCAACCTCCCCGGCCGCGCCTCCACCGCCGAGCAGTCCAACAGCTCCGTCATCTACGGCACCTCCTACATCCTCAAGCTGTTCCGCCGCATCCACCCCGGCACCAACCCCGACCTCGAACTCTCCCTCGCCCTCTCCCGGGCCGGCTCCACCCGGATCCCCCGGGTCGCCGCCTGGTTCGAGAGCCGGATGGAACGCGCCGAACCCGCCACCCTCGGCCTGCTGCAGCGCTACCTGCCGGACGCCGAGGACGGCTGGGAGCTCGCCCTCGACCAGGTCGGCCGGCTCAAGGGCGACCCGTCCCCCGGCAACTTCGCCATCGAGGCCCACCGGCTCGGCCGCGCCACCGCCGAGGTCCACCGGGTACTGGCCCGCTCCATGCCGGTCGCCCGCCTCGACCGCACCCAGACCCGCATGCTCGCCACCACCATGGCCGACCGGCTGGACAGCGCCGTCGCCGCCGTCCCCGGCCTGCTGCGCTACCGGGCCGCGCTGCGCAGCGCCTTCCAACAGCTCGCCGACGCCCACCCCGACGGCCTGCCCGTCCAGCGCATCCACGGCGACCTGCACCTGGGCCAGGCCATGCGCACCCCGCACGGCTGGGTGCTGCTGGACTTCGAGGGCGAACCCGCCAAGTCCGTCAACGAACGCCGCGAACCGCAGCCCGCGCTGCGCGACGTCGCCGCCATGCTCCGCTCCTTCGACTACGCCGCCGCCCACCTGCTGGCCGGCGGCCCCGTCGACCCGGAGCTCGCCCACCTGGCCGCCGCCTGGGCCCAGCGCAACCGCACCGCCTTCTGCGCCGGCTACACCGCCGGCGGCGGCGCCGACCCGGCCGCCTCCCCCGAGCTGATGCGGGCGCTCGAGATCGACAAGGCCGTGTACGAGGTGGTGTACGAGGCCCGGCACCGCCCGAGCTGGCTGCCGATCCCGCTCGCCGCGATCAACCGGCTCGCCCTCACCGTCTGACCCGCCCGACCCCGGTTCCGCCGCCCAGGAGCACAGCCCACCCCCGCCGCAGGAGGACCCAGCCGTGACGCCGCTCGACCCGCCCGGCCGCACCACCCGCCCCGTACCCGCCACCTTCCTGGCCGGCCCACCCCGTGCCGGGGCGCGCAGCGCCGCCGACGAAGACGGCGACGGCGAGCGACGCACCGACGGCGCCGACCCGGCCGGCGCGGATCCGGGCTGCGCGGATCCGGCCGGCGCGGACCCGGGCGGCCCGGAGCGCGCCGACGCGGTGGCGGCGGCCGCCGCGCCCGGCGGGCGCGCCGCGGTGCTGCGGCTGCCCGAGGCGCCCCTGCCCCCGTCCGAGGTGGACCGGCTGGTCGGCGGACAGCACCACGACCCGCACGCCCTGCTCGGCGCCCACCCGGTGCACGGCGGCACCGCGATCCGGGTGCTGCGCCCCTTCGCCGACCGGGTGGTCGTCGAGACCGACCAGGGCCCGGCCGAACTCACCCACCAGCAGGGCGGCCTGTTCACCGGCCTGGTGACCGGCGGCAGCGTCCCGGACTACCGGCTGCTGGTCGGCTACCCCGGCGGCGAACCGCTGCTCCAGCACGACGGCTACCGCTGCCCGCCCACCCTCGGCGAGCTCGACCTGCACCTGATCTCCGAGGGCCGGCACGAGCAGCTCTGGCAGGCCCTCGGCTCGCACCTGCGCACCGTCGACGGCGTCGCCGGCACCGCCTTCGCGGTCTGGGCCCCGAACGCCGTCGGGGTCCGGCTGATCGGCGACTTCAACCACTGGAACGGCACCGGGCACCCGATGCGCTCGCTCGGCTCCTCCGGCGTCTGGGAACTCTTCGTCCCCGGCCTCGGCGAGGGCGCCGCCTACAAGTACGAGATCCACACCCGGCAGGGCTGGGTGCTCGACAAGGCCGACCCGCTGGCCCGCGCCGCCCAGTGCCCGCCCGGCACCGCCTCGGTGGTCACCGCCTCCCGCCACACCTGGCAGGACGGCGAGTGGATGGCCCGGCGGGCCCGCGCCGCGCACCACCGGGCGCCGATGTCCGTCTACGAGCTGCACCTGGCCTCCTGGCGGCCCGACCTCACCGGCTACCGCGAGATCGCCGAGGAGCTGCCGCGCTACCTCAAGGAGCTGAACTTCACCCACGTGGAGTTCATGCCGGTCATGGAACACCCCTTCGGCGGCTCGTGGGGCTACCAGGTGTCCGGCTACTACGCCCCCACCGCCCGGCTCGGCAGCCCCGACGACTTCCGGTACCTGGTCGACACCCTGCACCAGCACGGCATCGGCGTGATCGTCGACTGGGTGCCCGCCCACTTCCCCAAGGACGGCTTCGCGCTCGCCCGCTTCGACGGCGAGCCGCTCTACGAGCCCGCCGACCCGCTGCGCGCCGAACACCCCGACTGGGGCACCCTGGAGTTCGACTACGGCCGCACCGAGGTGCGCAACTTCCTCGTCGCCAACGCGGTCTACTGGTGCGAGGAGTTCCACATCGACGGCCTGCGGGTCGACGCCGTCGCCTCGATGCTCTACCTGGACTACTCCCGCGAGGGCGGCGCCTGGACGCCCAACCAGTACGGCGGCCGGGAGAACCTGGACGCGGCCGCGTTCCTGCAGGAGATGAACGCCACCGTCTACCGGCGCTGCCCCGGGGTCGTCACCATCGCCGAGGAGTCCACCGCCTGGGACGGCGTCACCCGCCCCACCGACGGCGGCGGCCTCGGCTTCGGCCTCAAGTGGAACATGGGCTGGATGCACGACTCGCTGGTCTACATGTCCAAGGAGCCGGTGCACCGCAAGTACCACCACAACGAGATCACCTTCTCGATGGTGTACGCCTACTCGGAGAACTACGTCCTGCCGATCTCCCACGACGAGGTGGTGCACGGCAAGCAGTCCCTCGTCTCCAAGATGCCCGGCGACTGGTGGCAGCAGCGCGCCAACCACCGCGCCTACCTGGGCTTCATGTGGTCCCACCCGGGCAAGCAGCTCCTCTTCATGGGCCAGGAGTTCGCCCAGGGCGCGGAGTGGGACCACGAGCAGGGCCCGCAGTGGTGGGTGCTCGACGAGCAGTGGCCGGCCCACCGGGAACACCTGGGCGTGCGCCGCCTGGTCCGCGACCTCAACCGGCACTACCTCGACACCCCCGCCCTCTGGGAGCGCGACACCACCCCGGACGGCTTCCGCTGGCTCGACGGCGGCGCCGCCGAGGACAACCTGCTGTCCTTCGTCCGCTACGCCGCCGACGGCTCCCCGCTCGTCGCGGTCTGCAACTTCTCCCCCGTCGTCCGGCACGGCCACCGGGTCGGCCTGCCCGCCCTGGACGGCCGCGACCAGCTCTGGGAGGAGCTGCTCAACACCGACGACGAGGCCTACGGCGGCAGCGGCATCGGCAACTCCCACCCGGTCAAGGCCGAACCCGTCGCCCGCGACGGCCAGCCCCGCTCCGCCGAACTCGTCCTCCCCCCGCTCGCCACCCTCTGGCTCCGCCCGGCGCGCTGAGGCCCCGGGCGCCCGTCCGCCACGGCGGGCGGGCGCTCACCGGGGGGCGGTGACCGGGAACCCGAGCTCCTCGGCCGCCCTGGCGAGCTCGAGGTCGTAGGTGACGAAGTCCGTGAGTTCGGCACGGAACGGCTCCGCGCTGGCCAGGTGGAGCGCGTCGAGCGACCCCAGCCGTGCGGTGCGGTAGGCGAGGGCTCTGGCCAGGACAGCACTGCTGAGATCGACCTGGTAGGCGCCCCGGAGCGCCTGGTCGACGTGGTACGGGACCAGCTGGTGCGACAGGCCCGCCCGGAGCAGCGTACGGGTGATCTCCAACCGGGCGAGCTCGCTGGTGATCAGCTCGGTACCGTCGGGGAGTGCCTGGCGCCAGGCGCGCAGCGCGGCCGTCTCGGGCTCCGGCTTGATGAACTTCAGCAGCGCACACGAGTCCAGGTAGATCAACGGTCGCGCTCCCGGTTCCGGTCTTCGATCAGCAGGTCCGACAGGCTGCCCACGTCCGGCAACAGGTCGAGGGCGAGTTCGGGCATGCCCTGCTCGGCGGGCGGAGTGACCTCGCCGATCGCGACCATGTGTTCGAGGACCGTCGCCGGAGCCGTCTCCGGCACCAGTCTCATCACGGGCCGCCCGCGGTCGGTCACGACGATCGTCGCGCCGGCACGGACCCGCGCGACCGCCTTCGAGGGGTTCTGGTTCAGTTCACGCAGTCCCATGGTCTCCATACCAGCCAATGTAACTACATCATGTAGGTACATCAAGGGGGCGGGTTCGCGCAAATCCCCGTTCCGGGCCCTTCGTCCCTTGCTCCCCGGGGGTGGTTCTGCTCGCGGGCGGGTGTTCGTGGTGCGAAGGTATGGTCGACACGACCACCAGCTGAGACGACGGGACGGAGAATCCGGCGTGGCGCGCAGCGTGTACGTGACCGGGATCGACCGGGGGGACGGCCGCCAGGCCGTCGAACTCGGGGTCATGGAACTGCTCACCCGCCAGGTGGACCGGGTCGGGGTGTTCCGGCCGCTGGTGCACGCGCACGCGCCCGGGGCGGTGGGCTCGGACCACGTGGTGGAGCTGCTGCGCGGGCGCTACCGGATCGACCTGCCGGCGGCCGAGCTGTACGGGCTGACATACGAGGAGGCGGCCGCCCTGCAGGCCGCGCAGGGGCAGGACGAGCTGGTGTCCACGCTGGTGGACCGGTTCCGCGCGCTGGAGCGTCGCTGCCAGGCGGTGCTGGTGCTCGGCACCGACTTCGCCGACACCAACATCCCGGACGAGCTGGCCTTCAACGCCCGGCTGGCCAACGAGTTCGGTGCGGCCGTGCTGCCGGTGGTCGGCGGGCACGCCGAGGACCCGGAGGCCGTGGTCGCCGAGGTCCGCAACGCCCACCGGGCGTACACCGACCTGGGCTGCGAGACACTGGCGATGGTCGCCAACCGGGTCGCCCCGGGCGCCAAGCAGCGGATCCAGCGCAAGCTGACCGAGAAGCTGCCGATCCCCGCCTACGTCATCCCGGAGGAGCCCGCGCTGGCGGCGCCGACCGTCGCGCAGCTGGTCGAGGCGACCGGCGCCGAGGTGCTGCTCGGGGACGCGGCCGGCCTGGCCCGCGACGTCCGCGGCTTCGTCTTCGGCGGCGCCATGCTGCCGACCTTCCTGGACGCGCTGACCGAGGGCGCCCTGGTCGTCACCCCCGGGGACCGCGCCGACCTGGTGATCGGCTCGCTGGCCGCGCACGCCGCCGGGGCACCGCCGATCGCCGGCGTGCTGCTGACGCTCGGCCAGCACCCCGGCCCGAACGTGATGGCGCTGGCCGCGCGGCTCGCCCCGGGCACCCCGGTGGCGGTCGTCCCGGAGGGCAGCTGGCCGACCGCCGCCACGCTGACCCACCTGGAGGGCAAGCTCACCGCGGCCAGTCCGCGGAAGGCCGAGATCGCCCTGGGCCTGTTCGAACTGCACGTCGACACCGTCGAGTTGACCAGCCGGATCGAGGTCGGCCGGTCCGAGCGGGTCACCCCGATGATGTTCGAGCACGAGCTGCTGGAGCGGGCCCGGGCCGGCCGGCGGCACGTCGTCCTGCCGGAGGGCACCGAGGAACGGGTGCTGCGCGCGGCGGAGATCCTGCTGCGGCGCAACATCTGCGACCTCACCCTGCTCGGCGAGGTCGACGCGGTGCGCCGCAAGGCCGCGGGGCTCGGGATCAACCTCCCGCAGGAGCAGCCGGACGCCGACCGGGCGCAGGTCCGGATCGTCGACCCGACCACCAGCCCGCTGCGCCGCCAGTTCGCCGAGCTGTACGCCCGGCTGCGCGCGCACAAGGGGATGACCGTGGAGCTGGCGCTGGACGTCGTGACGGACGTCAGCTACTTCGGCACCCTGATGGTCCAGGAGGGCATCGCGGACGGGATGGTCTCCGGCGCGGTGCACTCCACCGCGGCCACCATCCGGCCCGCGTTCGAGGTGATCAAGACCTCGCCGGGCGCGGCGATCGTGTCGAGCGTCTTCTTCATGTGCCTGGCGGACCGGGTGCTGGTGTACGGCGACTGCGCCGTCAACCCGGATCCGGACGCCCAGCAGCTGGCGGACATCGCGATCCAGTCCGCCGCCACCGCCGCGCAGTTCGGGGTGGAGCCGCGGGTCGCGATGCTCTCGTACTCGACCGGCACCTCCGGCTCCGGCGCCGACGTCGACAAGGTCCGCAAGGCCACCGAGCTCGTCCGCGAGCTGCGGCCGGACATCCTGGTCGAGGGCCCGATCCAGTACGACGCGGCGGTGGACGAGCACGTCGCGGCGACCAAGCTGCCCGGCTCGCCGGTGGCCGGCCGGGCCACCGTGCTGATCTTCCCGGACCTCAACACCGGCAACAACACCTACAAGGCGGTCCAGCGCTCGGCGGGCGCGGTGGCGGTCGGGCCGGTGCTGCAGGGCCTGCGCAAGCCCGTCAACGACCTCTCCCGCGGCGCGCTGGTCGAGGACATCGTCAACACCGTCGCGATCACCGCCATCCAGTCCCAGGACCGCAAGGAGCCGCAGGCATGACCGAAGGTACCCGCGTCCTCGTGCTGAACGCCGGCTCCTCGTCGGTGAAGTACCAGCTGATCGACATGCTGGACGGCGCCCGGCTCGCCTCCGGGCTGGTCGAGCGGATCGGTGAGCCGAGCGGCCGGCTGGTGCACACCCCGCGCTCGGGCGGGCCGCGCGAGGCCGTGCAGGTCTTCCCGGACCACTCGGCCGCGCTGAAGGCCGTCGCCGAGGAGCTCGCCGCCGACGGGGTCGGGCTGGACTCCCCGGAGCTGGCCGCGATCGGCCACCGGGTGGTGCACGGCGGCAAGCGGTTCACCGAGCCGACCGTGATCACCGACGAGGTGCTCCGGGAGGTCCGCCGGCTGATCCCGGTCGCCCCGCTGCACAACCCGGCCAACATCACCGGCATCGAGGTGGCGCGGGCGCTGCGTCCGGACCTCCCCCAGGTGGCCGTCTTCGACACCGCCTTCCACGCCTCGATGCCCGAGTACGCGGCCCGGTACGCGATCGACCGTGGCGTCGCGGACGAGCACCGGGTGCGCCGGTACGGCTTCCACGGCACCTCGCACCAGTACGTCTCGCGGGCCACCGCCCGGCTGCTCGGCAAGGACCCGGCCGAGGTGAACGTGATCGTGCTGCACCTGGGCAACGGCGCCTCCGCCTCGGCGGTCGCCGGCGGCCGGTGCGTGGACACCTCGATGGGCCTCACCCCGTTGGAGGGCCTGGTGATGGGCACCCGTTCGGGTGACATCGACGCGGGCGTGGTGTTCCACCTGCACCGGGTCGGCGGACTGTCCGTCGACGAGATCGACGACCTGCTCAACCGCCGCAGCGGCCTGCGCGGCCTGTGCGGCGACAACGACATGCGCGAGATCATGCGCCGGGCCGAGGCCGGGGACGCGGACGCCCGGCTGGCCTTCGACGCGTACGTGCACCGGCTGCGCAAGTACGTCGGCGGCTACTACGCGGTGCTCGGCCGGGTGGACGCGATCGCGTTCACCGCGGGTGTCGGGGAGAATGCGGCGCCGGTGCGCGCGGCGGCCACCGCAGGGCTGGACGAGCTGGGCATCGCGGTCGACCCCGAGCTGAACTCGGTGCGCTCCGCGGAGCCCAGGATCATCTCGCCGGCGTACTCCCGGGTGGCGGTCGCCGTGGTGCCCACCGACGAGGAACTGGAGATCGCCCGCCAGGCCTTCGCCCTGGTGCACCAACGGTCCGAGGGGTGAGACGGTCCGGGGACTGACACACCGTCGTCTCGCTCCGCGGAATCCTTCGTCGGCGATTCCTCACGATTCGTGCCGAATGCACCTATAACACGAACGGATAGACTGACCCATATGCGCCGAGCGAAAATTGTCTGCACCCTGGGTCCGGCGACGGACTCCTACGAACAGCTGAAGGCCATCGTCGAGGCGGGCATGAACGTCGCCCGACTGAACATGAGCCACGGCAACCACGCGGACCACGAGGAGCGGTTCCGCAAGGTCCGCCAGGTCTCGGAGGACACCGGCAAGGCCATCGGCGTCCTGGCCGACCTCCAGGGTCCCAAGATCCGTCTGGCGACCTTCGCCAACGGCCCGGTGACCGTCGACAACGGCGACGAGTTCACCATCACCACCGAGGACGTCCCCGGTGACCAGCACATCTGCGGCACCACCTACAAGGGCCTGCCCGGCGACGTGAAGCCCGGCGACCCGATCCTGATCAACGACGGCGTCATCGCCCTGGAGGTCGTCAGCGTCGACGGCCCGCGGGTGAGGACCGTGGTGGTCGAGGGCGGCGTGCTCTCGAACAACAAGGGCATCAACCTGCCCGGCGCGGCCGTGAACGTGCCCGCCCTGTCCGAGAAGGACAAGGACGACCTGCGCTTCGCGCTCCGCCTGGGCGTCGACATGGTCGCCCTGTCCTTCGTCCGCAACGCGGCCGACATCAAGGACGTCCACGAGGTCATGGACGAGGTCGGCATCCGGGTGCCGGTCATCGCCAAGATCGAGAAGCCGCAGGCCGTCGAGGCCATGGAGGAGATCGTCCTCGCCTTCGACGCCATCATGGTCGCCCGCGGCGACCTGGCCGTCGAGTACCCGCTGGAGCGGGTGCCGCTGGTCCAGAAGCAGCTGATCACCCTGGCCCGCCGCAACGCCAAGCCGGTCATCGTCGCCACCCAGATGATGGAGTCGATGATCCACGCCTCGCGCCCGACCCGCGCCGAGGTCTCGGACGTCGCCAACGCCATCCTGGACGGCACCGACGCGGTGATGCTCTCCGCCGAGTCCAGCGTGGGCAAGTACCCGGTCGAGACCGTCCGCACCATGAGCCGGATCTGCGAGAAGGCCGAGGAGGAGCTCGTCTCCCAGGGCCTGCAGCCGCTCAACCCGGGCCGCAAGCCGCGCACCCAGGGCGGCTCCATCGCCCGCGCCGCGTGCGAGCTCGGCGACTTCCTGAACGGCCAGGCACTGGTGGCGTTCACCAAGTCCGGTGACACCGCCCGCCGCCTGTCCCGCTACCGCTCGCCGATCCCGGTGATCGCGTTCACCCCGGACGCCGCCACCCGCAGCCAGCTCTCGCTGAGCTGGGGCGTCGAGGCGCACGTCACCGAGCAGGTCGAGACCACCGACGAGATGGTCGCCCAGGTCGACCGCGAGCTGCTGAAGATGGGCCGGCTCGCCGAGGGCGCGACGGTCATCGTCACCGCCGGCTCCCCGCCCGGCATCCCCGGCAACACCAACATGGTCCAGGTGCACCACCTGGGCACCCGGAGCGAGTGAGCACCCGGTAGCGGAAAACGCCCGTGGGGCGGCCCTCCCGTGCGGGAGGGCCGCCCCACGGGCGTGTCCGGGCCCTACTTGTCGCTGTACGGCGCGTTGTCGTTGAACAGGTGCATCCCGGGGATGGTCAGCGTGCCGCCGAACTGGCCGGCCTGCTTGGCGGTGACCCCGGTGAGCTCCAGGTCCAGCGGGATCGGGATCGAGCCGATCAGGTCGTACAGCCAGCGCGGCAGGGTGTCCGGGGTGAGGGTGATCTCGCCCAGGTCGATCGGGAGCGGCAGGCCGAGCACCTTGGCGAGGTGGCCGGACAGCCGCTCCACGTACATGGTGACCGGGCCGTTGCGCATGGTCGAGGTCGAGCCCGGGGCGCCCTGGACGTGGAACGTGACGCCGTTGCCCTCCAGGGTCGACATGTCGAGGTTGTCGATGTCGACGCTCGACACCACGAACTTCAGGACCCGCTTGCTGCCGGTCGGCGTCTTCACGTCGTAGACGCCGTGGAAGGCCGCGCCGTGCAGCGCCAGCCGGCTGGTCAGCAGCGTCCAGTTCTGCTCCGGGACGACCTGCCCGCTGGCCGGTGCACCGGCCGTCAGACCCCGGGTGTCCACCGCGCAGTTGGGGTTGGCGGACGGCGAGCCGGACGGCGTCGCGGCGGCCCCGGCGGACGGCGCGGCCGTGCCGGAGGCGCCCGCGGAGGGTGCCGCCTTCGGGCTCGCCTTCCCGGTGGCCTTGCCGGTGGCCCCGGCGGACGGCGCGGCGGCGGGCGAGGGCCGGCCGCCCGGGCCACCGGAGGACGAGGCGACGGGCGGCTGCGCGGCGGGCGCCGGGTCCGTCGCCGCACCGGAGGCCGGGGTCTGCGGCGGGGTGGGCTGGGCCGGTGTCCCGATCCGCGGGGCGGCCGGGGCGGGGGCCTGGGTGGTGGCCGGCGCCGGGGTGGTCGGCTGGGCGCTCGGCGTCGCGCTCGGCGAACTGCCCGGGTTCAGCAGGTGGTTGATGCCACCCACGATGTCGTCGATCAGCCCGGCCTGACTGGCCGTGCCGGTGCCGGCACCGGTGCCCTGGTAGACCGCGCTCACCGCGCCCGGGCCGCCGCCGGTGGCGGCGGTGCGGGCGGCCGGCGGCGTCACCGGGGTGGTGGCGCTCGGCGTGCCGGCCGGCGCGGAGGGCTGCGGGGCGGGCGTGCCGCTCGGCGTCGTGGTCGGGAGCGCGCTCGGACCGGTCGAGGGCGGCGTCGACGGCGGTGCCGCGGGCGTCGTCGCGGGCGCGGAGGGAGCCGTGGACGGGCCGGGCGGCGGCTCGGGCAGCTCGCTCTTGGGGACGGGTGTCTCCACCGGCGCGACGTCCGGCACGGCGGCGGGCGCGGTGCCGCAGGGCTTGCCCGCCGACGACTCGGCGACCGCCGGATTGGGGGTGTACGCGGCGGCCATCAGCAGCGCCGTCGGCACCGCGGCCATCGCCAGCGCCCGGCCTCTCAGCCGGACCCGGACCGGGGTGCGCGGCGCCGCGTGCCGGCCGGAGCGCTGCGCGGGGACGGCCTGGCCGCCCGGCTGCTCCTCCGACGTGGTCACCGCGCCTCCTCGGAGTCCCCGGCGGCCTGGCGCGGAACGGTCGCCGTGGCGGGGCCGGCGGCCGGCTCGGGCGCCCCGCCCTGGACGGGCAGCTCGGCGGTGGGCGCCGCGGTGGCGCTCTCGGCCGCCGCCTCGGCCTCGGCCGTGCCGGCGGGGCCGGCGGGGCCGGCGGGGCCGGCGGGGCCGGCGGTGGTGGTCCCCGCGGGCCCGGCGGTGGTCGCCGCCGCGTTCCCGGCCCCGCCCTCGGGCGCGTCCTCGGCCGCCTTCCCGGTGGCGACGCTCCCGGTGGTGGTCACGGTCCCGGTCTTGGGCGCGGTCTCGGTGGCGACGCTCTCCGCGACGGCGTTCCCGGCGGCCTCGGCGCCCTTGCCCCGGCGCCGGCGCGAGCCCCTGGCCGACTCGGCCGCCGGCTCCGGAAGGGGCGCCCAGGAGACCAGCAGCCCGCCGCCGATCAGGCCCGGCAGCAGCGCCAGGCCGAAACCCGCCAGGTTCGAGACGGGGATGGAGACCAGGGTGAGCAGGATCGTCGCAATGCCCGCGAAGACCCGCACGGCGGGCTGGAACCAGCCGGTCAGGCCGAGGATGACCATCAGGACCCCGATGATCAGCGACCCGGCGCCCGCGGTGGTGGACATCGCGATGGTCACGCCGCCGAGCGACAGGTGGGCGTACGGGAAGTAGAGGATCGGAGCGCCGGCGATCATGGCCAGCAGGCCGCCCCAGAAGGGCCTGGTGCGGCGGAATTCTCGGAAGTGCCGCCAGAGCCAGGCGATCGGGTTCTGGTGGCCGGTCCGGGGTTCGACCGTTGCGCTGGACATGGTGCAGCTCCTCGACGTCTCTACGAGGGGGAAAACAAATGGGGGTGAGGCCGGGAACGGCGGTCGCCCGCCGCCCCCGGCCCCGGGAGGACCCGTCGATCGGGTGCGCCGCCCGGCGCACCGTCAGTCAGGGCTCAGAAGCACTCGTTGCCCGCACCGTCACCGTGCTTGAGCGACAGGTTCAGGCCGCTGAGCACGAAGTTGCCGGCCGAGGTGGCGCGCGCGGTCTGCTGGACGTTGTCCAGGATGGCCGAGTCGGCGGCCTGGGCGAAGCCGGTGGCGCCGGTCGGCAGACCCTTGCCCCCGCCCGCCTTGGTGACGGCGCCGTGCGGGGCCCAGCCCTGGGTCGCCGAGCCCGAGAGGGTGGAGGCGTCCTGGCCGATGTTGATGTTCTTGAAGGTCGCGTCGGCCTTCAGCTGCTCCAGGTCGATGAGCAGGTTGTCGGCGTGCACCGGCTTGCTGCCCGCGCCACCGGCGTTCAGCTGGAGGGTGATCTTGCCGAGGCCGAAGGCCGACAGGTCGGTCACCACCGACTGGCACAGGTTGGTGATGTCGGCCGAGTCGAAGGCCGAGACGGCGACCGGGTGCGGCGTGCCGTTGGCCTCGATGTCGACGGTGCCGAACTGGGCGAAGTGGGTGCCCTCGAGGTGAGTGGTGCTCACCTTGAACTGCTGGCCGGAGATGCTGAACGAGGCGGCGAGCGCGCTGTTGGCGATCGAGACGCCGACCATCGCGGTGGCCGCGACGCTCGGCACCATCACCAGTGCGAAGCGCTTCCAGCGGGTCTTGCCGTGGGTCTGGGACATGCGAGTCCTCCTTCTAGGACGTACATCTCCGGCTCCCCGGCGGCGCGTCCCGCGCCGGTGGGGGCCTGGGATGGGAGAGAGCTACGTCCTCGGTAGCGGAGAGCGCCTTGGGCGTCGTCGGACGCGGGAGCGGCCTGCGTGCTGCGGCACTCCCGTCCCTTCACCGACCGTCCTTGTGGGGCGGCGGGCAGGACCGACGACATCGGCGATCACCCCCGAGCGACAACCAGCGACCGCGCAGGGCCGCGCGGCCGGAAAAAGGACAGGAACCGCCGTGGGACCGCGGATACCCCCCTGCCCTCCCTACCGCCGGCCGGGGCCGGCGGATCACCCGGTGGGGATCCCGCGCTCCTCGTGACCGACCGGTGTGTCGGGGGCCGTGGAGTCTGGGACCGGGCGTCGCCGATCGTGCTCGAATCCCGGGCGAAGCACAAGAGGTTCCTTACTGACGGGTAATGCAACACCCGGCGGCGTCGATCATGGAATCAGTGCCTCGTGCACCGTGCGTGACGCCTTGAAGGAAACGTGACGGTGAAATCTGCCGGAAACAGCAGTGAAACACCCGTGGACGGTCACCAGCTGTGACCATCCACGGGTGTTGTCAAGATTTGGTAAACCTCTGTCCGGTTGACCGGATTGTCGCCAAATCACCAGGCGACACCGCAGGTCATCCGACGTGCCACGGCACGCCCGGGCGGGCCCGGAAGCGGCCGGGGCGGGCCCCCGGGAACCACCCGGGGCGAACCCCGGAACCGGCGTCAGAACAGCACGCGCGCCAGCGCCGTCCGGGCCGCGGTGACCCGCGGGTCCTCCGGGCCGATCACCTCGAAGAGCTCCAGCAGGCGCACCCGCGCGGTGTCCCGGTCCTCGCCCGCGGTCCGGCCGACGGTGTCCACCAGCCGTCCGAACGCGTCCTCGACGTGACCGCCCACCAGGTCCAGGTCGGCCGCCCGCAGCTGGGCCGCGACGTCCTTCGGGTCGGCCGCGGCCGCCGAGCGCACGGCCTGCGGGTCCAGACCCTCGATCCGCTGCAGCAGTTCGGCCTGGGCCAGGCCCAGCACGGCCTCGGTGTTGCCCGGCTGGTCGGCCAGCACGTTCCGGTAGGCCTGGATGGCGCCGCCCAGGTCGCCGCTGTCCAGCGCGTCGTGCGCGGCGGCCAGCGCCGGGTCCTCGGGACGCTGCGGGGCGGCGGCCGGGGCCTCGCCCGGGGCGGCGGCGCCGCCGACCACGCCGAAGCGCTGCTCGGCGACGAGGATCAGCTGGTCCAGCACCTTGCGGACGTTGGCCGCGCTCTCGGCGCCCTGGAACAGCGGCACCAGCTGGCCGGCCACCACGGCCATCACGGCCGGGATGCCCTGGATGCCGAACTGCTGGGACAGCAGCGGGTTGGCGTCCACGTCGATCTTGGCGAGCACGAAGCGGCCGGCGTACTCCTCGGCCAGGCCCTCCAGGACGGGGCTGAGCTGCTTGCAGGGGCCGCACCACTCGGCCCAGAAGTCGATGACGACCGGCACCTCGGTGGACCGCTGGACGACCTCGGCCTCGAAGGTGTCCTCGGTGACGTCGATGACGAGCGCGTGGGCGGGCTGGGCGGGGGCGACTCCGGCCGCCTCGGCGGCGGCCGCCTGACGGGCCCGCTCGACCCGGGCCTGCTCGGCCTTCTGGGCAGCCTCGCCGGCTGCCTTCACTGCGGCGAGGTCGACCGCACCGCGCAGGGCGGAGCTGTTGAGACGCGAATTCCGTGGCTGCATGGCACCATCCTCCCCCGTCCGCGCTGCTCGCGGGCACCAACCTCCGGAAAGTCGCCCCGCGCGGGCCGCGCGGCGCGGGTTCCCGGGCGCCGCGCCCCTCCCCCGGTAGCCTGAACCGTTCGGCGCGGATCCCCACCCGCGCCCGCGCCGCCCCGTCCCACGGGTGCGGCGCCTGGTTGTCACTGCTTTCGCTACGAGTCGTAGCGTAACTGGAGCCCGGCCCCCGCCCGCAAGCCCCTCCGGCGGTTCGGGGACGTGACCTGCCCCACTTTCGCGGGCGGCCCGACTGCCCGAATCGGCCGACAGCCGCTACCGTTACCAGCCCCGCCCAAGTTACTCACCAGTAAAGCGCAAGGAGGCCCGGTGCCGGCCGCCCAGCCCCCCGCCAGCCCGGACGTCGCCGCCCCGGAGCCCGCGGACGACCCCGCCCCCGCGGCCGGCGCCGCGGCCAGGGCCAAGGGGAGACCGCGCAGCGCCGCCGCCGACCGCGCCATCCTCGACGCCACCCGCGAGGCCCTCGCCGAACTCGGCTGGGGCGGGCTGACCATGGGCCACGTCGCGACCCGGGCCAAGGTCGCCAAGACCACGCTCTACCGCCGCTGGCCGTCCAAGAACGAGCTGGTGGTCGACGCCGTCGCCAGCCTCTTCGACGACCTGGTGATGCCCGACCTCGGCAGCCTGCGGGCCGACATCGAGGCCGTGGTCGCCCAGTTCGCCGACCTGCTGGCCCGCCCCGAGACCCAGGCAGCGCTGCTCGCGCTCTTCGCCGAGGGCACCCGGGACCCGCAGCTGCGCCGCCGGATCCGGGAGGCCATCGTCGACCCGCAGAAGCGGCTGGTCCGGCAGGGCCGGGCGGCCGCCCAGACCCGCGGCGAACTCGCCCCGGACACCGACCCGGAGACGGCCTGCGAGGAGATCGACATCATCTTCGACACCATCGCCGGGACGGTCGAGCACCGCGTCCTGGTGAGCGGCGAGCCGATCACCGCCGACTGGACCCGCCGGTTCACCAACCTGCTGCTCGGGCCGTTCCCGAGCCTGGTGACCGACTGAGGACCGGCCGGGGACCGGCTCGGGACCGACCGGGGGAGGACACGGCGGAGCCGCCCCGCACCGGGGTGCGTGCGGGGCGGCTCCGCAGGCGTCCGAGGGGCGCCGGGCCCGGTGGCCGTCAGAAGGCGGCGTTCTCCTGGTAGGTGCCCCACTCCTGGCGCAGCGCGTTGCAGATCTCGCCCAGGGTCGCCTCGGCGCGCACCGCGTCCAGCATCGGCGGGATCATCGACTCGCCCGAGCGCGCGGCCGCCAGCATGGCGTCCAGCCCGGCCCGCACCGCCGCGTCGTCCCGGCCCGCCTTGCGCTCCCGCAGCACCCGCACCTGCTCGCGCTCGACCTCGTGGCTGACCCGCAGGATCTCCAGCTCGGGGGTGACGCTGCGCGGGTGGCAGTTGACGCCGACCACGCGCTTGTCGCCCTTCTCCACCGACTGCTGGTACTGGAAGGCCGCCTCGGCGATCTCGCCGGTGAACCAGCCCTCCTCGATCCCGCGCAGGATGCCGGCGGTGATCGGGCCGATCCCGTGGTCCTCGTGCCCCTTGTCCAGGATCCGCTGGAAGATCGCCTCGGCCTGCTGCTCGATCCGGTCGGTGAGCGCCTCGACGTACCAGGAGCCCCCCAGCGGGTCGGCCACGTTGGCGACGCCGGTCTCCTCCATCAGCACCTGCTGGGTGCGCAGGGCGATCTCGGCGGCCTGCTCCGAGGGCAGCGCCAGGGTCTCGTCCAGGGCGTTGGTGTGCAGCGAGTTGGTGCCGCCCAGCACGGCCGACAGCGCCTCGACGGCGGTGCGGACCACGTTGTTGTACGGCTGCTGCGCGGTGAGCGAGACGCCGGCGGTCTGGGTGTGGAAGCGCAGCCACTGCGCCTTGTCGGTCTTGGCGCCGAAGCGGTCGCGCATCCAGCGGGCCCAGATCCGGCGCGCGGCGCGGAACTTGGCGATCTCCTCGAAGAAGTCGAGGTGCGCGTCGAAGAAGAAGGACAGGCCGGGCGCGAAGACGTCCACGTCCAGGCCGCGGGAGAGGCCCAGCTCGACGTAGGCGAAGCCGTCGGCGAGGGTGTACGCCAGCTCCTGCGCGGCCGTCGCCCCGGCCTCCCGGATGTGGTATCCGGAGACGGACAGCGGCTTGTAGGCGGGGATGCCCTGGGCGCAGTAGGCCATCAGGTCGCCGATCAGCCGCAGGTGCGGCTCGGGGGCGAAGAGCCACTCCTTCTGGGCGATGTACTCCTTGAAGATGTCCGTCTGCAGGGTGCCGTTGAGCACCGCCGGGTCGACGCCCTGGCGCTCGGCGGCGACGAGGTACATGCAGAAGATCGGGACGGCCGGGCCGCTGATCGTCATCGAGGTGGTGACCTCGCCGAGCGGGATGCCGTCGAACAGCACCTCCATGTCGGCGGCCGAGTCGATGGCCACGCCGCAGTGGCCGACCTCGCCGAGCGACTTCGGGTCGTCGGAGTCGTAGCCCATCAGGGTGGGCATGTCGAAGGCGACCGAGAGGCCTCCGCCGCCGGCCTCCAGGATCATCCGGTAGCGCTCGTTGGTCTGCTGCGCGTTGCCGAAGCCGGCGAACTGGCGGATGGTCCAGGTGCGGCCCCGGTAGCCCGTGGGGTGCAGCCCGCGGGTGAACGGGTACTCGCCCGGCCAGCCGATCCGCTCGAAGCCCTCGACGGCCTGCCCGGGGGCGGGCCCGTAGACCGGCTCGACCTCGTCGCCGGACAGGGTGGTGAAGTCGGCGTCCCGCGTGCGGGCCTTGTCGTACCGCTGCTGCCAGCGCTGCCGTCCGCGCTCGATCTCCTCGGCGTCCATGACCCCGAACTCCGCTCCGTACGGCCGCCACGGCACCGGGGCGGCACAGCTATTAGGACGTCCTACTAATTTACTCGGACGTCCTACCACCTGTCGACGGCCACCGGGGCCGAACGGCGGATCCCCGCCCCGGGAACGCCGAGAGCGCCCCTCCCCGGGCGGGGAGGGGCGCTCTCGGCGGACGACGCGCGGGTCAGACTCCGGCGGGTTGGCGGGCCCCGGTGCCCGGCTCGAGCAGCTCGGCGGCCTCGCGGGCCACCTTGCGCTCGAAGACGAACGAGGCGAACGGGATGCAGCCGGCGGCCAGGGTCAGGACCATCCGGCCGAGCGGCCACTTCAGCTTCTGCCCGAGCAGGAAGGTCACCACGAAGTACCCGATGTACAGGTAGCCGTGCAGCATCGCGACGTAGGTGGTCAGGTCCTCGGCGGTGTCGAAGCCGTACTTCGCGACCATGAAGCCGCAGAACACCAGCAGCGCCGTACCGGTCGCCACGGCCAGGGCCCGGTACCAGCCCAGCAGGGGGGTCGCCTTCATACTTCGCATCGCCTCGCTCGGCAGGATCGGAGGGCACGCCCGGATCCGCGCACCGCTCCCACGAGGGTAGCCGCCCTCACGGCCTGGCCCGCGCAGCCCCCTCGCCGCCCTCCTCGGCGAAGTCGCCGGCGGCGACCCGCAGCGGCCTGAGCAGCTCGAAGACCTGGCGGCACTGGTCGGCGCCGTACTCCTCCAGCCCGAACTCCATCGCCATGAGCTCCCGGGTGGCCTCCTCGACCACCTCGCGGCCGCGGTCGGTGATCGCGGCGAGCACGCCGCGGCCGTCCAGCGGGTTGGGGCGGCGGGCGACGAGTCCGGCCCGCTCCAGCCGGTCGACGGTGTTGGTGACGCTCGTCGGGTGCACCATCAGGCGCTCGCCGATCTTGGAGAGCGAGAGCTCGCCGGTGCGGCTGAAGGTCAGCAGCACCAGCGCCTCGTACCGGGCGAAGGTCAGTCCGTACGGCTTGAGCACCGCGTCGACCCGGGAGAGCAGGATCTGGTGGGCCCGCATGATCGAGGTGATCGCCGCCATCGAGGGCACTCCGCCCCAGCGGCGGGTCCAGAGTTCGTCGGCGCGGGCGATCGGGTCGAAGTCGAGCGCGAGGGGCTTGGGCACCTCCTTACCGTACCGGCGGAAGGGACGTGTGCTACCAGCTGTCCTGATGGTGGACAAGCGCAACACGTGGCGGGATCCCGCCAGTCGGGCGCCCAGGTCCGGACCAGGACGTTGCACGGGTGTGAACGCGGGGCAACGAACCCCGGTCCGGACGGAGTTGGGGAGGCGTTCGCCCACTGCCGCACCAGCAGGCCTCGGTTCGGGCGGCAACCCGCCGCACGTCGGGGTGTTTCACCCCTTTTGTCGGTCTGTTCACATTCACCACCACTGGCGGGACCTGGCCAATTCCTGAGCAAGACCTGTCATTTGACGTGATCGATTGTCATGCTTTCCGCCAACCCAGTCCGGCAGCCACCACCCCCACCCACCGGTGGCCAGCCGCTCGATCGGGCCCCCGCACGCCAGTGCCCGTTCCGCCCCAAGGTGCCGACCCCGGCCCCCGGAGCGAGGTGCGCCCGCGCCCACACGCGGTTTCCCGGAAGGACCCGTCCGTGAAGCGAAAGCTCGCAGCAGTCGCCGTCATCTCCGCCACCGCCCTGCTCTCCGGTGTCGTCCAGGCGAGCGCCGCCCAGGCCGGCCCGGCCCCCGTCCCGCCGGGGCAGGCCGCCGACCAGCAGGCCGCGGCGATCGCCCTGGCCGGCGGTCAGTCCGGTCCGCTGGCGGGTGCGCTGGCGCTCGGCGGCCAGGAGAAGCTGGTCGCGAAGGACGCCGTGGTCGACCAGGACGGCACCCGCCACCTGCGCTTCGAGCGCACCTACGCCGGCCTGCCGGTGCTCGGCGGCGACCTGGTCGTCCACGAGAGCGCGGGCGGCTCGGTGAAGTCGGTCGACAAGGCCGTCACCGCGCAGCTGAGCCTGTCGAGCCTCACCCCGCAGATCCCGGCCGACAAGGCGGCCGCGCAGGCCACCGGCGCGGTCCAGGCCACCGTCGGCGTGGCCGCCGACAAGGACGAGTCCCCGCTGAGCGCCGTGCACCAGACCGGCAAGGCCGAGCTGGTGGTCTGGGCGAGCGACGGCAACCCGCGCCTGGCCTACCGCACCACCGTCGAGGGCGTGCGCGCCGACGGCACCCCGAGCAGCCAGCTGCTGGTGACCGACGCCGCCTCCGGCGAGGTGCTCTCCACCCACGAGCAGGTGCAGACCGCCGCCGGCACCGGCAAGGGCGTCTTCGTCGGCACCGTGCCGCTGACCACCACCCAGAGCGGCAGCTCGTACACGCTGAAGGACGCCACCCGCGGCGGCCAGTCGACGGTCACCATGAAGAACCGGACCTCCGGCTCCGGCACCCTCTACAGCAAGTCGTCCAACACCTGGGGCACCGGCTCGGTCTCCAGCGGCGAGTCCGCCGCCGTCGACGCCCAGTTCGGCGCGGCCGCCACCTGGGACTTCTACAAGAACACCTTCGGCCGCAACGGCATCAAGAACAACGGCGTCGGCGCCACCAGCCGCGTGCACTACGGCTCCAACTACGTGAACGCGTTCTGGAACGACTCCTGCTTCTGCATGTCCTACGGCGACGGCTCGGGCAACACCCACCCGCTGACCGAGATCGACGTGGCCGGCCACGAGATGAGCCACGGCGTCACCTCCGCCACCGCCAACCTCAACTACTCGGGCGAGTCCGGCGGCCTCAACGAGGCCACCTCGGACATCTTCGGCACCATGGTCGAGTTCTCCGCCAACCTGCCCTCCAACCCGCCGAACTACTGGATCGGCGAGCTGATCGACCTCAACGGCGACGGCACCCCGCTGCGCTACATGGACAAGCCCTCCAAGGACGGCGGCTCGGCCGACTCCTGGTACTCGGGCGTCGGCAACCTGGACGTCCACTACTCCTCCGGCGTGGCCAACCACTTCTTCTACCTGCTCTCCGAGGGCAGCGGCGCGAAGAGCATCAACGGCTTCAGCTACAACAGCCCGACCTCCAACGGCTCGACGCTCAGCGGCATCGGCCGGGACAAGGCCGCGCAGATCTGGTACCGCGCGCTGACCGTCTACTTCACCTCCACCACCAACTACGCGGGCGCCCGCACCGGCACCCTGAAGGCCGCGGCGGACCTGTACGGCGCCACCAGCGCCGAGTACAAGGCGGTCGCGGCGGCGTGGAGCGGCGTCAACGTCAACTGACGCACGCCGCACGGTGAACAGGACGCCCGGGGCCTCCGTGGAGGGCAGGCCCCGGGCGTCCGGCACGTCCGGGGCCTGGAGCGCCGAAGGCCGGCCCCGGGCGCGCGCCGCGTCCGGGGGCCGGCGCGGCGGGTAGCAGCGCTCCCGCGACCCGGCAAGGCCGCCCGCTGGCGAGGTCCCGCCAGGGGGACGAACCCGCCCGTACCGGGGCGCGGATCGGCAGCCGAACCACCCGCACCAGCGCTGGCGGTTCCTGGCCAATCCCGGTGGGCGGCCTGTCATTTCCTGCCACCGATTGTCATGCTTCTGACCAAGCCCCGTCCGACGGCCCGTCACACCCCCACCCATCGACGGACCGCCAGTGACCGCACGGGAGCGGCACGTCCGCGCCCTACCGCCCCCAAGGCGCCAACCCCGGCGCCCCGGTACGCGGCGCAACCGCGCGCACACCGCGGTTTCGTGGAAGGAACCCCCGCACGTGAAGCGAAAGCTGACAGCCGGCGCCGTACTCTCCGCCACCGCCCTGCTCGCCGGCGTGATCCAGATCGCCGTCGTCCCCGCCGCCCAGGCCGCCGCCCCCGCGCCGGAGCAGCGCGCCGAGCTGCTCGCCCTGGCCGCCGGGCAGAGCGCCCCGGTCGCCCACGCCCTGGCCCTCGGCGGCCAGGAGCAGCTCGTCGTGAAGGACGTCATCGCGGACCGGGACGGCACCCGCCACCTGCGCTACGAGCGGACCTACGCCGGCCTCCCGGTGCTCGGCGGCGACCTGGTCGTCCACCAGAAGGCCGACGGCTCGGTGAAGTCCGTCGACCGGGCCTTCGACGGCCGGCTGTCGGTGCCGAGCCTGACCCCGGGCATAGCCGCCGGGCAGGCGGCCGAGCGCGCCACCGCCGCCGTGCGGGCCACCGTCGGGCTCGCCGCCGACGAGGACGAGGCGGCGCTCACCAGGGTCGACGGCGCCGGCGCGGCCGAGCTGGTGGTCTGGGCCGCCGACGGCGCCCCGCGGCTGGCCCACCGCACGGTGGTCACGGGCGAGCGGGCCGACGGCACCCCGAGCCGCCAGGAGGTCGTCACCGACGCCGCCACCGGCCAGGTGCTCTCCAGCCAGGAGCAGGTGCAGACCGCGACCGGCACCGGCAAGGGCGTCAACGTCGGCACCGTCACGCTGACCACCACCCAGAGCGGTTCGACCTACCAGCTCAAGGACGCCTCCCGGGGCAACCAGTCCACCACCGACCTCAAGGGCGGCACCTCCGGCAGCGGCACGCTGTTCAGCAACACCACCAACTCCTGGGGCAACGGCTCGCCGTCCAACCGCGAGTCGGCCGCCGTGGACGCCCAGTACGGCGCCGCGGCCACCTGGGACTACTACAAGAACACCTTCGGCCGCAGCGGCATCAAGAACAACGGCGTCGGCGCCGCCAGCCGGGTCCACTACAGCACCAACTACGTGAACGCGTTCTGGGACGACTCCTGCTTCTGCATGACCTACGGCGACGGCTCCGGCAACACCCACCCGCTGACGGCGATCGACGTCTCCGGCCACGAGATGAGCCACGGCGTCACCTCGGCCACCGCGAAGCTGAACTACTCGGGCGAGTCCGGCGGCCTCAACGAGGCCACCTCGGACATCTTCGGGACGATGGTCGAGTGGTCGGCCAACCTGCCCTCCGACCCGCCGGACTACCTGATCGGCGAGAAGCTCAACATCAACGGCAACGGCACCCCGCTGCGCTACATGGACAAGCCCTCCAAGGACGGCGCCTCGGCCGACTACTGGTCCTCCACCGTCGGCAACAAGGACGTCCACTACTCCTCCGGCGTCGCCAACCACTTCTTCTACCTGCTCGCCGAGGGCAGCGGCGCCAAGGTCATCAACGGGGTCAGCTACAACAGCCCGACCTCCAACGGCTCGACGGTCACCGGCATCGGCCGGACCAAGGCGGCCGCCATCTGGTACCGCGCGCTGACCGTCTACATGACCTCCACCACCAACTACAAGGCCGCCCGCACGGCGACCCTGAAGGCCGCGACCGACCTGTACGGCGCCACCAGCACCGAGTACAAGGCGGTCGCCGCGGCCTGGAGCGGGGTCAACGTCAACTGACCGCGCCCGACGCGCCCCGACCACCCGGTAGGACCTGACCACCCCCGGTAAGAACGGCGACAGGCTGCCGCGGCCCTTTGGGAGAGGAGGCCGCGGCAGCCTGTCGACCGTCGCGTTCGGGGGGAGCGGCTCAGGCGGCGGCCGGCTCCAGCTCGCCGCGCTCCTCCTTGCCGAGCATCCGCTCGGCGACCAGGCCGCCGAGCGGGATCACCGAGAGGACGAACAGCAGGGCGCCGCGCTTGACGTCCCACTTCTGCGCCTGCCACGCCTGGATCCAGAAGACCACGTAGAGCACGAACAGCACGCCGTGGACCATGCCCATCACCGGGACGGCGTCGAAGGACGTGGTCCGCTTCAGCACGGAGCAGATCAGCAGCAGGACGAAGGAGACCCCTTCGGGGCCGGAGACCAGGCGCAGGCGGTGGACGGCGCTGCTGTTCACGTTGGGTACCTCAATACGGGGGTCGGAGGCGCGGACACGCTTGTGAAGCGACGCACAAGCCTTGGCCATTATCACCGAGCACACGTCCGGAGCCCGGCCCGGGGTGCCCCCCGTGAGCGGTCTCACACCGGCCGGCCCGATGTCACAGCTGTGCGCCAGAACCCGCCCGGCGCGGGCGGCCCGTCACCCGCTACCCCTATCCTGCTGCCCGCGCGCCCACCGGACCGGGGGCCGCACGCATCGGACGACCGGGGGTAGCCACTCATGTTCAAGCGGGACTGGGACCGAAGGACCTGCGCCAAGCGCGGCCACGTCACCTACGCGCCGACCGAGCCCGCGCTGGCCGCCCGGCTGCACGCCTCCACCGCCCTCGGCGACGCCTGGCGCTGCCTGCGCTGCGGCGACTTCGCGCTCGGCGCCCCGCACGGCTCCGGCCCCGCGCAGGACGCCCCGCTGGTGCCCCGCGGCAAGGCGCTGCGCGACCTCTTCATCCTGCGCTTCCTGGCCGTCGAGCGGGTGCTGCGCGGGCTGCTGATCATCGTGGTCGCCTGGGCCGTCTGGAAGTTCTCCAACAGCCAGGACGCGGTGCACCGGATCTTCGACGAGAACCTGACGGTCTTCCGGCCGGTCACCGACCACTTCCACTGGGACCTCGAGCACTCCCCGATCGTCGACACGATCCGGAAGACCTTCGACTACCACAAGAACACCCTGCTGATCGTCGCCGGCGCCCTGCTGGCCTACGCGCTGATCGAGATCGTCGAGGCGGTCGGCCTCTGGCTGGGCCGGCGCTGGGCCGAGTACCTGACGGTGGTCGCCACCGCGGCCTTCCTGCCGCTGGAGGGCTACGAGCTGAGCGAGCACGTCAGCGCGGTGAAGATCTGCACCCTGCTGCTGAACATCGCGGCCGTCCTGTGGATCATGCTCTCCAAGCGGCTGTTCGGGCTGCGCGGCGGCGTGGTGGCCTTCGAGGCGGAGCGTCACTCGGCCTCGCTGCTGGAGGTCGAGGAGGCCGCCGGCACCGTCGCGCCCGCGCACGGGGCGCACGCGCGCGCGTGACCGGCGCGAATGTCGCAGACCGGTACCAGTTCCCACCCCGCCCCTCCCCCTGCCGCGGCCGCTGCCAGTAGATTGCGGCCGTGGCACAGTTCAGACTCCAGGGAACCCGGGTACTCGCGGTCGAGTTGGCCGGCGAGGCCGTCAAGGCCAGACACGGCTCGATGGTCGCCTACACCGGCCAGATGAGCTTCAAGAAGCTGACCGGCGGCGGGGACGGCCTGCGCGGCATGGTCGCCCGCCGACTGACCGGCGAACAGATGACCGTCATGGAGGTCAAGGGACAGGGCACCTGTTACTTCGCCGACAAGGCGACCGAGATCAACCTGGTCAGACTGAACGGCGAGACGCTGTTCGTCGAGGCGGACAACCTGCTCTGCACCGAGGGCTCGCTGCGCACCGGCACCACCTTCACCGGGCTCAACGGCATGTCCTCCGGCAACGGCCTGTTCACCACCAAGGTGGAGGGCCACGGCTGGGCCGCCGTCACCTCGAACGGGCCGGCGATCATCCTGCGGGTCGGCAAGGACCAGCCGCTGCGGGTCGACCCCGGCGCCTACGTGGCGCACACCGGCAGCCTGCAGCGCAGCCTGAAGTCGGGCGCCGGCTGGACCACGGTGATCGGGGAGGGCGGCGGCGAGGCCGTCCAGGTGGAGTTCTCCGGAGAGGGACTGGTCTACGTGCAGCCGTCGGAGAAGGTCACCATCGGGGGCGACGTCTGATGGCCTTCACGAAGATCAACGGCAAGATGGTCGAGGCCGTCGTGGTGCCCGGCCAGCGGCTGTTCAGCCAGCGCGGCGCGATGCTCGCGTACACCGGGGACGTCCGCTTCACGCCGAACATCACCGGCGGGCAGGGCGGCGTGATGTCGATGATCGGCCGCCGGGTGGCCAACGAGGACACCCCGCTGATGACCGTCGAGGGTCAGGGCCGGGTCATGTTCGGCCACGGCGGCCACCACGTCCACGTGATCGACCTGGTCGGCGACACCCTGTACGTCGAGGCGGACCGGCTGCTGGCCTTCGAGGGCACGCTGCAGCAGTCCACCATGTTCATGGGCTCCCAGGGCGGCGTGATGGGCATGGTCCGCGGCCAGGTCACCGGCCAGGGCCTGTTCACCACCAAGCTGGACGGGCAGGGCTCGGTCGCGGTGATGGCGCACGGCGGCGTCTTCGAGCTGCCGATCGTCCCGGGCCAGTCGGTGCACGTCGACCCGCAGGCGTACGTGGCGCACCGCGGCCAGGTGCAGAACAAGCTGTCCACGGCGCTGGGGTGGCGCGACATGATCGGCCGCGGCTCCGGCGAGGCGTTCCAGCTGGAACTGTCCGGACAGGGTGCGGTGTACGTCCAGGCGAGCGAGGAGAAGCTCTGATGTCCTACCCGCCGCAGCCGCCCCACGGGCAGTCCCCGTACGACCAGCCGACCCAGCCCGGCTTCGCCGTCCCCCCGCCGCCGCCCCCGGGCTACGGGCCGCAGGGCGGCTACCCGCAGCAGGGCGGGTACCCCCAGCAGGGGGGCTACCCCCAGCAGGGGGGCTACCCCCAGCAGGGCGGGTACCCGCAGCAGGGGGGCTACCCGCCGCCGCCTCCGCCGCAGCAGCCCCAGCAGGCCTACGCCCAGGAGCAGTTCGGCGGGCCGCAGGCCCCGCTGCCGAGCGCCCACGGGGGCGGCGCCGGCCCGGTGGTGTACGACGCCCACAGCCTGCCGGCGAACGACAACGTCAACCCGTACGCCTTCTCGGTCGACCTGAACGGCTCGTACTTCCTGCAGAAGGGCAAGATGGTCGCCTACTACGGCGACATCAGCTTCAAGGGCGTCGGCGCCGGCGTGCTGGACCGGATGATCGGGCAGCACTTCAACTCGCCGATGCACGCGGCGGACTGGGTGGTCGCCCAGGGCCGCGGCAAGCTGCTGCTGGCGGACCGCGCCTTCGACCTCAACTCCTACGACCTGGACGAGGGCAACCTGACCGTCCGCTCGGGGAACCTGCTGGCCTTCGAGCCGACGCTGCGGCTCAAGCAGTCGATCATCCCGGGCTTCCTCACCCTGATCGGCACCGGCAAGTTCGTCGCCGCCTCCAACGGGCCGGTGCACTTCGTCGAGCCGCCGATCCGGGTGGACCCGCAGGCGCTGGTCGGCTGGGCGGACTGCCCGGCGCCGTGCCACCACTACGACCACGACTACATGCACGGCCTGATCGGCGGCATCCGCCGGCTGACCGGGCTCGGCGGGGCGTCCGGCGAGGAGCACCAGTTCGAGTTCATCGGCGCCGGGCAGGTGCTGCTGCAGTCCAGCGAGAAGCTGATGGCCGAGCGCTCGGTCGGCCAGGTGGGCGCCGAGGCGGGCATCCCGATGGGCGGCGTGCCGTCCCAGCCGGGCGCGGCCGGCCACGGCGGGCACGGCGGGGGCAACCTCAACGTGCCGGGTCTCGGTAACCTGGGCGACCTGGGACGGCGTTTCGGCCTGTAAACTTGTACAAGATTTAACTAAATCGGGTATGCTGTCCCCATGGATGCGCACACGATCGACACCGCGGACACCCCTCCGTCGCAGCCGGAGGGGGAAACCCCCTGGCTGACCGCCAGGGAGCAGCGGATGTGGCGCGCCCACCTGGAGGTCGCCAAGCTGCTGGACTACCAGCTCAGCCGCGAACTCCAGCCGCACAACCTGGCCATCAACGACTACGAGATCCTGGTCGTCCTCTCCGAGGCCCCCGACCGCCGGATGCGGATGACCGACCTCGCGACGGCCACGCTGCAGTCCAAGAGCCGCCTCTCGCACCAGATCACCCGCATGGAGACGGCCGGCCTGGTGCTGCGCCAGGAGTGCCCCGGCGACCGCCGGGGCCTCTACGCCCACCTCACCGAGCAGGGCTGGGACACCATGCAGCGGGTCGCCCCCGACCACGTGCGCAGCGTCCGGGCGCACTTCATCGACCGCTTCACCCCGGAGCAGCTGGACGCCATGTACGAGGCCCTCGCCCCGGTCGCCGAACACCTCCGCGGCCTCCGCGGCCGCTCCTGACCCCTCCCCGACACGTCTAAGAGGGTGTTCGATACCGATTTAGGCTGCCGCGAGGAGTTTCGGGCGGAGGTATTGCCCGATTCTGTCCGGGCTGGCGGTCAGTCGGGTGGCCAT
>NZ_JBIWPA010000029.1:0-109769 GCF_044768035.1 Kitasatospora sp. NPDC101176
TGACCTGCGCAATCTGGCACAACGACCACACTGGTCAGCCCGTCATGCGCTCGCTGACCGCCTACGACCACTAACCCTTCGCATCATTCATCTAGCCTGGAGGGCGGGGGCCGAGAAGCGGCCGGATGCGGCCGGGAACTGAGGACGGTCGGTCCGGATGAAGGACTTCCCGGAGGTCGACGGCTGGACGGTGGTCCCGCTCAGCGGGGACCTCGACGACTACACGGCGCAGGAGGTGCGCCTGCTCCTCGACGCCCTCGTCGCCGACGGCGCGACCAGGGTGGTGATCGACCTCGCCTCCGTGCCCTTCGTCGACTCGACCGGACTCGGGGTCCTCATCGCCGCCGCCCGGCGCGCACGGGAGGACGACGGTGCGATCCGACTCGCCTGCGTCGGCCCCAGGGTGCAGGACGTCATCGAGCTCAGCGGCGTCTCGGCGCTGCTGCGCACCTACCCGGACGTGGCGGCGGCCTGTGCCTGAGCACCGCGACCCCGGCGCAGCGGCCCGGCCCGACGACGGCGCGGTGCTGTGGGAGGCCGTCGAGCGGCTGCGCGCCGAGGCCGACGGGCTGCGCCGGGCGATGCGCACCCGCGGCGTCATCGAGCAGGCCAAGGGGATGCTCACCGAGCGGCTCGGCTGCACCCCCGACGAGGCCTTCGGCCACCTGGTGCAGCTGTCCCAGGACTCCAACCGGCGGCTGGTGGACATCGCCGCCGCCCTGGTGGGCCTGGCCGCACCGATCGCGGACCTCGGCGGGGACGCCCCGGCCCCCGGCTCCGACCCGGTCGCCGCCCGGCCACGGGCGCCCGCCGCGGTCCCACCCGGGCCCGGGCCGCTGACCCCGGTGCCCGGCCTCGCCGCCCGCTACCACCTGGCGGCCTCGGCCGGGCGGACACCCCCGAGGAACTGGCCCGGCTGGTGCACGAGGTGGCCCTGGGGCCGCTCGGCGTCGTCGCGGTGGTGCTGGGCCTGCTGGAGCCGGACGGCGCGCTCGCCCTGGCCGGCAGCCACGGGGTCGAGGCGCGCCGGGTCAGCCAGTGGCGGCGGATCCCGCCGGAGACCGGCGCGCCCCTCGTCACGGCGGCCCACGGCGGCGGCCCGGTCTGGGAGTCCGGCGCCGAGGAGGGCGGCGGGCGGCCGCCCGGGGCGGACGGGACCGTGCGCGGGCGGATCGTGCCCGGACGCACGGTCTGCGCCGTGCCGCTGACGCGCGGGGACCGGACCGTCGGGGCGATGAGCCTCGGCTGGCGGGAGCCGCTCCGCCGGGCCCGCGCGGCCGCCCGCTACGTGGACGCGCTGGCCGGGCTGGTGGCGGAGCACCTGGTGCGGGTGACGGCCACGGACGGTGGCGAGCCGGACCTGGTCGTCCCGGGCGGCGAGTACTGGTTCCGGGCCGTGCTGGACGCCGTGTTCGAGCCCGTCCTGGTGCTCTCCGCCGTCCGCGAGGGCGTCACCGGCGGTGCGGTCGGAGACCTGCGCGTGGGGTTCGCCAACGCCGCGGCCGGCCGGGAGGCCGCGACGGGCCGGCTGGTCGGGCGGCGCCTCAGCGAGCTGCACCCCGGGCTGGTCACCGCGGGCGCCTTCGGCCGGATCCTGGACACCGCCGCGACGGGTGTCGGTTACGAGGGGCGGGTCGAGGGCCTGACGGGCAGCGCCGCGCCGACCGCCCTGCGGGCGGCGCCCTTCCTGGACGGAGTGCTGCTCACCTGGCGGCCCCGCGAGGGCGCCGCGGAGCACGCGGCGGGTCCCGGCGGGGCGCAGCGGCTGGCGGGTCTCGGCTGCTTCGCCTGGTCGGCCGGCTCGCCGGGGATCGACCTGTCCGAGGAGGCCCGGCACCTACTCGGCCTCGACCCCGGCCGCACCGACCCGGCCACGCCTGCCGAGGTGCTGGCGCGGGTGAACCCGGCCGACCGCTCGGCGGTCCGCCTGCTCGCGCGACGCCTGCTCGCCGGCCGGCGGACCGGGGCCCTGGAGTTCGACGCCGGGCCCGTCGGCGGCCCCGTGCGCACCCTGCGGGTGACCGCCGAGGCGGCCTCCGATCCCGCCGACGGCCGCCCGCGCGCCGTGCGGGGCGTGCTGCAGGACGTCACCCAGTGGCACCGGACGGAGCAGGCGCTCACGGGCGTGCGCGCCCGGCTCGCCGAGCAGCGGCGCCGGTCGGCCGCCCAGCACCGGACGACCCGCGCGCTGCAGAACGCGCTGATGGCCCCTCCCGCCGGTTCGGAGCCGCCCGCCGCCGTCGACCACGCGGGCCGCTACCTGCCCGCCGGGGACCGCCCGCGGATCGGTGGTGACTGGTACGACGTGGCCGGCCTGCCCGACGGGCGGGTGCTGCTCGCGGTCGGGGACGTCAACGGCCACGGCCTGCCGGCCGCCGTCGCCATGGCCGAGCTGCGGCACGCGCTGCGCGGTCTCTGCTACACCGGGGACGGGCCGGGCGGCATGCTCGGCCGGCTCAACGCGATGCTCTGCCACCAGGGCGGCCACCGGATCGCCAGCGTGCTGTGCGGCCTCGTCGACCCGGCCGCCCGGACACTCGTCTGGAGCGCGGCCGGTCACAGCCCGCCCGCCGTGATCCGGGACGCCGACGCCGCTCTGGCGGAGGGTCCCACCGGCACCGTGCTCGGTGCTTTGCCCGAGAGCCGGTACCCGGACACCGAGCTGCCCCTGCGGTCCGGCGACACCGTCCTGCTGTGGACCGACGGCCTGCTGAACCGCCGGGACACGGGCAACGGACGGCCGGACCGGCTGCTGCGCGCCGCCGCCGAGTGCGACCGGACCGACCTCGCGAAGTGCCTGGCCCACGTCGCCGCCCGGCTCGGCGGCCCCAACCCCGCCGACGACAGCTGCCTGCTGGCCGCCCGCCTCCCGGGGCGGTCGTGGCTCCAGGGGCGTTAGTTCCCGCGATTCCGGGGCACCCGCCCGCAGGACCCGGGGGGACGCGCCGGGGGACGGCCGTACGAGGAGGACAGGGTGAACGCACAGGAGCGGGACGTGCTGCTCGGGATCGAACGGGAACTGCGCCGGGACCGCGCCCTCGACGCGCGGCTGCGCGGGTTCGGCCTCGGACTGCGCAGCCGGGCCTGGGACATGATGCGGGGCGTGCGGCCGCGGACCGTCCTCGGGCTCGTCCTGCTGTCGCTGGGCCTGCTGACCGCGGGCCTGCGGACCTCGGCGGCACCCGTGCTCTGGGCCTTCACCGGCTGCTGGGCGCTGACCCTCGCGATCGCCTTCGCCGTGCTCTGCGCCTGCGCCGAGGGCCGGGGCACCGGAGCCGGGGGCCGGGTCGATGGAGCGGCGGGCCCGGGGAGCGGGCGATGAGCGGCCCGCTGCGCCCGCGCGGTCCGCTGTCGGCGGCGGTGCTCGGCCTGGTGACCGCCGGGCCGCCCGGCGCCGGGCGGCTGCTCGCCCCGCCCGGGCCGTTCGACGACCCCTGGGGCGAGGACCACCAGCTCGCGCTCTTCCTCTGCTACGAACTCCACGACCGCGGCCTGCCGGGCGTCCACCCCGGGTGGGAGTGGGAGCCCGAACTCCTGACGCTGAGGCGGGCGTTGGAACGCCCCTTCCTCGCGGCGGTGCGCGCCGCGGCGGAGCCCGTACCGCCACTGCCGGAGGCTCTGGAACGGCTGCTGCTGGAGCCCGCCGGAGGTACCGGCCCCTCGCACCACCTGCTGGCCGTGGGCGACCGCACCCAGGCCCGGGAGTACCTGGTGCACCGGTCGCTCTACCACCTCAAGGAGGCCGACCCGCAGCTGTGGCTGCTGCCGAGGATCCACGGCCCGGCGCAGGCGGTGCTGCTGGCGATCACCTTCGACGAGTACGGTGCAGGGCGCCCCGAGCGGGCCCATGCGCTGCTGTTCGCCCGCATGATGGCGGCCTTTGGGCTGGACCCGGCCTACCGGCACTACCTGGACCTCGTCCCCGCGTCCTCGCTGGCGGTGGTCAACCTGATGACGCTGTTCGGTCTGCACCGGGCTCTGCGCGGAGCGGCGGTGGGGCAGTTCGCCGCCATCGAGATCACCTCCTCGCCCGGCGCCGCCCGGCTGGCCGCCGCGCTGGACCGGCTGGGCGGCGGCCCGGACGGCACGCTGTTCTACCGGGAGCACGTCGAGGCGGACGCCGTCCACGAGCAGCTGGTGCGCCGTGGCGTCATCGCGGAACTGGTGTCCGCCGAGCCGGAGACGGCGCAGGACGTCGCGTTCGGCATCGCGGCCGCGGAGGTCGTGGACGGCCGCTTCGCGGAGCACCTGCTCGGGTGCTGGCGGTCCGGGCGGTCGTCGCTGCGTTCACCCCTGCCCGACCTGCCCGACCTGCCCGACCCGGCCACCCTGCCCGGCCCGGCCGCCGCCCGCGACTGAACCGCCACCGCCACCGCCACCGCCACCGCCGCCGTCCGCCGCCGGGTCGCGGTCCGGGCGGCGGTGCCGCCGGTGGCTGGTGTCGCAGAACGGGTAGGTCCGGCTGCGCCGGCAGGCGCACAGCGCCACCACCGGCCGCTCCGAGACCCGGACGGTGCCGTCCGGCAGGACCACCTCCACCGGCCCCTCGACCAGCAGCGGGCCGCCCGGGACCACGACCACCCGGACGGCTTCCCGGTCAGTACCCGCGGACACCGCGCACCACCACCAGCTCCTCCTCGCGTTCGCCCGGCCCGATCAGCCCGAGCCGCTCGAACAACCCGGCCCGGGCCGTCATCACCGGCCCGAAGGGCTGCCACCGCCGGGCCGCCACGTCGGCCCGCAGCCCGGCCGCGCGCAGCACCGCGAGGGTCGCCGGGACGTCGGCCAGCGCGGACTGGACGAGCAGCAGGACGCCGCCGCGGGTCAGTACCCGCGGGGCCGTCCGGCAGATCCGGTCCAGCACCAGCCGGCCGTACGGTCCGGCGTCCCAGGCGAGGGCGGCGCCCCGGCCGGGACCGTCCCGGCCGGGGCCCGCCGGGACGTAGGGCGGGTTGGCGGTGACGAGGTCGAAGCGCTGCCCGGCCACCGGGGCGAGCAGGTCGCCCCGGTGCACCCGGACCCTGCGGTAATGCAGCCGGGTGTTGCACCAGGCGGTGGCCACGGCCCGGGTGGAGACGTCCACCGCGGTGACCCGGGCCCCGCGGCGCGCGGCCGCGAGCGCGACGGCGCCCGTCCCGGTGCACAGGTCGAGCACCCGGCTGGAGCCGTCCAGCGGCTCCCGGCGCACGCAGTGGGCGAGGAGTTCGGTGTCCCCCTGGGGCGGATAGACGCCCGGTGGTGTGATCAGCAACATGCCGGGCGGCTGCCCGGGCGGGCGCGCTTCACACCCGTCGCACCGGCCCCGCAGCCTGACCGTTCCCCCACCCGGCGCTCAGCCGGTGCCGGACCGGCGCACCTCCAGGTGCCCCGAGAGCACCCGGGTCTCCAGCACCGGCTGCGGCGCGGTCGCCGGGCCGCGCACCACCTCGCCGTCGCGCAGCCGGAACTCGCTGCCGTGCCAGGGGCAGCGCAGGCAGCCGTCGGCGACGGTGCCCTCGGCGAGCGGGCCGGACAGGTGGGAGCAGCGCCCCGCGAGCACGTGGAAGTCCCCGCCGTCGCGCACGACGACCACGCCGAGCTCGCCCACCGTCCGCTGCACGGGCCGGCCGGGCGGGAAGTCGTCGACGGGGCCGAGGCCGGTCCAGTCCGCCGGGGCCAGCCCGGGCACCGCGGCGGCCCGGTCCGGGCCCGCGGCCTGGCGGTACGCCAGGTGCCCGCCCAGGGCGCCGCCGACCGACAGCGCGGTCAGCCCGGCCAGGGCGAGCAGCCGGCCGCGGCCGCGCCGCCCGCGGCAGCGGGCCAGCATCGAACCGGCGTACAGCAGCACCCCGGTGGTGTTGCTCAGGGCGTGCACCAGGCCGGTGCGCCGGCGCGGTGGGTCGAGCCGGGACCAGTCCACCCAGCCCGCCAGGGCGGCCGGCCCGGCGGTCAGCAGACCGAGCGCGACGAAGGCGTCCGCGGGCCGGTGCCCGTGCGGCACGAAGTCCAGGACGGCGGCCGAGGACCAGAAGCCGATCGGCAGCTGGATCAGCACGGGGTGCAGCGGGTGGCCGAGCCAGACGCCGTGCAGGGCGTCCCGGTACGGTCCGAGCGGCAGCGCCTCGACCGCCTGGGCGAGCGGCCGGGCCGGGACGTCGAGGATCTCCCAGTGTTCCGGTGCGTCCAGCGCGCCGCGCAGCCGTCGGGACCACCGTCGGGTGTGCAGAGGTGTGGTGTCCATACCGGGCGGTTAGCCGGACTCGGTGCCGCCAAACCCGGTGCGGCGTGTGTGCCGGGTCGATCCGGGTAGACGCGCAGCGACATACGGGCCGGTGCGGCACGTGGGCCGTCACGGCGCGGCCGCCCGGGCCCGGGGCCCCTATGCTGCGGTGATCATGCCGCGGTGAGGAGGCGTGGCCACCGTGACGTCGGCCGCAGCCCCGAGGGCGGCGGATGGGCGACAGAAGAACGAGACGCGGAGATGGCCGATCTGACGCGCATCGCGCAGATCATGGCCGAGGCCGTCAACGGACCGGGCCGGCCGTCGGTGCCGGAGCGGCTCTGCGCCGCCTGCGTCGAGGCCCTGGCCGTGGACTCCGCCGCGATCACCCTGATGGCCGACACCGGCCACCGCGCCGGGATCTGGGCCAGTGACGACCGGGCCCGCCTCCTGGAGGAGCGGCAGTTCAGCCTCGGCGAGGGCCCGGGGGTGGACGCCTTCCGCGGTCGGCGCCCGGTGGTGGTGTCCGACCTCCTGTCGCCCGCGGAGGTCCGTTGGCCGGTACTGGTGGCCGACCTCGCCGCCGCGGCCGCGGGGATCCGAGGGCTACGCGGCGCCTACGCCGCCCCGTTGCACCTGGGCTCCGCCAGCATCGGCGTGCTGAGCCTCTACCGGGCCGCACCAGGGGCCCCGGGCATGGCGGAGATCGCCGACATCCAGGTCGCCGCGACCAGCGTGACCTCGCCATCGTCGGCTCCTTCGTGGCGGCGCCCGACGGCTCGCCGGTGCAGCCCTGGCTCGACGATCCGCCGCTCGACGGGGTCGAGGTGGACCAGGCGGTCGGCATGATCATGGTGCAGCTGAAGGTCTCCGCCGAGGAGGCACTGGACCGCCTGCGCGGGCACGCGTTCGCGCACGGCCGGGACATCGACGGGGTCGCGCACGACGTGGTGCGGAGGCGGCTGCGGTTCACGGAGGAGGACCGATGACGGATGACCGGCGGCAGGACGCGGGCGTAGCCTGGCTTGGGAGGGAAAGGAAGTCGGTCACGACGAGCGAGGCCCGCGTGAACGAGGCGTTCGCCGGGCTCACCGGGACGCTGACCGGGCAGGGCTACGACACCGTCGAGTTCCTGCACCGGGTCACCGAGGTCTGCACGGCGCTGAGCGGGGCCGCGGGCGCCGGCCTGGTCGTCGCCGACCGGCACGGCAGACTGCGCGACATCGCCTACTCCAGCGACCGCGTGCGTAGGCTGGAGGCGCTGCAGATCGCCGCCGACGAGGGCCCCTGCCTGGACTGTCACCGCAGCGGTGAGACGGTCGTCGAACCCGACCTCGACCGCGCCCGGGGCCGCTGGCCCCGGTTCGTCCCGCAGGCGGTCGCCCTCGGCTTCCGCTCGGTGCGCGCGGTGCCGTTGCGCCTCGACGGGCAGACGGTGGGTGCGCTGAACGTCTTCGGCGACCGCCCCGGCACCGAGCCCGGCGAGTACGGCCGGGACGGTCGGGGCGGCCCGGACGTCGTGCAGCCCCTCGCCGACCTCGCCGTGCTCGCCCTCCTCCAGCGCCGCTACGGGCGGGAGCAGACCGCGACCGAGGAGATCAGCGTCGCCCTGGTCGACCGCACCGCCGTCGAGCGGGCCAAGGGCGTGCTCGCGGAGGCCGGCGGACTGGACATGGACACTGCCTTCGAGCTGCTCCGCTCGCACGCCCGGCGCGACGGCACCGGCCTCGCCGACATGGCCCGCGCGGTGGTGGGCGGCCTGCTGGACCCGGCCGTCGTGCTGGCGGGCTGACGGTCTGTTCCGGCCGCGTCGGCCCGCGTGGGTCCCGGGGTCAGCGCTGCAGCAGCAGTTCCGCCGCCTGCTCGGGGCCGTCGGCGGACCGGCAGACGGTCAGGGTGCAGGGCGGGCACGGCACGGCGGGCCGCCGAGGCGCTTCGGGGACCCGGATCGCGTGCGCACCGGCCGCGAGCGCGGCGACCACCACCGCATCGCTGCAGCCGATCACCGTGACGCGGGCCGGTGGCAGACCGAGCGCCCGGGAGGCGGCCGTCACCAGGCCCGGGGAGGGCATCCGGCAGGCGCAGCCCGCGTGCGGGCCGTGCGGGCACACCGCCCAGACGTCGAAGGGGCCCAGCAGTGCCTCGGCCCGGGTCTGGACGGCCTCGACCTGGCCCCGCCCGAGCAGGCCAGCGGCCACGCCCGGTTGGTTGCTCAGCACGCCGAGGGCGTAGCCGGCCCCGCGCAGGGCGGTGAGTGCGGCCCTGATCCCCGCCATCGGGTGGACCATCGCCGGGTCGCCGTTGCGGACGACGTCCTGCAGGAGGGTGCCGTCCCGGCCGAACAGCACGGCGCCCACCGGCCCGTCGGCCGGGGCCGGGCCGGGGCGGGTGAACAGCCACGGCCCCTGCCCGTCCGCGGGCTCGCTCGGGAGACGGGGCTGCGGAACGGTCGGTACGGGTTCTCCGAGGTACGCCATACTCCTGCGGGTTGCCGCCGGGCGGAGTGCCAAACGGCCGGCGCGGGCGGGCTGCCGGGACCCGGTTACGGGCGGCCCGGATCAGGGGGAGTGCCCCCGCTCGGACGTGTCGTGGCCGGTGAGGTGGTCCCGGACGGCGGCGATCGCCCCGGTGCCGGGCGGCAGGCCCCACACGGGCGCGTCCGGCCCCGCCCGGCGGCCGTCGCTCAGTCCGCGGCCGCACCGCCGCAGGTCGCGCGGCGCGGCGCGGGCGCGCAGCGCCGGGAAGAGCCGTTCCTCCTCGCCCCGCAGGTGGGTGCGGAGGACGGTCGACAGCGAGGCTGCTGCCCGCCGCCGCCCGGCGGCGGGCAGCAGCCCGTCCGTCGCCCGCTCCAGCAGCCGGCGGATCGTCGCGTGACTGGTCGCCGCGGCGTCGGCGAGCGCGGCACCGGACGGCAGACAGCGTCGGACCAGCGGGTAGAGGTGGGCGTCCTCGGCGGCCAGGTGCGGCTCCAGCACCCGCCGGAGCGCGTCGAGCAGGTGCAGGTCCTCGTCGGGGGCGGGAGCGCCGCGGTCGCGCTCGCCGTCCAGCCTCCGCAGGAGGGCCTCGATGGCCCGGTGTTCGGTGTGCAGCCTGCCCGGGAATCCGTCCGCGCCGTCCATGGTGGTCTCCGTCCGGCTGGAAAGTGGGGGGACCGGTGGACGGGGCGGCTGCCCGTTCCGCGCCCGGGTCAATCGTCCGGGGCGGTTCGGGTCAGGGCGGGGACCGGCCCACGGATCACGGCGGGGACTGGCCGCGGGTGCGTTCGGCGGCGAGGACGTCGGGCAGGCCGTCCAGGCGGCGCAGTCCGGAGACGGCCCGGGCGGTGCGGTGGTTGGCGGCGAGCAGGTCCCGGTGGCGGTGGACGAAGGCCCAGTAGCCGGTGGTGAACGGGCAGGCGCGGTCGCCGAGCCGCTCGGTGGGGCGGTAGCGGCACGGCCGGCAGTGGTCGCTCATCCGGTTGAGGTAGGCGCCGCCGGCGGCGTACGGCTTGGTGGTGACGAGACCGCCGTCGGCGTACTGGGACATGCCGATGACGTTGGCGGCCATCACCCAGTCGTAGCCGTCGACGAAGCAGCGGTGGAACCAGTCGGTGAGCTCGCGAGGGTCCCACCCGTGCTGCAGGGCCCAGTTGCCGAGCACCATCAGCCGGGGGATGTGGTGCACCCAGCCGTGGTCGCGGACCTCGGTGAGGACGCGGGCCAGGCAGCGGGCGGTGACCGCCCCGGCGTCGAGGTCGCGGAACCAGGCGGGCAGCGGTTCGTGGTGGCCGAGGCGGTTGGCGTCGCGGTAGCCCTCCCCGAAGTGCCAGTACAGCTGCCACACGTACTCGCGCCAGCCGGCGATCTGGCGCACGAAGCCCTCGGCGCTGTTGAGCGGCACCCGCCCGGCCCGGTACGCCTCCTCCGCGGCGCGCACGCACTCGCCGGGGTCGAGGAGGCCGAGGTTGAGCGGGACGGACAGCGCGCTGTGCGCCATCCACGGGTCGGCGTGGAGCATGGCGTCCTCGAACCGGCCGAAGTCGGCGAGGCGGTGGGAGACGAAGTGCGCGAGGGCCTGCTCGGCCTCCGCGCGGGTGGCGGCGAAGCGGCGCGGACCGTCCCGGCCGACGAAGGCGACCTCGCCGGCGCGCTCCCAGCGGTCCAGGTCGGCCCGCACCCGGGCGTCGATCTCGTCCTCCTGCGGCTCGAACGGTGGTGGCAGCGGGAGCGTGGACGCGCCCCTGGGCGGCGGTTCCCGGTTGTCCCGGTCGAGGTTCCAGCGGCCCCCGGCCGGGGTGCCGTCGGGCTCCAGCAGCAGGTGCTCGGCGCGCCGCACGCGGTGGTAGAAGTCCTCCAGCAGCAGGCGTCGCTCCCCGGGCTCGCCCGCCCAGCGGCGGAAGTCGGCGAACGGGACGAGGAAGCCCCGCGGCGGCAGCACGGTGACCCGGGGCAGGCCGTGCACCAGGCCGAGGGCGGCTCGGGAGGTGGGATGGCACACGGTGAGGCGGCGCCGGCCGGCCGCCCTGGCCAGGCCCTCCCGGTAGGTCTCCGCCTGCACGTAGTGCACCCGGTCTCCCAGAGCCTCGGCGGCGTGGCGCATCGCGGACAGCACCAGGTGGGCCTTGGCCCGGTGGAAGCGCCGGCGTCGCAGCACGGAGCGGGCCTCGATCATGAGGACCGGCGCGTCCCGGTCCGGGCCGTCCTCGCCGGTGCCGTCCTCGCCCGTCCCGCCCGCGGCCGGGGCGAGGAAGTGCGGGCCGAGCTGGTCGCCGAAGACCCAGTGCGGTCGCGGGGCGCTCACGCGGGCCGTCCGGGTACGGCGTCCTGCGGTTCCATGGGTGACCCCGCTTCCTCGTCGGGTCCGTGTTCGCTGCCGGTCAGAGCATCGGCTCCCGGCCGGTCCGGTGCCGACTCGCAGCGTTCGCGCAGCGTCCGTGCGGCGTTGTCCTCGGACGCTGCGCGAACGCTGCGAGTGGCTCCCGCCGGTGCGACCGCGGCAGGGTGGACGGTGGGTGGGGGCAGCGCAGGAAGGGAACGGGTGGCATGGCGGCGGCAGGGCGGAGCACCGAGTCCGTGTGGGAGTACCCGCGCCCGCCGGCCGTCGAGCCGGTGCCCGGGCGCCTGGTCGAGGTCCGGTTCGCCGGGATGCTGGTCGCGTCCAGCAGCCGGGCGCTGCGGGTGCTGGAGACCAGTCACCCGCCGGTGTACTACCTGCCGCCCGCCGACGTGGCGACCGGCCTGCTGACGGAGGGCCGGGGAGCCAGCGTGTGCGAGTGGAAGGGGCGCGCCCGGTACTGGGACCTGCGGGTGGGGACCCGGCTGGCGCCCTCGGCTGCCTGGAGCTACCCGGACCCGCTGCCCGGCTACCGGGCGCTGCGCGACTTCCTGGCGTTCTACCCGGGCCGCGTGGACGACTGCACCGTCGACGGGGAGGCCGTGCTGGCCCAGGAGGGGGACTTCTACGGCGGCTGGATCACCAGCGAGATCACCGGCCCGTTCAAGGGCGGCGCGGGCACCGCGGGCTGGTGACGCGAGGGTACGGCGCGCGCGCCCCGGAGCCGCTGCGGCTCCGGACGCGCGTCCGACGTGTGCACCGTGCGCGTCGGCTACCCGTGGTGGGCGGGGACGGGTTGGACCGGTACCACCGGGTGCAGCGGAGCGCGGCCGGGGAGGGCGAGGCGGGCCGCGACCGCGCCGAGCAGGCACACACCGGCGGCGACCAGGCAGGCCACGTGGAACCCGTCCATGAACGCGGCCCGTACCGCGTCCAGCAGCTGCCCGCGCTCCGTCGGGCCGGCGGCCGCCGCGGTGCCCAGGGCGGAGGCCACCGAGTGCCCGGCGTCGGCGGCCACCCGCGGCGGCAGTGCGGCGAAGGCGGTCGTCGTGAGGTGGCTCGCGTAGAGCGAGGTGAAGACCGAGCCGAGGACGGCGACGCCGAGGGTGCCGCCGGCCTCGCGGGTCGCGTCGTTGACCGCGGAGCCGACGCCGGCCTTCGCCGGCGGGAGGACGCTGAGGATCGACTCGGTCGCCGGCGCGGTGGTGAGGCCCAGTCCGAGGCCGATGAGCACCATCTGCCCGACGACCTGCGGGTAGCCCGTGAAGGCCGACGAGGTGGAGATCCAGGCGAAGGACGTGCCCAGCAGTACCAGTCCGGTGGTCACCACGGCCCTGGTGCCGAGCCTGCCGACGAGGGCGACGCCGCCGATCGAGCCCAGGGCGATGGTGAGGGCGACGGGAAGGATCCGTACGCCGGTGGAGAGGGTGCCGTAGCCGCGGATGAACTGGAAGTACTGGGTGACCAGGAAGATGAAGCCGAAGAGGGCGAAGAAGGCGACGGTGACGGATCCGCTCGCGGCGGAGAAGGCCGGGGTGCGGAACAGGGTCAGGTCGATCATCGGGTGGGCGCGACCGCGTTCGATCCGGACGAAGACCGCGGTCAGCGCGATCGCGGCGGCGAAGCCGGCGATGCTGGCCGGGGCGCTCCACCCGCGGTCCGGCGCCTCGATGAGCGTGTAGACCAGGACGCCGATGGCGGCCGAGGAGGCCGCGAGACCGGCCGGGTCGAGGCGGGCCGAGGCGGGGTCGTTCGACTCCGGGACCCACCGCCAGGCCGCGACCAGTGCCAGCAGGGCGACGGGAACCAGGGCGAGGAAGACCGACGGCCAGGAGAAGTGCGCCAGCAGCAGGCCGCCGACGACGGGCCCGACCGCGACGCCGAGGCCGGTGACGGCTCCCCAGACGCCGACGGCCTTCGCGCGCGAGCGGCGGTCGGGGAAGGTGTTGGTGATGATCGACAGGGTGGTCGGGAAGATCACCGCGGCGCAGGCGCCCATCGCGAAGCGCGCCGCGATCAGCGGGCCCGGGGATCCGGCGGCGCTGCCCAGCACGCTGGTGACGGCGAACCCGGCCAGTCCGAGCAGCAGCGCGGGGCGCCGGCCGAAGCGGTCGCCGAGCGAGCCGGCGGTGAGGACCAGGGTGGCGAAGGCGAGGTTGTAGCCGTCGACGACCCACTGGAGGTCGCGGGTGCCGGCGCCGAGCTGCCGGCTCAGGTCGGGCAGGGCGACGTTGACGATGGTCGTGTCGAGGTTGATCGCGAAGGCGGCGAGGCAGACCGTGGCCAGGACGAGCAGCGGCCGTCGCGCGGGGGAGGCGGGCATCGGGGACTCCATCCGCCGTGCATGTTGACATCGGGAACATGCTCTCCTTGCCACCGTGGCACTCGCGGTGGACACTGTCAACATATCGGCGGAAAGGAGTCGGAAAAGTGGAAAAGCGGGCATACCACCACGGGGCGCTGCGCGAGGCGATGGTCGAGGCGGGTGTCGCCCTGGCCCGGACGGGCGGACCCTCGGCCGTCGTCCTGCGCGCCGTCGGCCGGCGGGTCGGCGTCTCCCACAACGCGGCCTACCGGCACTTCGCCGACCGGGAGGACCTCCTGGCCGCCGTCGCGGCCGGCTGCATGACCGAGCTCGGCCGACTGATGCTCCGGCGCACCGCCGAGGTCCGGGAGACCGACCCGGTCCAGCGGGCCTGGTCCAGGCTGGAGGCCATCGGGCGCGCGTACATCGACTTCGCCACCACCGAAAACGGCTGGTTCCGCACGGCCTTCTCCGGCGCCACCGCCCACCCCGGTGCCGCTTCCAAGGCTGACGGACGCTCCGACCCGCCCTCCGGGGCCGGAGCCGGAGCCGAAGCCGGGGCCGGGGCCGACACCACCGACCCGTACGTCCTGCTCGGCCGTCAGCTCGACGAGCTGGTCGCGGTCGGCGCCGTCCCGGCGGAACGCCGCCCCGGCGCGCACTACGCGGCCTGGTCCGCCGTCCACGGCCTCTCCGCCCTGCTCGTCGACGGCCCCCTGCGCGACCTGCCCGAGGACGAACGCCGCCTGGCGGCCGACACCGTCCTCGCCACCGTCGCCCGCGGGCTCTGACCGCGGGCTCCGGCCGCGGGCCGTACACTCCACCCGGGACCCGGGACCCGGGACCCGGGGCCGGCCGGCATCCACGGGTGCGCCGCCTGCCCGCCGGACCGTCCCGAGACCCCGCCCCGGAGACCGTGGAGCCCGCATGACCGACGCCACCGACAGCACGGCCGCACGGCAGCCGGAGGGCTTCAGCACCTCCCGCCTGGAGGCCTTCAGTGACGGCGTCTTCGCGATCGCGATCACCCTGCTCGTCCTGGACCTCCGCGTCCCGGAGCCCGACACGCTCCACGGCGAGTCGCTGGTCGCCGCGCTCGCCTACCAGTGGCCGGCCTACTTCGCCTACCTGGTCAGCTTCCTGGTGATCGGCATCATCTGGATCAACCACCACGGCATGTGCGTCCTCGCCGACCGGGTCGACCGCCGCACCCTGTTCGCCAACCTCTTCCTGCTGCTGACCGTCTCCGTCATCCCGTACCCGACGCGGATGCTCTCGGCGTACCTGACGGCCGGTCACGACGACGCCCACACCGCCGCCGCCCTCTACGCGGCCACCATGCTCGCCATGGGTGTCGCGTTCTCCCTGCTCTTCCTCGCCTTCACGCGGGACGCCCGCACCCTGCACCACCCCATCCCGCCGCAGGCCCTCCGGGCCGCGCTGCGCCGCTTCGGCACCGGCGGCCTCTGCTACGCCGCCACCATCGGGCTCGCCTACGTCAGCCCCGTCGCGATGCTCGCGACCCACGCCGCCCTGGCCGTCTACTACTGCTTCGACCAGCTCGCCCCCGCCCGCGCCGCGAGCGCGTGACGGCCCGGTCCTCCCGAGCCCCGCGGCGGACCGCCGCGTCCGACACCCCGCACGGCCGTTCGTATCCACCCCCTATGATCGCGATCCGGGGGGAAGACCGTTGAGCTGCTCGGGCATTGCCGTGTCCGCTCCCTTCGGCGGCGCACGCCCGCGCCGCCGATTCGACGACCGGGAGACGAAGACTCGGTGATACTCACTCAACGCCTGGGCCGCGGACTGCTGGCCGGCGCCTCGGCGCTCGCGCTGGCGCTGCTGCCCGCAGGCCTCGCCCCCACCACGGCGGCCGCCGCACCGGCCGGCGCACCGGTCGGTGACGGGTCCGGACCGGTGCCGGCGGACCTCGGTTCCACCCGCGCCTTCGCGGACACCTTCCAGCTGGACCCGGCCCAGGACACCGACCCGATGTACGGGCTGAACGTCGGGATCGACGCCCGGCAGTCGCCCCCGGCCGGGCAGCACGGGATCTCCTACACCCGGGTCTCCGGCCGGTGGGACACCACCGCCGCACCCGCCCAGTGGTTCGTCCAGACCAGCCACCCGAACCACCCGAACAAGCTGCTGTTCGCCAAGGGCGTCTCCGCGGTCATGCTCGGCGCGCCGGCCGTCGCGGACGCCACCGGCCACTACACCGTCTCGACGGTGATCGATCCGGTCGTCGGTGACACCGTCGGCAAGGACTGGGGCTCGATCGTGCTGAGCCGCAGCCACCGCAGCACCGGCTACGTCACCGGCGGCGACGTCGACCTCGGCCTGACCGTCACCTCGGGCGGCGAGCTCGCCCTCTTCCACGGCGGCGAGACCCCGTTCTGGACCGGCAGGGTGGCGCCCACGGCGCAGTACGCCGTCTCCCTCGCCGTCTCCACCGGGGCCGACCGCGCCCTCACCCTGACGGTGAACGGCACCCCGTTCACCGTCTCCGCGCCGGCCGGGGTGACCCGCTGGCCGGGCAGCGAGTTCCTCTACCTCGGCGCCTACCTCTCCACCGAGGACCGCGTCACCACCTTCGGCGACGGCGCCGGCCACGGCCTGAACGTCAGCAGGGTGGACACCGGCGCGATCCGCAGCGCCAAGCCGCTGGTCGACACCTTCGACGGCGCGCCCAACGCCACCGCCGACTCCGGGCTCAACCAGGACCTCAGCGCCCGCCAGCCGAGCCTGATCTCCGCCGACTACACCGCCGTCTCGGGCGTCCGGGGCCTGGCCCTCACCCCGCCGGCGGGCTCGGTGCAGGTCAACAGCCCGGCCAACCCGAACGTGCTGTCCTTCCCCAACGGCACCGCGGCCGTCCGCCTGAACAAGCCGGCCACCTCGGACGTCCCGACCGGCGCCTACACGGTGCACGCCGTCCTGACGCCCGTGGTCGGCAGCACCTCCGGCCAGGACTGGGCCTCCCTCGCCGTCAGCAACGCCTCGGGCGGCACGGGTGCCGTGGACGCCGAGGACGTCGCGCTCGGCCTGCGCGTCCAGGCCGACGGCGGGCTGACGCTCCTCCAGGGCGGCGCGCCGACCGCCCTGCCGGCCGTCCCGCCGGCGGGCTCCTACGAGGTGTCGGTCGCGCTGGCGACCGGCGACAAGCAGCGGGCGACCGTGACGGTCAACGGCGCGACGGTCTTCTCCGGCCGCACCGCCGCCCAGTTGCCCCGCGACGGCTACGTCTCGCTCGGCGCCCACCACTCGGCGGCCGGACAGGTCACCACCGTGGACGACCTGCGGGTCTCCATGCTGGGCGGGCTGGGCTACTACGGGTACTTCGACATCCGGGACCCGAACGAGCCGAACCTCGGCGTCAACCACGCGCCGGAGGTGGCGTCGTGGACCAACTTCAACACCTACCTGCGCGACCGGGACCCCCGCCTGGACTTCCTGGACCAGTGCCTGCCGTCCTCCTGCGTGATCGACCTCAACCAGGAGACGGTGCTCCCGCGCTCGGGCGGTTCCTGGAGCTTCGACCCGAACCCGGACGCCGCGCAGAACCTGCTCGACCTGGTGAAGCGCATCGGGCCGAACATCGACAAGATCGCCGCCGTCAACCTCAGCGACGAGGCCTACTCGCACGGGCTGAGCCCCGCGCAGGTCCAGACGCAGGCCGCGCAGATCAAGGCCGCGTTCCCGGACAAGATGCTGATCATGAGCCTCGACCACTGGAACGCCGAGCAGACCGCACCGATCCCGTCCGCCGTCGACATCGTCGGGTTCGACTACTACTGCGTGGGCCGGGGCGAGATCCAGCCGCGGCTGGCGAACCTGAAGACCTTCCTCTCCTCGCCGGACCAGCACCTGATGCTCTTCCCGGAGTCCACCAACGAGGACCGCATCGCCGACAACTGCTACCCGAACCGGACCGACGCCGACGTCGCGGCGTTCAACGCCGAGTACCGCGCGATCGCCGCGCAGGACCCGCGCGTGGTCTACCTGCAGAACTTCCGTTGGCTCGGCCCCGACCAGCCGACCAAGGTGCCGCTGACCGTCGCCGCGCAGCAGCGGATCGGCAGGGCCGTGGTGAACGCGACGCCCAGGCCGGCGCCCGCCTCGGTGGGCGTGTACCGCAAGGCGGACGCCAGCTTCGGCGAGGCCGCCCACAACGGCTGGTTCACCGGCCGGACGGTCTTCGGCGGCGGCGGGAACGCCGTCCCGCTGACCGGCCACTGGAACGGCCCGGGCACCGACACCATCGGCGTCTACCACCCCGAGACCTCGACCTTCCAGCTGTCGAACGACAACGTCACCGTGGCCGCCACCTTCCCGTTCGGCGTCCCCGGTGACATCCCCCTGGTCGGCGACTGGAGCGGGCAGGGGCGGACCACCGTCGGCGTCTACCGGCCCGGCGACCAGACCTTCTACCTCTCCGACGACAACTCCACCGTCAAGTACCGCATCCCGCTGGGCAACGCGGGCTGGAAGCCGCTGGTCGGCGACTGGGACGGCAACGGCACCACCACCGTCGGCGTCTACGACCCGGACACCCAGGTCTTCTACCTGAACGACTCCAACCAGACGGAGCACGTGCGACCGGGCATCAAGTTCGGCAACCCCGGTGACATCCCGGTCAAGGGCGACTGGGACGGCACCGGCAAGGAGACCATCGGCGTCTACCGGCCCGGCGACCAGGGCTTCTACGGCGCCGCGGAGAACTCGGACCTGGTGATCTACAGCAAGAAGTTCGGCAACGCGGGTGACGTCCCGCTGGTCGGCAACTGGGGCTGACGGCACGTCCCACCGGGCGCCCTCCCGACCGCCGCACGGCGATCGGGAGGGCGCCCTTCGCGTCGGCGCGGAGACCGGCCCGGGCGCCCGCGAGCCGGGCCCCAGCCGTGCGTCCCCTCAGCCGTGCGCCCGGAGGTACGCCGACAGTTCGGCGGCGCCGGACAGCAGCGCCCGCCCGCGGGCGGACAGCCGCTCGCGCCAGTCGTGCAGGGCGGCCTCCAGCGGCTCCAGCCCGCCGGCCGCCCGCACCTGGGCGATCAGCGGGGCGATCTGCTCCAGCAGGTAGCCGCCGCGCCGGAGTTGGTGGGCCAGCCGGGCGTCCCGGACGTCGGCCTCGCGGTAGACGCGGTACCCGGTCTGCGGGTCGCGGCGCGGGCGCACCAGCCCGGCGCGCTCCCAGGCGCGCAGGGTCGCGGGCCGGATCCCGAGCCGGCCGGCCAGCGGCCCGATGAACGTGGAGTCGGGTCCGGACACCCGGCCCGGCCCCGCCCCGGGTTCTGCCCCGGGTTCTGCCCCGGGTTCTGCCGCGAGGGGGCCCAGGCGGCGGAGGGCGCTCTCCACCGCCTCAAGGGTCCGGCGGTCCTCGAGGAGCTGGGCGTGGCTCTCGTCGACGAGACGCAGCGCCTCGTCGGCGCCGCCCTCGTTCACGGCCCGCATGATCGCCGCAGCCGTCCGGTGGCCGTGCCCGGGCACCAGGGCGAGGAAGGCGCGCAGGGCCTGCGCGTGCAGCCCGGTGTAGGTGCGGTAGCCGGTGGGCGTGCGACCGGCGGCCGGGAGGATGCCGGCCTCCTCGTAGTTCCTGACCGCCTGCGTCGACAGCCCGTGCGCACGCGCCAGATCGACCGGCCGCAGCCGATCGCCGCTTTGAGGGTTGGAGCCCATCCACCTGGCCGATCTCACCGAGAAGTCTCAACCGAGGCTTCAACGATAGCGTTGAAGCCATGGCCACCGACATCAAGAACGCCGTGCACGCCGTCGATGCCGCCGCCGTCCTGGGGCTGCTCCCCGCCCGGCCGCGGCTGCTCGCCCTGGGCGAGCCCACCCACGGCGAGGACGCGCTGCTCGACCTGCGCAACGAGCTCTTCCGGCAGCTCGTCGAGCAGGAGGGGTACCGGACGATCGCGATCGAGAGCGACTGCCTCGCGGGCCGGCTGGTGGACGACCACGTCACCGGGGGCACCGGCACCCTGGACGAGGTCATGGAGCACGGCTTCAGCCACGAGTGGGGCGCCCTCGCGGGCAACCGCGAGCTGGTGCGCTGGATGCGCGCCCACAACGACGGCCGGCCCGCCGCCGACCGGGTCCGTTTCGCCGGGTTCGACGGCCCGCTGGAGATCGCCGCCGCCGCGAGCCCCCGACAGGCCCTCACCGCGCTGCACGGCCACCTCGCGGCGCACCTCGACGCGGAGCTGCTCCCGTGCACGGCGGAGACGCTCGACCGCCTGCTCGGGCCCGACGGCCGGTGGACCGAACCCGCCGCCATGACGGACCCGGCCCGGTCCACCGGCCGGTCGGCCGAGGCCGACCGGCTCCGGCTGCTCGCCGACGACCTGGGGGCGCTGCTCGACGCGCAGGCGCCGCACCTGCTCGCCGCGACCTCGCCGGAGGAGGTGGAACGGGCCCGCCTGCACGCACGCACCGCCACCGGCCTGCTCCGCTACCACCACGCGATGGCCGACCCGTCGCCAGCCCGGATGAGCCGGCTGTGCGCCCAGCGCGACCTGATGATGGCCGAGAACCTCCTCGCCCTCGCCGACCGGGGCCCGGTCCTCGTCCACGCCCACAACTCCCACCTCCAGCGGCGGAAGAGCTCGATGCGGATGTGGCAGGGCCCGGTGGAGTGGTGGAGCGCCGGTGCGCTGGTCAGTGCCCGGCTCGGCGCGGAGTACGCCGTCGTGGCCACCGCCCTCGGCACGATCCGTCACCGGGGCGTGGACACCCCGCCCGACGACACCCTCGAAGGCCTCCTGTACGCGCTGCCCGGAGACCGCTGCGTGGCGGGCGCCGCCCGCCTGACCACCGCCCTCGGCGATCCGGGACCGGTACCCCGGACGTCCCCCTGGTTCGGCTACGCGCCGTTCGACCCGACCCATCTCGCGGACACCGACGCCCTCGTCTTCGTCCGCGACGTCCGGCAGGTTCCGGCGGACGCCTGAGGCCTGACCCCTGACCCCTGACCCCTGGCCCAGAGGTCAGGGGCCAGGTGACCGGTGACATTACGTCGCGATGACCGATGCCGGTCACGGGGTGGCCCGCATACCGTCGACGACGTCACCCACGCAGCAGCAGAAACGGGCCCCGCATGACGTTCCGTCCCACCACCACCGCCGACCTCGACCTGATCACCGCCGTGACGGTCGACGAGCCCGTCGGCTGGATCGCCGCCGACCGCTACCTCGAGGAACTCAGGGAGGGCATGTACCGGCCCGAGTGGACGTGGGTCGCGGAGGACGGCGAGGGGCGGATCGTGGCCCGTGCCCTGTGGTGGGGGCAGGCCTCCAGCGAGCACCCGATCGCGCTGGACTGCCTGCACGTCGACCCGTCGGTGCCGGACCGCGCGGCGGTGGGCGCCGCCCTGGTCGAGGCCAGCCTGCGGGCCTTCGCCGGGCAGGGCGCGGCCAAGCCCCCGCTGTACAACCTCACGCTGCCGACCGGCTGGCGCGAGGACCCGGCGGCCGTCGCCGCCCTGACCTGGCGGCAGGAGGCCGCGCTGGCCGCCGGGCTGACCGACCGGGTGGAGCGGCTGCGCCTGGAGTGGACCCCCGACGCCGGGCTGCCGGCCTCCGGCGGCCGGCTGGGCTTCACCGAGGGCACGGACGAGGAGTTCCTCGACGTCTTCCGGCGGATCGCGGTGGGCAGCCTGGACGGCGAGACGCGCCGCAACGTGGCGAGCATGGGGGCCGAGGCGGCCGCCCGGGAGGAGGTGGACTTCTACCTGAGCTGCCCGGGCGAGCGCTCCTGGTGGCGGCTGGCCCGCACCCCCGACGGCGCGGTCGCCGGGCTGGCCCTGCCGTCGGCAACGCCGTACAACCGCAACGTCGGCTACCTGGGCGTCGTCCCCGAGCTGCGCGGACACGGGTACGTGGACGACATCCTGGCGGAGATCACGAGGGTGCAGGCGGCGGCGGGCGCCGAGCTGATCACGGCCACCACGGACACCGACAACGCCCCGATGGCCGCGGCCTTCGCCCGGGCCGGCTACCGGGTCGCCCAGACCCGGATGATCTACTCCGCGCCGGAGGCGTAGGACCTGTCCGCGGACGCGACGACGGATCCCGGGTTCACCGGGCCAGCAGGGCGGCGAGTTCGGTCCGCGAACCGACGCCCAGCTTGGGGAACGCCCGGTACAGGTGGTGCCCGACGGTGCGGGGGCTCAGGAACAGCTGCGCGGCGATCTCCCGGTTGCCGGCCCCGGTGGCCGCCAGCCGGACGACCTCGCGCTCCTGCGGGCTCAGCAGCCCGAGCGGCCCGTCGTGGCGGACGGTCAGGACGGTCTCCCCGCCCGCGGCGCCCGAGCGCGGCCGCCAGCTCGATCAGGGCCAGCGGGTTGCCGCCGGACTCCTCGATGACCCGCTCGGCGACGTACGGCGGGAGCCCGGGCAGCAGCTCGGCGGCGGCCTCCCGGCCGAGGGCCTCGACGAGCAGCGCGGGCAACCCCCGGACGGTCGCGCCGGGTGCGCCGTCACGGACGGCGAAGAGCATCACGACGCCCTCCGCCCGCAGCCGGCGCGCGGCGAAGGTCAGCATGTCGACGGAGGGCTGGTCGAGCCACTGCGCGTCGTCGACCAGGCAGAGCAGCGGACCGTCGGCCGCTGCCTCCGCGAGCAGGGCCAGCACCGCCAGACCGACGGTGAAGCGGTCGCGCACGCCGTCTCCGCTCAGCCCGAGGACCGCCCGCAGGGCGGCGGCCCGGGGCGCGGGCAGGGCGTCCACGAGGTCCAGGACGGGCAGGAACAGCTGGTGCAGGCCGCCGTAGGCGAGTTCCATCTCGGACTCGATGCCCTCGACGCGCAGCACCCGCAGGCCGTCCGCCCGCCCGGCGGCGTGGTCGAGCAGCGCGGTCTTGCCGATGCCGGCCTCGCCGTGCAGCAGCAGGACGCCGCTGGTGCCCTGCCGGGCACCCGCGAGCAGCTGCTCGATCCGGCCACGTTCGGTGTCCCGCCCCCGCACGCTGTGCCCCCTGTTCCGTGGTCCGGGCGTCCCTGTTCCCGGGGGATCCTCTCATCGGGCCGACGGGGCCGTCCTCGCAGGTCGGGGGCCGTCCGTCGTGGGCGATCGGCCGGCGGGCGCCGCCGCGCCGACCGGGCCCCGCGGCGCGCGGTCGGCGGGGCCCAGGCCGCGGCTCTCAGGCCGACGGCACGGTGACCGTGCACAGCCGCTTGGTGGCCCGGGTGAGTGCGACGTAGAGGTCGCGCTCACCGCCCGGGCGGGCGGCGGTGATCCCGTCCGGGTCGACGACGACGGCGGCGTCGAACTCCAGGCCGCGCGCCTGCGAGGCCGGGACCAGGACGGCGTGCCGCTCGACGCCCGCGGCCGCGAGCTGCTCCGCCCGGCCGTCGGCGCAGACCACGCCGACCAGCTCGCCGGGGTGCGCGGCGTGCTGCGCCCGCAGCTCCCGCAGCAGGTCGGCGACGAGCGACCCGGGTGCGGTGGCGAGGGTGCGGGGCGTCTCACCGTGCCGGATGGAGCGGATCGCCGGCTGGTCCGGGGCGATCCGGGCGAGCAGTTCCTCCGTGCCGGCGAGGATCTCCTGAGTGGTGCGGTAGCTGACGGTCAGGGTGCGCAGGTCGAAGCGCGGGCCGAGGTGCGGGCCGAGGGCCTCGTGCCAGTCCCGGGCCGTCGTGGCCGGCCCGGCCTGGGCGAAGTCCCCGACCAGGGTCATCGACCTGCCCGGGCAGCGGCGCACCACCATCCGCCACTGCATGGCGGTGAGTTCCTGCGCCTCGTCCACGACGACGTGGCCGAAGACCCGCGCGGGCGGCCCGTCGACCAGGCTCGCGGCCTCGTCGAGGAGCGGCACGTCGGCGTCCGTCCAGGGCGCGTCGGGCGCCCGCCGCAGCAGGGCCCACTGGTCGTCGGTGAATCCGGGCAGGTGCCCGGCCGCCCCGTCGTCGCCCGCCAGCAGGGCGTCGACCACCCCGCTGGGCGTCAGCCGCGGCCAGAGCTCCTCGACGGCGCGGTCGAGCGCGGCGTCCTCCAGCAGCTCGGCGCGCACGGCGTCGGCGTCGAACTCGTCGGCGCCGGTGGTGGGCGCGGCGTCGACGCCGAGGCGGCGCAGGTCCGCCGCCGCGACCCGGTCGAGGTCGAGGCCGGTCAGCTGCGCGACCTCGGCGTCGATCTGCTCCAGGGCGTCGGCGCTGCTGCGGGCGAGCTCCCGCACCAGGGCGTCGACCAGCAGCTCCTTGAACAGCCGGCGCGCCGGGTTGTGCGCGCGGCCGCCGGCCCGCGCCGCCTGCCGGGCCTGGGCGACGTCGCCGTCCGGCAGCCGGATCCACTCCTGCCCGACCCGGACCTCGAAGCCGTCGGCCGGGGCCTGCCGGGCGCGGACCAGGGCGGCCAGCGCGTCGGCGAGTTCGGCGCCGCCCTTCAGCCGCGCCGCCTCGAAGGCGTCCGCCGCGCCGGGTACGACGCCGGCCAGCTCCTCGCAGGTCGCCAGGACGACGTCGTTCTCGCCGAGCGAGGGCAGCACCTGGCCGATGTAGTCCAGGAACCGCGCGTTCGGCCCGAGCACCAGCACGCCGCGCTCGGCCGCCTTCGGGAAGGCGTACAGCACGTACGCGGCGCGGTGCAGCGCCACCACCGTCTTCCCGGTGCCCGGGCCGCCCTGCACGACCGTGACCCCGCGGTGCGGCGAGCGGACGATGGTGTCCTGTTCGGCCTGCAGGGTGGCGACCGCCGTCCCCATCCGGCCCGTCCGCCGCTCCTGGAGCGCGGCCGTCAGCGGGCCGTCGCCGACCACGTCGTGGGCGGTGGGCTCGGAGCCGTCGAGCAGTTCGTCGCTCACCCCGACCACGGTGCGGTCCGCCGTCCGCAGGTGGCGGCGCCGGCGCAGGCGCATGGGGTGGACGGGCGTCGCCTCGTAGAAGGGCCGCGCGGCCTCGGCCCGCCAGTCCACCAGCACCGGCAGCTCGTCGGTGTCCCGGTGCAGACCCAGCCGTCCGATCCGCAGGACGGTGCCGTCCGCCAGGTCGATCCGGCCGAAGACCAGCCCGCCCTCGGCCCCCTCCAGCCGGCGGACCTCCGTCGCCAGGCGCCCGGCCGCCACCTCCCGCTCGTACACCTCGCCCGCGCCGTCGGACGTCGAGGCGAGCACGCGCGCCAGCTCCTCCCGGGTGCCGGCGAGCCGTTCGTCGAACAGCCCGGCTATGACGGCGACCGCGGCCCGCTCGCGTTCCACCTCGCGCGCGCCGGCCTCGTTGATCTGGGACAAGAAAGGGTCCTCCCCGCTCGACCTGCGGATCTGTCGATCCGTCACTGTGTCGACGCGTCACTATGCAGACCGTTTCCGGAAATGTAAACGTTGACCGGACCAGCCGGTGTATGGCCCCGGGGCCCGGCGGACGGCCCGTGGGCAGGCGTTCGCGAGGCCTCGTCGGGCGGGCGGCGGGCGGGTCCGGGCGGCGCCGCGAACGGCCGGGTGCCCCGGCGCGACGGGCCGGGGCACCTCGGTCAGGGGGCGGGGGAGGGGCGGGTCAGCAGTTGCCGGGGGCCGGCCGGTGGGCGAACCGGTCGGCGATCCAGCTCAGGTACTCCTGCTGGGCGACGAAGGGCACGGTGTTGTGGGTGGCGCCCTGGTAGGTCGTGTACTCGACCGGCTGGGAGAAGCCGCAGGCGCGCCTGACGTACTGCTCGGTGGAGTGCGGGTTGATCACGGTGTCGTCGGTGCCCTGCATCACCAGGATCGGTGCGAGGCCGGTGGTGTAGCCGGGCGTGTTCTCGTGGAAGCGGTCGCGCCAGGACCCGGGGACGTCCCTGATCGGCTGGAACAGCGTGTCCAGCTGGTGCGTGTCGCCCACGTTGTTCTGGATGACGTCGGCGAAGTGCTCGATGCAGGCGGTGGCGTCGCCCTGGAGGGCCTCGATCCCGGCCGGCTTGAGGACCCCGGACGCCTGCAGCTCCGGGTAGGCGGCGAGGAAGCCGCGGTAGAGGTTGATCCGCAGGGCCGCGTTGTGGGACTCGGAGGAGTCGCTGCGGGGGCCGGGCAGCACCTGTCCTTCGAGCTCAGGCCCGATGTCGGCGGCGGGGGCCAGCGCGGCGACCCCGACGAGGTCGATCCCCCGGGCGTACCCGGAGGCGTCCTGGCCGACGAACAGCCCGGCGCCGCCGCCCTGCGACCAGCCGAGGACGGCCGTCTGGCTGCCCGCGTGCGCCTCCCGGATCCGGCGGACGGCGAGGACGGAGTCCAGCACGTTGCGGGTCTCCGTCGCGCCCACCACGTACTGGTGCACGCCGGGGGTGCCCAGCCCCTGGTAGTCGGTGGCGACCACGACGTCGCCGGCGGCCAGGAAGCCGGTCAGCGCCGGGATGCCGACGTCGATCGAGTACGGGCTCTGGTAGCTGAAGTAGTCGATCAGGTCGACCGCCGGGTCCGGTGCGGCCGAGGGCGCGCACTGGCGGGGGCCGCCGACGGTGCCGTGCGCCCAGGCCACCACGTTGCGCCCGCCGCGGGGGGAGGAGGGGCCGTCGGGCCAGACCACCAGGCCGGACACCGCCACGGCGGCCCCGTCGTGGAGGGTGGAGCGGTACAGGATCCGGCAGGCGTGCGCGTGCTCCGGGGCGGGGACCTGCCGGGCCCAGATCAGGGTGCCGTGCGGGCCGTCCGGCAGCGGGGACGGCGGCTCGTAGAAGTCCGGGCCGTCCGGACCGAGCGGGACGCCCGGTGCGCACCGGGCGGTGTCGCCGCCGTGGTCGTCGCCGCGCCCCCACGCGCCGCCCGCGGCCGCGGCCGGTTGCCCCGCGGACACCAGGGTGAGCAGAGCGGCCACCGCGCCGGCTCGAAGCCATGCCCTCATTCGTCGATTCCTCTCGCTGCACAGGGTGACGCCGCGTCACCTGATGTGACGATGCTCACTCGGTGCGGAGGGCGGGGCAATCGCTGCGGCCGGATGGCGGACCGGCCCGTCGGTGGCGGGCCGGAGGGGCGGAGGGGCGGAGGGGCGGAGGGGCGGGGCCCGGAGCGGGCGTGCCGGTGCGTCAGGAGGCGTCGGTGAGCACGCGGGTGAAGCCGTCCAGCAGGGCCCGGTTGGTGGCCCGGGCCTGCGGGGTGTCGACGTGGATGGTGTTGACGAACAGACCGTCGTCGGTGCGGTGCAGCCACTGCAGCAGTCCGTTGCAGCCCGAGACCCAGACGTGCAGGCGGGCCCGCTGGGCGGCGTGCCGGTCGGCACCGGGCAGCCGGCGGAAGTCGATGTAGGAGTAGAAGTTCACCGCGTGCGGCCAGTAGTGCAGCCGCGCGTACTCGGCGGGGGCGAGCAGCCGCCAGGCCTTCACGAAGTGCACCCCGGCGTGGGCCTGCAGCTGCCCGTAGGCGTCCTGGGCGGCGGTCAGCACCTCGCCGAAGCCCGCCCGCGGCCCGACCGGGAACTCGATCGGCAGGGTGTTGATGAACCACCCCATCGACTCCGCGTAGACGCCCCGGCCGCGTTCGTTGACCGGCACCAGGCCGCGGTAGACCTCGGGCCCGCCCTCCTGCCGCAGGGCGATCGCCAGCCCGGCGAGCAGCCCCATCGACAGCCGCCCGCCGCGGGCCCGGCAGGCGGTGCCGAAGGCCTCGACCTGGCGGGCGCTGAGCAGGCGCTCGGTGCCGGCGGTCGGCGCGTACAGCCGGCCGGGCCGGACGCCGAGGTCGAGCGGGAAGCGGGGGAAGAGGCCGCCGTTGCGGTCGCGGAACGCCCGCCAGTAGTCCAGCCGCGCGTCGTCGGCGCGCATGGCGCGGTTGGCCCGGCGCTGGCCGCGGCTGAACTCCAGGTAGCTGCCGGGCTGTTGGGCCGCGTCGTCGGTGCGGGCCGGGCGGACCCGGTCGGCCTCGGGTCCGGCAGCGGTTCCGGTGGCGGTTCCGGCCGCGGTGAGGCTCCGGTAGGCCGTGGTGATGTCGTTGACGGCGATCGCGCTGGAGAGGCCGTCGGTGACCAGGTGGTCGCAGGAGAACCAGACGGTGGTCGACTCCGGCCGCACCACCGCGCCCATGGTGATCAGCGGCCAGGAGAGTGTGTCCACCTCCTTGAACGCGTCGTGGAGGTGGCGGTCGACCTCCGCGGGCGTCTCCAACGGGCCGGCGTAGACGTGCTTGAGGGCCACCTCCCCGGGCGACAGGACCTCGCAGCCGAGGTCCCCGCCCAGCGGCTGGTAGACCGCCCGGAGCACCTCGTGACGCCGCACCAGGTGGAGCAGCGCGGCCGCCAGCGCGTCCAGGTCGACCGGGCCCCCCAGTTCGAAGCTGGCCGCGACGTAGGAGCGGATCGGCTCGTCGACGCTCTGGGCGTGCTGGGCCACGGTGAAATGTTTCGCCTGGTTGTAACCGGTCATCCGGCGCGGGGCGGGGTCGCCGCCGGTCAACGGGACCAGGTGCCACCGGTGGGCCTCGCCCGGGCCGATCTCGGAGTCCTCGACTGAGATCTGGAGCATGTCGCCCTCTTCTGCCGCTGTCGTCGTCGGGTGGTACCAGAGCGGTCGGATGTCGGCCCACCAGCTGGTGCCGTACCAACGCGACGGCCCGGCGCTCGGATACGGGCAGCCGCCGTTCGGGTGACGGTGACCGGCCGCCGGGGCCGTGCCCTCCGGCGGGTCCGCGGACCGGGCTCGGCCCGCCGGATCCCCTCACGGCCGGGCCGTCGGCGTACGAGCGCACGCCGGAGCTGCGGGGACCCGCGGTCGAACGGCGGGTCGAGCGCCGCGTCGGAGTGCGGTCGGGCCCGTCGCGGTGGGCGGATTCCACGGCCGCCGCGACGGCCGGTGCCGTCGGGGGACCGGCCACGTCTCACCCCGTGGACACGTGGTGGGATTTCCGCGCCCCCGGCCGCGGGTTCGCACTAGGCTGGCCGGGCAGCTGGTTCGCCCTGTCCGCCAGGCAGGCGCGTCGCAAGAGGGAACCCGGTGACGCCATTCACGTGGCCATTCCGGGACTGCCCCGCAGCGGTGAGTGGGAACGACCGCCGTCATACGCACTGGGCCCGGACGGGCCTGGGAAGCGACGGCCAGTAGGTGACCGCCCTGACCAGGGCAGCCGCGCCCGCGAGTCCGAAGACCTGCCACTGCCCGCACGCGACCGATCGCGCGCGGACATCCCGGTGACCTCGTGGGCGGGTCGGCGTGCACACCAGGCGGGTCCGGCGCATCCCTGCGCCCGCGGCCGCGCCCGGTCGGGCACCCCTTCGCACCCTCGTCCCGTCCCCGGGGACCAGAGGAGACAGACTCGCGAAGGAGAGTCCCTTGACGACGAAGTCCGCAGCCGCGGCAACCCGCGCCACCACCCACGGCTACCCCCGCCAGGGCCGCGACCGGGAGCTCAAGAAGGCGGTCGAGGGGTACTGGAAGGGCGCGGTCACCGCCGACGCCCTGCTCGCCACCGCCGCCGACCTGCGCCGGGAGAACTGGCTGCAGCTCGCCGAGGCCGGCGTCCACGAAGTCCCCACGGGCGACTTCTCGCTCTACGACCACGTGCTGGACACCACCGTCGCCGTCGGCGCCGTCCCCGCCCGCCACCGCGCCGCGGTCGACGCCGACCCCCTCGACGGGTACTTCGCCATGGCGCGCGGCACCCAGGAGGTCGCTCCGCTGGAGATGACCAAGTGGTTCGACACCAACTACCACTACCTGGTGCCCGAACTCGGCCCCGACACCGTCTTCACCGCCGACCCGGACCACCAGGTCGCGCAGCTGCGCGAGGCCCTCGGCCTCGGTCACGACGCCCGCCCGGTGCTGGTCGGCCCCGTCACCTACCTGCTGCTCGCCAAGCCCGCCCCCGGCGTCGCCGAGGACTTCCAGCCGATCACCCTGCTCGACCGGCTGCTGCCCGTCTACGCGCGCCTGCTCGCCGAACTGCAGGCGGCCGGCGCGCAGTGGGTGCAGCTGGACGAACCCGCGCTCGTCCAGGACCGCACCCCGGCCGAGCTGAACGCCGCCGCCCGCGCCTACCGTGAGCTGGGCGCCCTCACCAGCCGGCCCAGGCTGCTCGTCGCGAGCTACTTCGACCGCCTCGGCGCGGCCCTGCCGGTGCTCGCCGCAGCCCCGGTCGAAGGCCTCGCCCTGGACTTCACCGGCCCCGCCGCCGCCAACCTGGACGACCTCGCCGCCGTCGGCGGGCTGCCCGGCAAGCGGCTCGTCGCCGGCGTGGTCGACGGGCGCAACATCTGGATCAACGACCTGGAGAAGTCGCTCGCCACCCTGGCCACCCTGCTCGGCCTCGCCGGCGGCGTCGACGTCGCCACCTCCTGCTCGCTGCTGCACGTCCCCCTCGACGCCACCGCCGAACGGGACCTGGACCCGCAGATCGCCCGCTGGCTCGCCTTCGCCAGGCAGAAGACGGCCGAGACCGCCCTGCTCGCCCGAGGCCTGCGCGAGGGCACCGGCGCGATCGCCGCCGACCTCGCCGCCAACCGCGCCGACCTCGCCTCGCGCGCCGGCTCCCCGATCACCCGGGACCCGGCCGTCCGCGCCCGGGCCGCCGCCGTCACCGCGGCCGACGCCCGCCGCCCGCAGGCCTACCCGCAGCGCGCCGAGGCCCAACGCGCCCGCCTCGGACTGCCGTTGCTGCCCACCACGACGATCGGCTCCTTCCCGCAGACCACCGAGCTGCGCACCGCCCGCGCGGACCTCGCCGCCGGGCGGATCGACGCCGACGGCTACCGCGGGCGCATCGAGGCCGAGGTCCGTGAGGTCATCGCCTTCCAGGAGAAGGCCGGCCTCGACGTCCTCGTCCACGGCGAGCCCGAACGCAACGACATGGTCCAGTACTTCGCCGAACAGCTCACCGGCTACCTCGCCACCCGGCACGGCTGGGTGCAGTCCTACGGCACCCGCTACGTGCGCCCGCCGGTGCTCGCCGGGGACATCTCCCGGCCGCACCCGATGACCGTCGACTGGTTCCGCTACGCCCAGGGCCTCACCGACCGCCCGGTCAAGGGCATGCTCACCGGCCCGGTCACCATGCTCGCCTGGTCCTTCGTCCGCGACGACCAGCCGCTCGCCGACACCGCCCGGCAGGTCGCCCTCGCCCTGCGCGACGAGGTCGTCGACCTGGAGGCCGCCGGCGCCGCCGTCGTCCAGGTCGACGAGCCCGCCCTGCGCGAGACCCTCCCGCTGCGGGCCGCCGACCGCCCGGCGTACCTGGCCTGGGCCACCGAGGCGTTCCGCCTCGCCACCTCCGGGGTGCGCGCCGACACCCAGGTCCACACCCACATGTGCTATGCCGAGTTCGGCGCCGTCATGACGGCCATCGACGACCTCGACGCGGACGTGATCTCCCTGGAGGCCACCCGCTCCCACATGCAGGTCGCCGGTGAGCTCGCCGCCGCCGGCTACCCCCGCGAGGTCGGCCCGGGCGTCTGGGACATCCACTCCCCGCGGGTGCCCGGCACCGAGGAGGCCGTGGAACTGCTGCGCGCCGGGCTGGCGGCGATCCCGGCCGAGCGCCTCTGGGTCAACCCCGACTGCGGCCTGAAGACCCGCGGCTGGCCGGAGACCCGCGCCTCGCTGGACAGGCTGGTCGGCGCGGCCCGCCGCCTCCGGGACGAACTCGCCGGCTGAGCCACGGCCCCGCACCGGGGCGGGCCCGTCGCCCGCCCCGGTGCGGGGACTCCGGCGCGGTCGGGACGGACGGGTGACGGCGACCGACGGCCACGCCCGTGCGGCGGGTTGCCGGGGCCGATCGGGATCCGGGGCGGCAGGATGGCCCCGGCGGGGTGCCGCCGCGCGGACCGGAGGGCCCGCGGGCGCACCCCGCCGACCTCACCCGCTCCCCCGACGACACCTCGTCGCCGCCACCCCGGAGGGTCACACGACACGGATCACCCGCGAGACCGTGCTGCGGACGGCGACCTTCTGGCTCCGCCCGGCGTTCGCGCTGCGCGTGTTCGGCCGGTTCCAGCGGCTCGTGGGCTTCGACCGCTCGATGGCCCTGGCCTCCGCCGCGCTGACCGCGCTGGTGCCGCTGGCCATCGTCTGCAGCTCCCTCGTGGTCCGGCTGGGTGGCAAGGACGTCGCCGAACGCGTCATCGACCGCTACGCCCTCACCCAGGACGGCGCCGAAGCCGTCCGCCACATCCTCTCCTCGTCGGGCGGCTGGAGCAGCGTGGGGCTCTTCGGCCTCGCCTTCCTGCTCGTCTCGGCGCTGAGCTTCGCGCGGGCCGCCCAGCGGCTCTTCGAGCAGGGCTGGGAGCTGCAGCCCCTGAGCGTGCGCAACACGGTGAACGGCCTGAAGTGGATCGCCCTGCTGGCCGGGTACGCGCTGCTGAGCGGCTGGGTCCACGCCGTCCTCGGCCGCAGGACGCTGGAGCTGGGCGCGTCCCTCCTGGTGGCCCCGGTGACGGCGGTCTTCCTCCTCTGGAGCGGCCGGCTGCTGTCCGCCGCCCGGATCAGCAGGGGCGACCTGATGCCGTTCGGCTTCATCGGGGCGGCCCTGCTGGCCGGCTACTCGGTGGCCATGAGCGTCTACCTGCCGTACCTGTTCAACTCCTCCACGAACCGCTACGGGGCGATCGGGGCGGTGTTCGCGATGCTCTCCGCCCTGTTCGGGGCCATGTTCGTGACCGTGTCCTCGGCGGCGCTCGGACGGGAGGTGCAGGAGGAGCTCGACCGGATCGGCCGCGGCGAGCGCCCCCCGGACAACGAGGTCCGCCAGGAGTGGGACACGGTGATCCGCCAGGCGCGGTCACGCTGGCAGACGACCCGCGGTCCGAGCATCCTGGGCCGTCTGACGCGGAAGCACTGAACGGGCCGTCGGGTCCGCGTCCGGGGGCGCCGTCGCGCGGGTGCTACTCGAACCGCGCCGGGTCCCCGGCGCCCTGACGGACGATCTGCGGCGTCCCGTCCGAGAAGTCGACCACGGTGGTGGGCTCGGTGCCGCAGTCGCCGGAGTCGACGACGGCGTCGAGCACGTGGTCGAGGCGCTCCTTGATCTCCCAGCCCTGGGTCATGGGTTCGGCGTCGCCGGGCAGCAGGAGCGTGCTGGACAGGAGCGGTTCGCCGAGTTCGGCGAGCAGGGCGCGGGTGACGGCGTGGTCGGGGATCCTGACCCCGACGGTCTTCTTCTTGGGGTGCATCAGCCGGCGGGGCACCTCCCTGGTGGCCGGGAGGATGAAGGTGTAGCTGCCGGGCGTCGCCGCCTTGACGGCGCGGAAGACGGCGTTGTCGATGTGGACGAACTGCCCGAGCTGGGCGAAGTTCTCGCACATCAGGGTGAAGTGGTGGCGGTCGTCGAGCCGCCGGATGGAGCGGATCCGTTCCAGGCCCTCGTGGTTGCCCATGGCGCAGCCCAGGGCGAAACAGGAGTCCGTCGGGTACGCGATGAGGGCCCCCGCGCGGAGACTGTCGGCCACGGTGCCGATGGTGCGGGCCTGCGGGGTCTCTGGATGCACGTCGAAGTACTTCGCCATTCGCCCGACCCTACGGGATCCGCCCGCCCCGCCGCGCGCAGCCCCGCGGTGCGGACCGGCCGCGGCCCCGGGTCACCGTGGGTGCCGGAGCGGGCCGGCGGCGGGGTCGGCGGCGGGGTCGGCGCCGGTCAGGTCGCGGCTGAGGTCCCACAGGTGCGCCGCGACGGCGGTGTCCGTGAGGGTGCGCCAGAGCGGTTCCGGCCGGGGCCTGCCGCGCAGGCCGGCGACCCGCGGGCCCCACAGCTGGCCGCCGCGCACCGCCGGGTCGAGGACCGCCCGCACGGCGGGCCAGGCGCCGGCGTGCTTGCCCTGGAGGAGGACGGCGGCGGGCGCCCCGCGCAGTGCGGTGCCGGGCGTCCGGGCGTGCACGGGCGGGCGTGCCGGGGTGAGCGAGTCCAGGGCCCCGCCGGGGTGGGCCAGCACGCTCGCCACCGTGCTGCCGGCCGCGCGCAGACGGCGGTCGAGTTCGAGGCCGGCGTGCATCTGCGCCAGCTTGGACCGCGCGTAGGCCCGCTTGGGCACGTAGTCCCGCCGGGACTGCGGGTCGGCGAGGTCCAGGTGTTCGGACTTCGCCGCGAAGCTGCCGATGGTCACCACGCGGGCCGCCGGGGCGGCTGCCAGGAGCGGCATCAGCCACCCGGTCAGCGCGAAGTGCCCGAGGTGGTTGGTGCCGAACATCAGCTCGTGGCCGGCCGCGGTCTCCACCCGCGGCGGATCGTCGAGCGCGACCCCGGCGTTGAGGACCACCGCGTCGAGGCGGGGCGACCCGAGGGCGTCCGGCACGGTGCGCAGCGACGGGAGATCGGCGAGGTCCAGCCGCAGCGTGCGGACCCGGGCGCCCGGCACGCGGTCGCCGATCACGGCCCGGGCGGCCTCGGCGCGCGCCGGACTCCGGCTGCCGAGCACGACGGTGGCTCCGGTGGTGGCCAGCTGCTCCGCGATGAAGTACCCGATCCCGGCGTTGCCGCCGGTGACCAGGACGACCTGCCCGTCGGCGCGGGGCAGTCGGTGCACGTTCCACGGCAGGGGTACGGACGGCATGGGGTGGCTCCTGGGCGTTCGAAGGACCGGCGGTGTCCCCACGGGGAGTGGGTGCGCCAAGCCTCGGCGCGGCCGCTCACAGATCGCCGACAGGTCACCGTCGGCGCGGTCAGCCGGGTGTCAGGCCGGGTGCGGGCGCGTCCGGGGGCGCGCCGGGCAGCGGCCCCGCGGCCAGCAGCGCCGTGACGGCCGAGGCCGCGAGGCGGTGCCAGCCCCCGGCCCCGGCGAGCATGGCGTGGCCGCCGCGCGGCACGTCGAGGTAGCGGACGTCCGCGCCGGCCCGCGCGGCCCGGGTGGCGAAGGCGCGGGACTTGCGGGCGCTGGTGACCCGGTCCGCCGGGTCGTGGAGGACGACGATCCGTCGGCCGCGCAGGTGCTCCACCCCGTCCACGGGCTCGCACCACGGCGCCAGGAGCACCGTGCCCACCACCTGGGGCTCGTCGGCGGCGGCGAGGGCGGCCCGGCCGCCCATCGAGTGGCCGAGGAGGACGATCCGGACGTCGGGCGCGTGCGCGACCAGCTCCCGCACGGCCGCGCGGGCGTCGGCGACCGGGTGCGCCCGCGGGCCGTTCCAGCCGCGGTGGCGGTAGTGCACCTCGGCCGTGGTGAGCGCGGTGTCGCCGACGCGGCGGCGCACGGCCGCGGCGAACACCCGCATCCGGAGCCTGGCCAGGCCCAGTCTGGGCGGTGGGTCGAGGCTCTCGGCGCGGCCCCCGGGCAGGACGAGCAGCACGGCCGGACGCTCCTCGGGGTCCGGGGGCAAGGGGTCCGGAGGCGAGGGGTCCGGGGGCACGCGGTCCGGGGGCGCGGGGTTCGTGGGCATGCCGGGCCCGCTCAGGTGACCGTGACGACGGTGCTGTGCCAGCCGGTGGCGCCCGCCGGGAAGGGGGCGGCCCGCTCCTCGGTCTGGACGGCGCCGGTGGCGTCGGTGGCCCGGGCCTCGATCCGGTGGGTGCCGGGCGTGGCGCCGGCCCAGGTGTGGCTCCACTGCCGCCACAGGTCGGGGCCGCCGTCGGCGGCGAGCAGGGCCTGCCGCCAGGGGCCGCCGTCGACGCGGACCTCGACGGCGGCGACGCCCCGGTGGGTCGCCCAGGCGGTGCCGGCCACCGTGACCTCGCCCGCCGGGACGCGGGCGAACGGCGCCGGCACCTCGATCCGCGCGGCCGTCCGGACGGCTCCGGTGCGGTCCCAGCCGCGGCGTACCCAGTACGGGTCGAACGCGGCGAAGGTGGTGACGTCGAGGTCGACGAGCCACTTGGTGGCGGAGGCGTAGCCGTAGAAGCCCGGGACGATGCTGCGGCAGGGGAAGCCGTGGGCGACGGGCAGCGCCTCGCCGTTCATCGCGACCGCCAGCAGCGCGCGCCGGCCGTCGAGGACCGACTCCAGCGGGGTGCCGATCGTCATCCCGTCCTGGGAGCGGCCGACCAGCTGGTCCGCGCCGGGCCGCACGCCGGCCCGGCGCAGCAGGACGGGCAGGGACGCGCCCAGCCAGCGGGTGGTGCCGACGTAGGGCCCGCCGACCTCGTTGGAGACGCAGGACAGCGTGTGGTCCAGCTCCTCCAGCGGCTCGTGCAGCAGGTCGTCGAAGGTCAGCAGGAGCGGGTGGTCGACCATGCCGTGGATCCGCAGGGCCCACTGCCGCGGGTCGATGCGGGGGAGGGTGAGGGCGGTGTCCACCCGGTAGAAGTCGGCGTTCGGGGTGACGAACGGGGACAGGCCCGCGACCTTGGGCCGCAGTGCGGCCGGGGGCGGCGGCAGCGGGTTCGCGGCGGGCGGGATGCGGACGGCGTCCCGGGCCGCGGCGACGTCGGTGCGGCGGTCCGACAGCGTGCGGCCGCCGACGCCGGCGAGTGCGCCGGCCACGATCGTGCCGCCGGTGGCGGCCAGGACGGTCCGGCGGCTGCTCCCCGCTCGCCCGGCGGGTACGGCCGCCGCGGCGACGGTCACCGACGTGGGCCCGGTGGTCCGCAGCAGGCGCGCCAGCGCGAGCACGGCGGCCGCGCCGACCAGACCCGCCGCCAAGGCGGGCGCGGCAGCCGCCGGGTGCGCGTCCGGGCGGGACAGCGCGGCCCAGGCGCCGGCGAGGGCGAAGACGCCGAAGACCCCGGCGCCGTACGCCGGGCGGCGGGTGGCCAGCAGTCCGGCGAGGGCGGCGAGCAGGGCCGTGGTCAGCAGGATCCCGCCGAGTAGGACCGGCTTGTCGTCGGTGCCGAAGGTCCGGACGGCGTACTCCTTGAGCGGGGTGGGCGTCAGGTCGATCGCCGTCGAGCCGACGGCGATGACGGGCGCCGTGTCCGGGCCGGTGAGGGCGGCGAGCAGCTCGCCGGCTCCGAGGGCGGCGGTGGCCGCGGCCAGCCCGGCCGTCGCGGCCGCGCCGGCCCGCAGCAGGCGGGCGCGGTGCGGTCGGGGGTGCGGAGGGGGCTGGGAGGGGTGGTTGCTCACGCCCGGGATTCGGGGCACCCGGGGCGGCGGATGGGTGGGCGGCCGCGCGGGGGCCGGGCTGTGCACCGGCCGCCTCACCAGCCCGCGATGCGCCCCACCGCGAAGCCGACGCAGCAGATCACCAGCACGGCGATGACGAGCAGCGGGATCCAGCCGGGCCAGGCGGTGTGCAGTTCGACGGCTTCCGGCGTCGAGATGCCCGCGGACGTCGAGCCCTCGCACTCGGGCGTCTCGGTCGGTCGCGGTGCGGCGGCCGGGCGCAGCGGCGGTGTGGCGGCATGGGTGGTGCTCATCGTTTCCTCCCGGGCGCTCGGGGGCCCTGTTCGGCGCCGACCGCCGGGTCCGGGCGGGCCCGCGGTCGCGGGTCACCGGGAAGGCCGGGCGCCTGACTCGATCGTGCGCCGCCCTGGCCCCGGCCGCCACACCGCAGCGCTTCCGCAGCGCGCGGGGGAGGCCACCGGCGGTGCTGCTCCGGGCGGTGGGGCGGGCGGCACCCCGGGGGGCGGGGGCGGGTCGTCGCCGCGCCGGACGTTCGTGAGTCGTAAGGTCCGGTGCCCCGCCCCCGCCCCCGTCCGTTCCTACAGTGGCCGGGAGGTTGTTCCCGAGAAAGACACGACGAAGAGAGGTGGACCGGGATGACGGTCGACCAGAACGCCCTGCCCACGGCCGAGCTGGGCGTGATCGGCGGCTCCGGGCTCTACGAGCTGCTGGAGGACGTGACCGAGGTGCGGGTGGCCACCCCGTACGGCGAACCGAGCGACTCGCTGTTCGTGGGGGAGGTGGCCGGCCGCCGGGTGGCCTTCCTGCCCCGGCACGGGCGCGGCCACCGGCTCCCCCCGCACCGCATCGACTACCGCGCCAACCTGTGGGCGCTGCACTCCCTGGGCGTGCGGCAGGTGCTGGCGCCCTGCGCGGTGGGCGGCCTGCGACCGGAATACGGGCCGGGCACCCTGCTGGTGCCCGACCAGTTCGTGGACCGGACCTCCGGGCGGGTGCAGACGTTCTACGACGGGCTGCCGCTGCCGGACGGCACGGTGCCCGAGGTGGTGCACGTGTCGGTGGCCGACCCGTACTGCCCGGCGGGGCGGCGGGCGGCGATGGAGGCCGCCCGGGAGGCCGCCTGGGAGCCGGTCGACGGCGGCACGCTGGTGGTGATCGAGGGTCCGCGCTTCTCCACCCGCGCGGAGTCCCGGTGGTTCACCGCCAACGGGTGGTCGGTGGTCGGCATGACCGGGCACCCGGAGGCCGTCCTGGCCCGTGAACTCGGGCTCTGCTACACCTCGGTGGCCCTGGTCACGGACCTCGACGCCGGTGTGGAGAGCGGCGAGGGCGTCACCCACGGCGAGGTGCTGGCGGTGTTCGCCCGCAACGTCGACCGGCTGCGCACCGTGCTGTTCAAGGCGCTGGAGGGCCTCCCGGTGGTCCGGGAGTGCCCGTGCGGTCACGCCCTGGACGGTCTCACGACCGGTCTGCCCGGGGTGCCGGGCGCCTGACGGCCCGGCCGCGGCGCCGCCACCGCCCGACGAGCGCGACCAGCAGCGCGACGCCGACGGTGGCGGCCAGCACCAGCAGCCCGTTGCGCAGGTACGGCAGCGGCAGCACCGACGGGTTGCCGTGGTCGTCGTCGGCGCGCAGCACGGCGGGCAGGCCGACGGCGGTGACGGCCGCCGCGACGACCAGCCAGCCGCGCAGCACCGGCCCGCGGACCGCGAACGCGCCCAGCAGGCAGACCAGCGGCACCCACAGCCCGTCGTGGAGCACCAGCCCGCCGATCCCCCAGACCGCGACGTCCAGCGGGTCGGTGATGTACGGGTCTGCGAGCAGCCCGGAGAGGCCGTAGCCGATCACGGCGAGGCCGGCGGCCAGCAGCAGGGCGCGCAGGGCGGCGGTCATGCGATCACCTCGATGCGGGTGACCCACTTGGTCTGCAGGACGCCGGGCCGGTTCGGCGCGATGACGCGGGCGGGGAAGCCGTGGTCCGCGGCCAGGACCTCGCCGTCGACCCGCAGGGCGAGCAGGCTGAGCGGATCGTCGACGTACGGTGCGGGCATCTCCATCACCCGGTACGGCCCGTCGGCCTCCAGCGAGGTGACCCGTACCGCCGAACCGGGCGGAGCGCCGGCCCGTCGGACCAGGTCGGCCATCCGGACCCCCGTCCACCGGGCCGCCGCGCTCCAGCCCTCCACGCAGGAGATCGGCAACTCGGCCGAGTGCTGGGGGAGTTCGCCGAGCTCGGCGAGGGTGAGCTCGAACGGCTGCGGCCCGTCCACCCGCAGCCGCCAGTCCGCGGGCACGGTGACGGTGCCGGCCTGGGCGGCGGTGCGGTTCACCGGCAGGCCCTGCGGGCCGATGTCGGGGCGGCGCGGGGCCAGCAGGTCCAGGGAGCGCAGCCAGGGCACGCTCTGACCGGCGGTCACCAGGGTCACCACACCGGCGGCGGCGGTGGTCGCGGCCAGGAACGCCCGGCGCTGCGCCAGGGCCGGAGCGGCCCGGCGCCACCAGACGGCGGCGATCAGCGGCGCCTTGACCGCGAGGTGCACCAGCAGCCCGCCGGTGGCCAGCCAGCCCAGCCAGAAGTGGGTCTGTCGGAACGGGAACGGCCACGGGTACCACTGCAGGGTGTTCAGCAGGCCGGTGAACAGCTCCAGCAGGACGGCCGCCACCAGGACGGCGATGCCGAGCCGCTCCAGGGCGTGCAGCACGCTGCGCGCCGGCGGCCACTCGAAGAGCCGCGGGTAGACCGCCCAGAGCTTCGCACCGACCAGCGGGATCGCGGCCAGACCACTGATCACGTGCAGCCCCTGGGTGACCCGGTAGCCGTTCACCGGCCGCGCGGGCAGGTGCGGCGCGAGCCACCCGGGCGGGTCCTGGAGCAGATGGCTGGTCAGACCGGTCAGGAAGCAGACCAGGAGGGCGGCGCCCAGCCAGCGGCCGACGACGACCACCGTCCGCGGTTCGTGCAGCGGAGAGCTGAACGCCCCGTCGCGGAAGGGCCCGCGGCGCAGGAACGCCGGGGGAGCGGGCAGCGGCGGGTCGTAGCGGCGGCGGGGGGCCGGGGTGCCGGAGTCGGCGGGTTCGGTGTCCACCCGTCCATCGAAGCGCCCCGCAGCGCCCGACCGGTGGTCCGACGTGCTTACGTGTTTCGAACGGCGGCCTCGCCACCGGTCTCGCAGCGGCGGCCCGGTGGGAGGGTGGCTGGCGTGATCCCCCGTACCCTCCCGCCCTGCCTCCTCGCCCTCGCCGCCCTGGTCACCGCCCTGGCGCTGACCGTCACCGGCGCCGCCGCCCTCCCGCGGCCCGGCTGGTACCTCCTCGACCTCGCCCTCTTCGCCGCCGCCGTGCTGACGCTGCGCAGGGTGCCCGCCGCCCAGGTCGTGCCGCTGGTCCTGGCCGGGGGCGTCGCCGTGGCCGCCGTCGGGCTGCTGGCGCCGCCGCGCAGCAGCGACGACGCCTACCGCTACGTCTGGGACGGCCGGGTCCAGGCCGCCGGGATCTCGCCCTACGCCCGCACGCCGGACGATCCGGCGCTGGCCCCGCTGCGCGACCCGGGGCTCTTCCCGGTCGGCGACGGCTGTACGGGCTGGGACGAGCGGCGCACCACGGCGGGGGACTGCACCCGGATCAACCGGCCGGCCGTGCACACCGTCTACCCGCCGGTGGCCCAGGCGTGGTTTCTCGCGCTGCACCCCTTCGGCGGCGGGGTCCGCGGCGTGCAGGCCGGCGGCGCGGTGCTGGCGGTGGCGACCACCGGGCTCCTGCTGGCGGTCGGGCGGGAGAAGTGGCAGGCCGCACTCTGGGGGTGGTTCCCCGGAGTGACGGTGTGGGCCGTCAACGACGCGCACGTGGACACGCTCGGCGTGCTGCTCACGGTCGGCGGGCTCGCCTGCGCGGCGCGCGGGCGGGCCGTGCGCGGCGGGCTCCTGCTCGGCGGTGCGGTCGCGGCCAAGCTGCTGCCGGCCCTCGCCCTGCCCGGCGCGCTGTCCGGTCTCCTGGCCAGGCGCCCGACCCGCGGCGACGTCCTGCTCGCCGGATCCGCCCTCGGCGCCTTCGCCCTGGCCTACCTGCCGTACGTCCTGGCCTCCGGCACCTCCGTGCTGGGCTACCTGCCGGGCTACCTGCGGGAGGAGGGCTACGAGCAGGGGCACATCGACCGCTTCGGGCTGCTCCGGCTGGTGCTGTCCGACGGCCTCGCGCCGTGGGCGGCGGCGCTGGTCCTCGCGGCCGTGGTGGTCCGGGTCCTGCTCCGGGGCGACCCGCACCGGCCGTGGGCCGGCGCGCTCCTGGTGACGGGCACCGCGCTGCTGCTGGTCGCGCCCTCCTACCCGTGGTACGGGCTGCTCGTGGTCGGCCTGGTCGCCCTCGACGGCCGCTGGGAGTGGCTGGCCGTCCCGGCCGCCGGGCAGGCGCTCTACCTCGCCGGCGGCCAGGCGGCGCAGCAGCTCTCCTACGGGGCGGCGCTGTGCGTCGTCCTCCTCGTCCCGCTGCTGCGGCAGCGCCGCGGGGCACGGCCGGCCGTGGCGGTGGGCGCCGAGAAGTGACGGAAGTCTGACGTCCCGGTGCCGGGCCTGGCGGTTTCGTCCCCCGCCTGGTCGAATCGGCGGCGTGAGCGAACAGATCGAAGAGGGCCGGGGCACCCCGGTGGGCCGCCGCGTGGTGCTGGGCCTGCTGGGGCTCGGCGCGGCGGGAGTCGCGGTCGGCCCGTACCTCCAGAAGGCCCAGGACGCGGTGGCCGGCAAGGACCCGACGGGCCTCACCGGCCTGCTGCCGGGCGGCGGCGGGTTCCGGTACTACTCCGTGGTCCCGTCGGTCCCGACGAAGGGGCCGGACACGTACGCCCTGACGGTGGACGGGCTCGTGGAGCGCCCGGGCAGCTACCGCCTGGCCGACCTCCAGGCGATGCCGCAGCGGCGGATCGTGCGGGACGTGCAGTGCGTGACCGGCTGGCGGGTGCCGAACACCCCGTTCGAGGGCGTGCCGCTGGCGCACCTGCTCGACGCCGCCGGCGTCAGGGCGGGCGCCGGCGCGGTGCGGTTCAGCTGCTTCGACGGCGAGTACACCGAGAGCCTCACCCTGGAGCAGGCCCGGCGGGACGACGTGGTGGTCGCGCTCAAGCTCCAGGACGCCCCGATCTCCCACTCGCACGGCGGGCCGGTGCGCCTGTACGTGGCGCCGATGTACTTCTACAAGTCGGCCAAGTGGCTCTCCGGGATCACCGTGACCGCCGGGGTGGAGCCGGGCTACTGGGAACAGAACGGCTATGACGTCGACGCCTGGGTCGGCCGCTCGAACGGACGTGACGATGCCCCGACCGGCTGACCTCCTGCTGCGCTTCACCCGCGCCGAGCGCTGGGTGCACCGCACCACCGCCGCCCTGATGCTGACCTGTCTGGCGACCGCCGCCTGTCTGTACCTCGCGCCGCTGGCCGAACTGGTCGGCCGCCGGCGCCTCGTCGTCACCGTGCACGTGTGGTGCGGCCTCGCGCTGCCGGTACCGCTGCTGATCGGACTGGCGTGCCGCGCGGTGCGCGCGGACCTGTCGAGGCTGAGCCGCTTCCAGCCCGTGGACCGGGCGTGGCTGCGGGCCACCCGGGCACGTGCCGCGCACCGCCCGGCGGGGAAGTTCAACGCCGGGCAGAAGCTCTACGCCCAGTGGACGCTCGGCGCGATGCTGGTGATCCTCGGTACCGGCCTGCTGATGTGGCTCACCCACCTGGCCCCGGTGGCCTGGCGCACCGGCGCGACCTTCGTCCACGACTGGCTGGCGGTGGCCATCGCCGTGGTGACCGCCGGCCACGTCCGGATGGCCCTGCGGGACCCGGAGGCCCGGCGCGGGATGCGCACCGGGCTGGTCGACCGGCGCTGGGCCGAGCGGGAGCACCCGCAGTGGCGGGGCGGGAGCCCCGCGGGCACGCCGGAGTAGCGTTCGCGGCGTGCCCGCGGGGTCCCCGCCAGGTTCCGTCAGCGGGGGCGGGCCGCCCGGCGGAAGGCGAGGAAGCGGCGGCCGTGGGAGGACCAGCGCTCCGTCTCGACGAGGCCGGCCCGCCCGGCCCGCCGGGCGGTGGCCGCCGCACCGCAGCGGGCCCAGCGGAACGGCGGGCCGAGCCGCCCGTGGCGCCCCTCGACCCGGACGGTGATCCGCTCGTCGATCTCCCGCGGGTCCACCTCGACCAGCAACACGCCGCCCGGAGCGAGGAGTTCGGCACTGCGGCCGAGCAGCAACCCAGGGTCGCCGCCGATGCCGAGATTGCCGTCGGCCAGCAGCGCGCCGCCCCAGCGGCCCTCCGCGGGCAGCCGGTCGAACACCGACCGGCACAGGGCGGGCCCGCCGAGCCTCCTGGTCCGGGCGACGGCGGCCCGGGTGATGTCGACGCCGAGCGCCGGCACCCCGAGGCCCAGCAGGGCCGCGACCAGGCGGCCGGGGCCGCAGCCGAGGTCCACCACCGGCGCGGCCAGCCCGGTGCAGCGCTCCAGCAGCCCGTGGTCCGCCCCGGCGGCGGGCGCGCACCAGCGCTCCACGTCGAGCGGGATCCGGCCGCCGTCCTCGCGGCGCAGCCACAGCGGGCCCCGGCCGGCGCGGACGGCCTCGGCGAACGGGTCGTCCGTCCACGCTGCGGCCCGCGGGGTCGGCTCCACCTGCGTGGTCGGCCCGGTCTCCGTGGTCACCCCGTCACCTCCCGGGCGCCCTCGATCGCCTGCAGGCAGGCCGCGAACCTGCCGCCCGGAGCCTCGGCGGCGACGTTGCGGGCGTCGCTGATGGTGTCCACGTCGGCGACCACCGGGAGGTGCTCGGTCACCAGGCCCTCCGCGGCCAGCCGGTCGAGCAGGCCCCTTCCGGTGTCCGCGGTCGACATCGGCAGGCCGAGGAGCAGCCGCCGGGCGAGTCGCTCGCCGGGCCGGGCCAGGCCGAGCGCCCAGAAGCCGCCGTCGCCGGCCGGGCCGTACCAGGCGTCGACGCCGGCGCGCCGGGCGGGCGACAGGGCCCCGGCGAGGAGCGCGGCGTCCAGCTGCGGGGTGTCCATGCCGACCAGCAGGGCCGGCGCCTCCGGGGCGATCCGGCCAGCGTGCGCGAACGAGGCGGCGAGCCGGGCGTCCAGTCCGCCGGCCACCTGCGGCACGACCTGCCAGCCGGGCGGCAGCCAGTCGCCGACGGCGCCGTCCAGGACGAGCAGCCGCCGGCCGGCCGGCACCCGGGAGAGGACGGCGAGGGTGTCGGTGAGGGCCGCCTCGGCCAGCGCCGCCGCCTGCTCGGGCGTGCAGGGCGGCGTGAGCCGGGTCTTCACCCGGCCCGGGACGGGCGACTTGGCGATCACCAGCAGGGTCGGCGGCGGCGCGGCCAGCACGGCCCGCATGTCGCGGACGGCCTGCCGGGTGCCGCGCACCGTCCCGGTGACCTTGGAGCGGCCCGTCCGCGGCAGGTAGTCGACGGAGGTCTCGGCGATCCGCATTCCGGCCGCCGACGCCGAGAGCACCATCTCCAGCGGGTAGCCGGAGCGGCGGTCGCCCAGGCCGAGCGCCAGCAGCCGGTCACGGCGGGCAGCCCGCATCGGGCCGAGGTCGTGCAGCGGTGCGCCCGTCCGGGCCCGGAGCCGGCGGGCCAGGGCCGCGTTGGCCAGGCGGGCGTGCAGCGGCCACGCCCCGGCGGCGGCGGGGCGGCGCCGGCCGAGCACCAGGTCCGCCGAGCCGGCGAGGACGGGTGCGGCGACCCGCGGCAGCTGGGCCGGGTCCAGCGAGCCGTCGCAGTCCATGAAGCAGACCAGCTCGGCGCTCGCGGCGAGCAGCCCGGCGTGGCACGCGGCGCCGAAGCCGCGCCGCGGCTCCACGACGACCGTCGCGCCCAGCGAGCGCGCCACCTCTGCGGAGCCGTCCCGCGAGCCGTTGTCGACGACGATCGCCCGCCAGCCCGGGGGCACCCGCCGCAGCACCCAGGGCAGGGCCGCGGCCTCGTCGAGGCAGGGCAGGATCACGTCGGCGCGCAGCGGCTCGGCGCGCAGCAGTTCGGCTCGTGGCGCTTCGGCGCTCGGCGGTTCGGCACTCGGCCAGGAAGGAGTCGGAGGGATCACGTCGGCCACGCTAGGCGCGGGCGGGCCCGCGGCGGCCGAACGGCGCCCTTACGAAAGTCCTACGTCGGCCTGGCGGAGGTGCGGCGCTAGGACGGGACCCCGGAGCGGCCGGAGCCGCCAGAGCCGCCGAAGCCGTGATCTTACGGAAGACGAACGCCGCCCCGGAGGCGGCCCCCGGCCACGGCCGGGGCTCGTATCCTCGGCGAGGTGAACGACAGCGCCGCCTCCGCGGTACCACCGGACCCCGCCCGCATCCTGGTCATCGACGACGACCTCACCGTGGGGGAGGTCGTCGCCGGCTACCTCGCCCGGGCCGGCCACCACGTCGACCGGGCCACCGACGGCGACCAGGGCCTCGCGCTGGCCCGCAGCCACCGCCCCGACCTGCTGGTCCTGGACCTCATGCTCCCCGGCATCGACGGCCTGGAGATCCTGCGCAGGCTGCGCGCGACCGCGGACGGCGCGGACCTCCCGGTGGTCATGCTCACCGCCAAGGGCGACGAGGCGGACCGCATCCTCGGCCTGGAACTGGGCGCGGACGACTACGTCACCAAACCCTTCAGTCCGCGGGAGCTCGTCCTGCGCGTGCAGTCCGTGCTGCGCCGTTCCCGTTCCGCCGCGCCCACGACGCCACCCCCCGGTTTGCTGGCGTCCGGGGACATCACGCTCGACCCGCAGGCCCGCCGGGCCCGCCGCCGGGGGAACGAACTCACGCTGACGCTGAGGGAGTTCGACCTGCTGGCGTTCCTCCTCCGGCACCCCGGGACGGTCTTCCCCCGCCAGGAGCTGATGCAGCGGGTCTGGGGCTGGGACTTCGGCGACCTCTCCACCGTCACCGTCCACGTCCGCCGACTGCGCGAGAAGATCGAGGACGACCCGGCCGCTCCGACACTGATCAGCACGGTCTGGGGCGTCGGCTACCGCTACGACCCCGCGACGGGCACCCGGGCGGCCGACCCGATGCCCGGCGACCTCGCGGCGGGCACCCCCGCGGCGGGCACCCCCGCGGCGGACGAGAAGGGCGGACCGGCGTGAAGGACCTGCTGCTCATCGCCCTGTTCGCAGGGCTCGGCGCCGCCGGGGCCGGTCTGCTCGGCTGGCCCGCCGTGCGCCTGCTGCGCCGCCGCTCGATGGCGCTCTCGCTCCTCTGCGTCGCCGCCGTCACCGTCCTCGCCGTCACCTCCGGGACGTTCGCCGTCGCCCAGGCGATGTTCCTGTCCCGGCACGACCTCGGCGTGGTGATCACGGTCCTCGGCATGGCGTCCGTGGTCTCGCTGCTCACGGCAGCCCTGCTCGGACGCCAGGTCGTGGCGGGCAGCCGGGCCCTGACCGCCGCCGCCCGCACCGTCGGGAGCGACACCGGCTTCACCGCGCCGGAGCACCCCCTGGCCCGGGAACTCGCCCAGCTCAGCGCGGAACTCGCCGCCACCAGCGCCCGCCTCGCCGAGTCCCGGGCCCGGGCGCAGGCGCTGGACGCCTCGCGGCGCGAGCTGATCGCCTGGATCTCCCACGACCTGCGCACCCCGCTCGCCGGGCTCCGGGCCATGGCCGAGGCCCTGGAGGACGGCGTGGCCGACGAACCGGAGCGCTACCTCAGCCGGATCCGCACCGAGGTGGAGCGGCTCACCGGGATGGTCGACGACCTCTTCGAGCTCTCCCGCATCCAGGCCGGCGCCCTCGCCCTCTCGGTGTCCCGGGTGTCCGTCTACGACCTGGTCGACGACGCGCTGGCCGGCGCCCACCCGCTCGCCCGCCAGCGCGGCGTCCGGCTGGAGGGCCGGCAGGTCGCCGCCGAGCCGGTCGAGGTGGACAGCCGCGAGATCACCCGGGTGCTGGGCAACCTCCTCGTCAACGCGATCCGCTCGACGCCGGAGGACGGCGTGGTCGCGGTCTCGGCCCGCCGGGAGGTGGACGAGGTCGTCCTCTCGGTCACCGACGGCTGCGGGGGCATCCCGGAACAGGACCTCTCCCGGGTGTTCGAGACCGGCTGGCGCGGCAGCACCGCCCGGACCCCGCTGCGCGATCCCGGGGAGGGCGGCGACAGCGGGGCCGGGCTCGGACTGGCCATCGTCCGCGGCATCGTCGAGGCGCACGCGGGCCGCGCCCGGGTGCGCAACGTCAGCGGGGGCTGCTGCTTCGAGATCGCGCTCCCGGCGGCGCGCGGGTAGTGGCGCGCGGGTAACGGCTGGCGGCCGGCCCGGCGGGCCCCGGCGGGCGGGTGGTCCCGCCCTCCGGTGGTCAGGCCCGCAGGGGCGCGGCGGCGAACTCGGCCATCCCCGCGCCGAACGGCACCCGGGCCCGCCAGCCCAGCTCCGCCCGCAGCCGGGAGGAGTCGGCGGTGATGTGCCGGACGTCCCCGAGCCGGTACTGAGCGGTCACCACCGGGGCCGGGCCGCCGAAGGCCTCGGCCAGCGCCCGGGCCATCTCGCCGACCGTGCGCACCTCCCCGCTGCCGACGTTGTACGCCCGCGCCGTGCCCGGCGGCCGGCCGCCGACGTCCGCCAGCGCGGCCAGGTTCGCCGCCGCGACGTCGTCGACGTGGACGAAGTCCCGGCGCTGGCCGCCGTCCTCGAACACCCGGGGGGCCTCGCCGCGGGCGAGCGCCGAACGGAACAGCGAGGCCACCCCGGCGTACGGGGTGTCGCGCGGCATGCCCGGGCCGTAGACGTTGTGGTAGCGCAGTGCCAGGACCGACCCGCCGCAGGCGCGGGCCCAGGCGGCGGCCAGGTGCTCCTGGGCGAGCTTGGTCGCGGCGTACACGTTCCTCGGGTCCCCCGGCGCGTCCTCCGTGACCAGGCCCGGCCGGAGCGGGGCCGCGCACACGGGGCACGGCGGTTCGAACCGGCCGGCGTCGAGGTCGCCCGGGCGCCGCGGCCCGGGTGCCACGCTCCCGTGCTCCGGACACGCGTACCGGCCCTCGCCGTAGACCACCATCGACCCGGCCAGCACCAGCTGCCGCACCCCGGTGCGGGCCATCGCGGCCAGCAGCACCGCGGTGCCGAGGTCGTTGCAGCCGACGTACTCGGGCGCGTCGTCGAGGTCCAGGCCGAGGCCGACCATCGCCGCCTGGTGGCAGACCGCGTCCACCCCGGCCACGGCGCCCGCCACCGCCGCGGCGTCCCGGACGTCGCCGTGCCGGAAGTCGACGCCGGCCGGCAGGTCGGGGGCCGCCCCCGAGGGGTGGACCGCGGGCAGCAGGGCGTCCAGCACGCGGACCTCGTGGCCCGCGCCGACCAGGGCCCGCACGACCGCCGAACCGATGAAACCGGCGCCGCCGGTGACCAGGATCCTCATGACCGGTGACGCTACCGGCCGGCCGGCGCACCGGGCCGCCGCCGCGGGGCGGGGTCAGCAATCCGTAAGGTCGCCGGACACGCCCCCGTGGTCCCGCCGCGCGCTGCGGCGGGACCACGGACGGGAGTCCGGTCGGGTGGGCGTGACGGTCAGTCGAGGGGGCCGCACAGGGCCGGTGCGGTGGCCTCCTGGGGCAGGGCGGAGTTCAGCTCGCTGGGCCCGAGGACGCCGTCGTACCTGCCGTTGTGGTTGTCCCCGGTGCTGTGGGCCCCGGGGCCGGGCCGTGCTTCCTGTCTGGAATTCGTCCCCCGGTCCTGGGCGGATTGGTGTGATGGGCGGATCGCCCGCCGGGGCGCCCCCGCGCGGGGCCCGTCCGGTCCGCCGCCGGGGCGCCCCGGCGGTGCCCGTCCGGGCGGCGGACCGCGGGGTTCACCGGGCCGGCCAATCCGGTGGGCCGTCCGCTCCGAAGAGCGGGTGTCAGCCGTTTCCGGTTCGTCCGGCGCGCCGAGCGCCGCCGTGGTCGTGGGAGGCCCGTTGTCCATCGCCCGTCCCTGGGGCCCACCGCCCGCCCGCCGTACGGCAGGTGTCGCCGGATGAGCGCCGTCGTCCACCTGTCCGGCCCCGGGCGGCCGGGGCCCGACCTGAAGGAACTGGTCGGGCTGGTCGCCCGTGGTGACCAGGACGCCTTCTCGCGGCTGTACGACGCGGTGGCCGGCCCCGTCCTGGGGCTGGTGCGAAGGGTCCTGCGCGACCCGGCGCAGTCCGAGGAGGTCGCCCAGGAGGTGCTGCTGGAGGTGTGGCGCACCGCCGCCCGCTACCGCGCCGACCGCGGCGAGGTGATGGCCTGGGTGCTGACGATCGCCCACCGGCGCGCCGTGGACCGGGTCCGGTCCGCACAGGCGGCCGCCGACCGGGACCAGCGCGCGGCCGCAGTCTCCCACACCACGGTGTTCGACGAGGTCGCCGAACAGGTCGAGGGGCGGCTGGAACGCGAACAGGTGCGGCGGTGCATGAGGACGCTGACCGAGTTGCAGCGGGAGGCCTTGACCCTGGCGTACTACCGCGGCTACACCTACCCGCAGGTCGCCGAGGTCCTCGGCGCGCCGCTGGGCACGATCAAGACCCGCATGCGCGACGGACTGATCCGGCTGCGCGACTGCCTGGGGGTATCCGCATGAGCGCCGCCGATCTGCACACCCTGACCGGAGCCTACGCCGCGCACGCCCTCGACCCCGCCGAGAGCGCCGAGTTCGAACGGCACCTCGACAGCTGCCCGGCCTGCGCCCAGGAGGTGGCCGAGTTCGCCGCCACCCTGGCCCGGCTCGGGGCCTCCGAGCCCGTGACGCCCCCGCCGGCCCTCAAGACGCGCGTGCTGGCCGCGCTGCCGACCGTACGGCAGGACGCCCCGCGCACCACCCCCGCCGTCCTTCCCGGGCGCCGGCACGGCCGACCCGCCCGCCGCTGGCCGAAGTTCGTGCTCGCCGCCTGCCTCGCGGTGGCCGTCGGCGCCGGCGGCGTCGCCGTCCAGCAGCACCGCCAGGCCGACCGGGCCGAGGCCCGGGCGGTCGCCCTCCAGCAGCAGCAGAACCACTTCGCCGACCTGCTCACCGCCCCCGACGCGCGCACCGTCACCGCCACCGCCTCGGGCGGGGCGGGCGTCGGCACCGTGGTGTGGTCGCAGAGCCGCGGTCAGGCCGGGTTCCTGGCCTCCGGGATGCCCGTGCCGGGCGCCGGCAGCACGTACGAGCTGTGGTTCAACGACTCCGGGACGATGCGCCCGGCCGGGTTGCTGCCCACCGGCGACGGGGCGATGCTGCTCTCCGGCCCGCTGGACGGCGCTGTCGGCGTGGGCCTCACGGTCGAGCCCGCCGGCGGCTCCGCGCACCCCACCGGAACACCGGTCATGCTGCTGCCGCTCACCTGAGGGAGCGGAACCTGCCGCCGTCCGCCTCCCGGCTGCCAGCCGGGAGGCGGACGGCGTTACCGGATCCCGTCGCCCGCCGTCGGCACCGGCGGTCGTTACCGGCCTTCGCCGACGGGCTTCGGACCGCGGCGCGGGGGCAGCGGGAGGAAGCCGCTGGTGCGGGCCGCGTAGTCGGCCCAACCGGGGCGTTCCGCGCCGAGCTGCCGCTCCAGCATCGGCTTGCCGCTGCCGAAGGCGAGCAGGTACGTCATCAGGAGCGGGCTGAGGACGAACGCCCAGCCGACCGGGGCGTCGGCGGCCAGCAGGAACAGGCCCCACCAGACGCACGCGTCGCCGAAGTAGTTGGGGTGGCGGGTGTACCGCCACAGACCGCGGTCCATCACCCGGCCCCGGTTCGCCGGGTCGGCCTTGAACCGGGTGAGCTGGTGGTCGCCCACCGTCTCGAAGGCCAGCCCGAGCGCCCAGAGGGCCGCCCCGGCCCAGGCGAGCGCGCCGGGCGGGGAGGGCAGGTACTGGGCGGCCTGGACGGGCAGCGAGACGAACCAGACGATGGCGGCCTGCAGCAGGTAGACGATGCGCAGCGCGTACCGGGTGCGGGCCGGGCCGGCCGGGGCGCGGGAGAGCATCCGGGCGTAGCGCCGGTCCTCCGGGGCGCCCCGGGCCCGCCACCACAGGTGTGCGGACAGCCGCAGGCCCCAGACCGTGACCAGCGCGGTGGCGAGCAGCCGGCGCCCTTCGTCGCCGTGTCCGGCGGACAGCGCGTAGCCGGTCAGGGCCACCGCGGCGAAGGCCAGCCCCCACGCGACGTCCACGCCCCGGTGGCGTCCGGTGCGCACCCCGACGGCGAAGGCCGCGAGCAGCACGGCGAGGGTGACCGCTGCGGTGACGCCGAGGTTGACCGCGAAGGCGCCGGCGTTCACCCGGCCACCTCCTCGCGGCTGAGCAGCACGTGGTGGACGTCCAGATAGCCGGTGCGGAAACCGGCCTCGGAGTAGGCGAGGTAGAGCTCCCACATGCGGCGGAAGACCTCGTCGAAGCCGAGGCCGGCGACCTCCTCGGCCCGGGCGTGGAAGCGCTCGCGCCACAGCCGCAGCGTCTCGGCGTAGTGCGGCCCGTGGGCGTCGGCGGCCGTGACGCGCAGGGTGGTGTGCCGGGCGGCCGTCTCCCGGATCGCCTGCAGGGAGGGGATCAGGCCGCCGGGGAAGACGTACTTGAGGATCCAGGTGTAGGTGCGGCTGGACGCGAGCATCCGCTCGTGCGGCATGGTGATCGCCTGCAGGGCGGCCCGCCCGCCGGGGGCCAGGACGCGGTCGAGGGTGCGGAAGTAGTCCGGCCAGAAGGGGCGGCCGACGGCTTCGATCATCTCGACGCTGACGACGGCGTCGTACCGGCCCTCGACGGCGCGGTAGTCGCAGAGCCGGACTTCGGCGCGGTCGGCCAGCCCGGCGGCGGCGATCCGGTGGCGGGCGAGGGCCAACTGCTCCTGGGAGAGGGTGAGGCTGACGACGCGGGCGCCGCGGGCGGCGGCGCGCAGGGCGAGTTCGCCCCAGCCGGTGCCGATCTCCAGCAGCCGGGTGCCCTCGCCGACGCCGGCCAGGTCGAGCAGCCGGTCGATCTTGCGGTGCTGGGCGGCGGGCAGCTCCTCCCAGGTCGCGACCGGGAGCGGGCCGGGCCCGGTGGGGAAGAGCGCGGAGGAGTACGTCATCGTGGGGTCGAGGAAGAGCGCGAACAGCTCGTTCGACAGGTCGTAGTGCCGGCCGATGTTGCGCCGGGCGTTGGCGCTGGTGGACAGCTCCGTCTCGGGCGGGCGCTTGACGTAGAAGCGGCGCAGCCACCGGGTGCCGCCGGGGACCAGGGTCTCCGGGGCGGCGGCCAGCGCGGTCAGCAGCGCGACCAGGTCGGGGCTGTCCCAGTCGCCGGCCTGGTACGCCTCGCCGAAGCCGATCAGGCCGCTCTCCCCGACGCGGTGCAGGAAGTCCTGCGGGCGGTGCAGGCGCAGGACGGGCGCGTCCGGGGCGGCGGGCACCGTGCCTGCGGCGGTGGCGGCGTTCAGGGTGCGGCCGTCGGGGAGTTCGACGCGCACGCCGCGCCGGGCGGCGGCCCGGGCCAGCAGCCGCCCGGCGACGGCGGCCCGCAGCGGCGCGTACGGGACGCGGGCGACGTCCGGCCAGCGGTCGGGGTCCACGGCGGGTGCCGGCGGGGCGCTCACGGGAGCGGTGGTGGTCATCTGCTGGGTACCTCTTCCGTGGGCGTGGCGTGCGGTGGTGCGGGGGTCTCGGGTGCCTGCCCGCCGGGCCCGGGGGCGGCGGGCGTGCTCCTGTCGGGCGTGCTCGTGCCGGCCTCGGGCCCGGCCGGGGCCGAGGACCCGTCGGCCACGGGTATCCCGGTCGGCCGGGGCGGGCCGGTGGCCGCTGGGCAGGGGTGCACGGGCAGTCCCCGTGCCCAGAGGCGGATGCCCTGGTAGCGGATGTGTACACTCGCCGCCCAGGTGGCGAAGGGGTGCCCGAGTGCGGCCCGGAGCAGGGCGGCGGGGCCGGCCGGGCGGCCGGTGCCGTGCACGGTGGCGGTGAACGCCCGCCCGCCGGCACGTTCCAGGTGGATGCTGAGGTCGAGCCGCTCGCCCGGCTCGGGCAGCGACATCCGGTAGTGGCCGTCGACCGGGAAGAACGGGGAGACGTGGAACTCCTTCGGCGCGACGGCTCGCCCGGCCGCGTCCGGGTGCAGCAGGTAGCGGTGCCGGCCGCCGTAGGTGTTGTGGACCTCGGCGACGGTGCACAGCGGGCGGCCCGCCTCGTCGTGGCACCAGTACACCGTCAGCGGGTTGAACACGTACCCGAGCGAGCGCGCCTGGGTGAGCATCAGCACCCGGCCGCGGCCGAGCCGGACGCCGTGCGCGGCCAGGAAGTCTTCGAGGTCCTGACGGATCGTCAACTCTCCCGAAGCGGGGTCGAGACGGTGGTCGCGCGACCGGAAGGAGGCCAGCGGGCGCAGCGCGCGGGGCACCCGGGGGAGGCGGTCCGGGTCCACCAGCCACAGGTAGCCGCGGTGCCGGAAGGCGTTGCGCAGCGGCGCGGTGCGCACGTGGGTGGTGCGGGTGTCGTAGAGGACGGCACCCCAGGGCCCCGGCAGGGTGGTCACGGGGCTCCCACCCCCAGCAGGAATCGGGCCGCCTCGACGCCGGAGCGGCAGCCGTCCTCGTGGAAGCCCCAGCCGTGGTAGGCGCCGGCGAACGCCGTCCGGCCGGTGGCGAGTTCGGGCAGTCGGCGCTGCGCGGCCACGGAGTGCGCGGTGTACACCGGGTGCTGGTACTCCGTGCGGGAGACCACCAGGTCCTCGGGCACCGGGTGCTGGCGGTCCTCGTTGAGGGTGACCAGGTAGTCCTCGGTGGTGTCCAGGTGCAGCAGCCGGTTCAGGTGGTAGCTCACCCGCACCCGGTCGGAGGAGGCGGTGCAGTGCGGCATCCGGTAGTTCCACGAGCCGCGCGCCCAGCGGGCGGCGGGCAGGACGGCCGGGTCGCGGTGCAGCACCGTCGGGTTGCGCGAGTAGGTGAACGCGCTCAGGACCTCGAGCTCGGCGTCGGTGGGGTCGGCGAGCAGTCGCAGCGCCTGGTCGGCGTGGGTGGCGATGACCACGGCGTCGGCCCCGGTGCGGCGCCCGTCCTCGGTCACCACGGTGACGCCGTCCGGGTGGCGGCGCACGGCGCGCACGGGGGTGGAGCGGTGCACCGCGGTCAGCCGCTCGGCGATCTTCTCGACGTACGTGCGCGAGCCGCCCACCACCGTGCGCCAGGTCGGCGAGCCCGTCACGCCCAGCATGCCGTGGTTGTGGAGGAACGCGAACAGGTAGCGCGCCGGGTAGTCGCCCGCCAGGTCGGGGGCGCAGGACCACACGGCGGAGACCACCGGGGTCATGAAGTGGCTCACGAAGTACGGCGAGAAGCCCTCGGCGGCGAGGAACTCGCCCAGGCTCGGGTCACCGGCGGCCGGGGTGGCGAGCAGCCGGCGCGCCCTCCGGTGGAAGCGCGGCACCTCGGCGAGCATCCGCAGGTACCGGCCGCGCACCAGGGCCTCGGGCCGGGCGAGCAGGCCGGCCGGGCCGCGGGCCCCCGCGTACTCCAGGCCGCAGCCGTCGCAGCGTACGGACATGCTCATCTCGCTGTCCCGGGTGCGGACGCCGAGCTCGGCGAACAGGCGCACCAGGTGCGGGTAGGTCCGCTCGTTGTGGACCAGGAAGCCGGTGTCCAGGGCCAGCGTCCGGCCGTCCGGGGCGGTCGCCTCCTGGGTGTGGGCGTGGCCGCCTAGCCGGCCGTCGGCCTCGAAGAGCTCGACCTCGGCCCCGGCCCGGGACAGCTCGTACGCCGCGGTGAGACCGGCCACGCCGGCGCCCACCACCGCCACCCGCCGGACGGGCGGGCCGCCGCGGCCACGGGGGACGGTTCCGGTGGTGGGGGTGGTGGCGGATGTCGTCACGAAGGCCCCTGCCCTGCTCGGGGGCCGCGCCGGCGGCCCGCTCCGTTGTCTACAGCACTGGTTCGGAGCCGATCGCGTCGCGGATTGCCGGTGGGCGGGGCGGCGCGGGTTCCGGTGCGGGTGCCCCCCGGCCGCCGGCGCGCCCGGGGGGTGCGGTCCCCGGCCGGGGGCGTTGGCCGGGGACCGCGCTCGGTGACCTGACGCGGCCTCAGGAGGTGGGCATCAGAACGGTGTCGACGATGTAGACGGTGGCGTTGGCGGTCTGGACGTCGCCGCACAGCACCTTGGCGGCGGAGTTGACGGTGAAGTCGGGGGACGCGCCGGTGACGGTGACGTCGCCGGTGGCGAGCGTCTTGTGCGCGCCGGTGAGAGCGCTCGGGTCCAGGCGCTGGGGGACGACGTGGTAGGTGAGGATCTTGGTGAGCTTCTCCTTGTCCGCGAGGACGGCGTCGAGGTCCTTCTTCGGGAGCTTGGCGAAGGCGTCGTTGGTGGGCGCGAAGACGGTGATGTTCTGCGCGGAGTTGAGGGTGTCGACCAGTCCGGCCTGCTTGACGGCGGTCACCAGGGTCGACAGCAGCGGGTTGTTGGACGCGGCGGTGGCGACCGGGTCCTTGGCCATCCCGCTGAACGAACCGGCGCCGTCCTTCGGCACGGCCGAACAGGCGGTCCCGAACGGCTGCCCGGACATTGCCTGCGCCGCGCCACCCCCGGTCATCGGCGCGGAGGAGGCCGAACCGGCGGCCGCGGCCGGGGCCGAGGAGGCGGTCGTCGCCTTGGCCGCATCACCGGCCTTCGAGCCGTCGCCACCGCTGCTGCACGCGCTGAGGGAGGCGGCCAGCACGCCGGCGGCGAGGACGGCGGCGAAGGAGGTGCGCAGCGAAGGTGTCGTGTTCATCAGGTGAGGCTCCTGTAGCGGTCGCCGGGCGGATCCCGGACGCGGAACGTGACCGACCTGCCCGGGCCCGCGGGTGCCCGGTCGACGGCCGGCTCCCGCGGTGGTCCGGCGGATCCGGCCCGCCGTGCGGCCCGGCTCATCGGTCACGCCTCTCATTCGGCCGCCCACCGCCACCGGATGGGTGCCGTTTTCCGGATCCCCCGATCGGGTGACGGCCCCCGGGCCGTCCGCCCCGGCGGCGTGCGCCGCTCCGCTGCGCGCCGGGATGTCTCCGGCCACGGGAGGAGCAAGCCCCGGACGGGCTCGGGACGGTGATCCGGCGCACTTCCTGATCTTGGCGGGGTGACGGTAGCCTCCCAGCGGTGCGTGTGCGCCTGAGCTCGCCCGTTCCGCGCCGGCCCGCCCGGGCCCGGTGGACCGGCGGCAGGCCGTAACCGCGCACCGGAGAGGCGATGTTTCGATGGCTGGCTCGACACCGACCAACGGTTCCCACCGGGCGGACGGACCGGGCCCGCTGCCCGCGCCCGCCGCCGAGGCGGAACTGCGGCTGCTGCTGGCCGGTCTGACGGCGGTGCGGGACGGCGACTTCAGCACCAAGCTGCCGGGTGACGCGGACGGGCTGCTCGGTGAGATCGCCACCGTGTTCAACGGCATGGTCGACCAACTGTCGCACTTCACCTCGGAAGTGACCAGGGTGGCCCGGGAGGTCGGCACCGAGGGCCGGCTGGGCGGCCAGGCGCAGGTGCCGGGCGTGTCGGGCACCTGGGAGGACCTGACCGAGTCGGTCAACGCGATGGCGGGCAACCTGACCACGCAGGTGCGGGACATCGCCCAGGTCGCCACCGCGGTGGCCAGGGGGGACCTCTCGCAGAAGATCACCGTCGACGCGCGCGGCGAGATCCTGGAGCTGAAGAACACCGTCAACACGATGGTCGACCAGCTGTCCTCGTTCTCCGGCGAGGTGACCAGGGTGGCGCGGGAGGTGGGCACCGAGGGCATCCTCGGCGGCCAGGCCGACGTCAAGGGCGTCTCGGGGACGTGGCGCGACCTGACCGACTCGGTGAACTTCATGGCCGGCAACCTGACCGGCCAGGTCCGGGCGATCGCCCAGGTCGCCACCGCCGTCGCCCGCGGTGACCTCTCCCAGAAGATCACCGTGACGGCCCGGGGCGAGATCCTGGAGCTGAAGACCACCATCAACACGATGGTCGACCAGCTGTCCTCCTTCGCCGGTGAGGTGACCCGGGTGGCCCGGGAGGTCGGCACCGAGGGCCGGCTCGGCGGCCAGGCCGACGTCCGGGACGTCTCCGGCACCTGGCGCGACCTCACCGAGTCCGTGAACGTGATGGCCGACAACCTCACCGCCCAGGTCCGTTCCATCGCCTCCGTCACCACCGCCGTCGCCGAGGGCGACCTGACCCGCAAGATCCGGGTGGACGCGCGCGGGGAGATCCTGGAGCTGAAGGAGACCATCAACACCATGGTCGACCAGCTCTCGGCCTTCGCGGACGAGGTGACCAGGGTCGCGAGGGAGGTGGGCACCGAGGGCAACCTGGGCGGCCAGGCGACGGTGCGGGGCGTCTCCGGCACCTGGAAGGACCTCACCGACAACGTCAACGTGATGGCGTCCAACCTGACCGGTCAGGTCCGCTCGATCGCCCAGGTCGCCACCGCCGTCGCCAAGGGCGACCTCTCGCAGAAGATCACGGTCGAGGCCAAGGGCGAGGTCGCCGCCCTGGCCGGGGTGATCAACACCATGGTCGACACGCTCTCGGCCTTCGCCGACGAGGTGACCAGGGTCGCCCGGGAGGTCGGCACCGAGGGCACGCTGGGCGGGCAGGCCCGGGTGGCCAACGTGGCGGGCACGTGGAAGGACCTCACCGACAGCGTCAACTTCATGGCGCACAACCTGACCAGCCAGGTCCGCAACATCGCCCAGGTCACCACCGCGGTGGCCAACGGCGACCTCACCCGCAAGATCGACGTCGACGCGCGCGGCGAGATCCTGGAACTCAAGACCACCATGAACACCATGGTCGACCAGCTGTCCGCCTTCGCGGCCGAGGTCACCCGGGTCGCCAGGGAGGTCGGCACCGAGGGTCGGCTCGGCGGGCAGGCCGAGGTCGAGGGGGTCTCCGGCACCTGGAAGCGGCTCACCGAGAACGTCAACGAGCTGGCCGGCAACCTCACCCGGCAGGTCCGCGCGATCGCCGAGGTCACCAGCGCCGTCGCCGCCGGCGACCTCACCCGATCGATCACCGTGGACGCCTCCGGCGAGGTCGCCGACCTCAAGGACAACGTCAACTTCATGGTGGAGTCGCTGCGCGAGACCACCCGTGCCAATGAGGAACAGGACTGGCTGAAGACCAACCTGGCCCGGTTCTCCGCACTGATGCAGGGCCGGCGCGACCTCGCGGTCGTCGCCGAGGCGGTCATGGACGAACTCGCCCCGCTGGTCGGCGCGCAGTGCGGCGCCTTCTACCTCGCGGAGGAGGGCGGTGACGGCACGGTGCTCCAGCTCGTCGGCTCCTACGCGTTCCCCGACGGCGAGCGCCCCACCCGCTTCCGCCTCGGCGAGTCCTTCGTCGGCCAGGCCGCCCGCAGCCGGCGCACCATCGGCGTCGACACCCTCCCGGCCGACTACCTGGTCGCCTCCTCCGGCCTCGGCCGCACCGGGACGCTCTCCCTGGTGGTGCTGCCGATCGTCGTGGAGGACCAGGTCCTCGGGGTCATCGAGCTGGCCTCCGTGCGGCCGTTCACCCAGGTCCACCGGGACTTCCTCGACCAGCTGATGGAGACCATCGGCGTCAACGTCAACTCCATCGTGGCCAACGCCCGTACCGACGAGCTGCTCGGCGAGTCCCAGCGGCTGGCGGCGGAACTCCAGGTCCGCTCCGAGGAGTTGCAGGCACGCCAGGAGGAGCTGCAGGCCTCCAACGCCGAACTCGAGGAGAAGGCCGAGCTCCTGGCCACCCAGAACCGGGACATCGAGACCAAGAACCTGGAGATCGAGCAGGCCCGTCAGGAACTCGAGGACCGGGCCCACCAGCTGTCCCTGGCCTCGAAGTACAAGTCGGAGTTCCTGGCCAACATGAGCCACGAACTGCGCACCCCGCTGAACAGCCTGCTCATCCTCGCCCAGCTGCTCGCGCAGAACCCGACCCGCAACCTCACCGCCAAGCAGGTCGAGTACGCCGGCATCATCCACTCCGCCGGCTCCGACCTCCTCCAGCTGATCAACGACATCCTCGACCTGTCCAAGGTCGAGGCCGGCAAGATGGACCTCACCGTCGAGCCCGTCCCGCTGCGCGCCCTGCTCGACTACGTCGACGCCACCTTCCGCCCGATGACCGGACAGAAGAACCTCGCCTTCGCCGTGCACACGGCGGACGGTGTCCCCGCCGAACTCCTCACCGACGACTACCGGCTGCGCCAGGTGCTGCGCAACCTGCTCTCCAACGCCGTCAAGTTCACCGAGCAGGGCCGGGTCGAGCTGCGGATCGAGCCTGCGGAGGAGGCCGAACTGCCCGACGGCGTCCGGCCCGGCGGCCCGGTCGTCGCCTTCCGCGTCACCGACACCGGCATCGGCATCGCCCCCCAGCACTTGGAGAGCGTCTTCGGCGCCTTCCAACAGGCGGACGGCACGACCAGCCGCAAGTACGGCGGCACCGGCCTCGGCCTGTCCATCAGCCGGGAGATCGCCTACCTGCTCGGCGGTGCGATCACCGTCCGCAGCACGCTGGGCCGGGGCAGCACCTTCACCCTCTACCTGCCCGCCGGACCCGCAGACCCGGCCGACCACCCGGGCACCGTGCCGGCGACCTGGGCCCAGGAGCCCGGCGGCGCACGGGCCGTCGCGGTACCGGACGAGCCGCCGGCCGCCGCCCCCAGCAGCACGCCGCGGCGGCTCCTGGTGGTGGAGGGCCGACCGCACGGCCTGCTGCGCATGGTCGCGGAGAGCGCCCTCGCCGAGCTGGCCCGGCCGCCGCAGCACGGCGTCGGGAGCGTCGTCGAGATCGTCACGGCCGTCGGCGCCCAGGAGGCGGCCGCCACCCTGGCCGCCACCCCCTGTCACTCGGTGGTCCTGGAACTCGACATGCCGGACGGCTCGGCCCTGGACCTCCTGCGGGAGATGCACGGCGACCCGGCCCTGCAGACGGTCCCGATCCTCGCGCACCGCAGCCGCGGTATCGCCACCGACGACGACCTTCCCGACGGCGGCGGCGCCCGGACCCTGGAGGTCATCTCCAGTCTTGACGAACTGCGCGAGCGCATCGCCCTGCACATGAGCACCGACAACCCGGGGGGCGTCCCCCAGCTGGCCCGGGCGGAGGCCGACTGGAGCGCCGACATCGACTCCTCGCTGACCGGCCGCACCGCGCTGGTCGTCGACGACGACGACCGCAACCTCTACGCCATCACCGGCATCCTGGAGCTGCACGGCATGCGCGTCCTGCAGGCCGAGAACGGGCGCGCCGCACTGGAGGCGCTGGCGGCGCACCCCGGGATCGACGTCATCCTGATGGACGTGATGATGCCCGAGATGGACGGGTACACCGCCACCGCCGCGATCCGCGCCATGCCCCGCCACGAGGGGCTGCCGATCATCGCCGTCACCGCCAAGGCCATGATCGGCGACCGGGAGAAGAGCCTGGCCGCGGGGGCCACCGACTACGTCACCAAGCCCGTCGACGCGGACGAACTGGTCGTCCGGATCAAGGGCCACCTCACCGCCCAGCCGGTCCGTCCGCAGGAGGCCGTGTGAACCCGCCCCTGGAACCCGTGCCCGCCGGCCCGGCCCGGGAGGCCGCCCGCGAGGGCGTCCGGGTCGGACCCCAGCGTGACGCCGCCACCCGGGCCCCGGCCCCGGCCGGCGCCGACCACGAGCCCGGCGCGGTGAGCCGGCTGGCCGCCACCGTCGAGCGCCTGCGCGAGGAACTCGCCCGGGCCCGCTCGGACGCCGCCGGCCGCTCCCTGGTCGAGCTCGCGGTCGGCGTCCTGGTGGAGCGGCTGCGCTGCGGCCCCACGGAGGCGTCCGTCCAGCTGACCACGCTGGCCGAGCAGGCCGGCGTGCCCGTCCTCGACGTCGCCGCCGACCTGATCAACCAGGCCTCCGCGGACCGGATCTCCGCCATCGCCCGCACCTTCGTCGACCCCTCCGCGGACCCGGTCCCCGACCCGGCCGCGCTGCGGCTGCGCACCGCCCAGGCGAATGCGCTGGCCCCGACGGACAGCGAGACGGCGGCCCGGTCGATGCTCGAACACGCGCTGCGCCCGCTCGGGGCGGCCGCCGTCGCGATCTGGGCCGCCCACCCCGACCAGTCGCTGTCGCTGCGCGGCAGCGCCGGCTTCGGCGCGGCCGAGGCCCGGCGCTGGCGGCACGTACCCCCGGGGGTCGTCACCCCGGCCCGCCGGGCCCTCGACGAACGCGCCGCGGTCAGCCACCCGGTGCTGGCCGACACCGCAGTGCCCTCGATCGGCCAGGAGGAGTTCACCGGGGGCAGGCTCGCCGTGCCGGCCGGACTCGGCGGGCGCCTGATCGGCGTCCTGGAGGTGTGCTGGCACGAGCCGCTGCCGGAGCTGACCCAGTCGCTGGAGCGACAGTTCGAGGCCCTGGCCGAGCTGGCCGCCGCGACGCTGGAGACCTGGACCGACCAGGGGCCCGACACCGGCACCGGGAGCACCGAACTGGACGGCCTGCGCCAGCTCACCGCGGGGGTCTTCGACCCCTGCCTCGTCCTCCACCTGGCGCCCGACAGCGGGGAGGCGCCGCTGGAGTTCGTGGTGCGCCACGTCAACCCCGCCTTCGTCGACTTCGCCGGCCGGCCCACCAGCGCCGTCCTCGGAGCCCGGCTGCTGGAGGCCTACCCGCTGGCCGCCGAGCCCGGCGGCCTCGCCGAGAAGATCGAACACGTCTACGCCACCGGAGAGCCCTTCCGCACCACGAGCATGCGGCTCGCCGCCATGGTCGACGGCGTGCCGCTGCACACCCGCGGGCAGGTCAGCATCAGCCGGCACGGCGACCACCTGCTGGTCGTCTGGCGGCTGGAGGACGGCACCTCGCGCGTCGCCCGACTGCTCCAGCACGCCCAGCGCCTCGGCCGGATCGGCGGCTTCGAGGAGAACCTGCACAACCGCCACATCGCCTGGAACGACACGCTGTTCGAGCTCCACGGGCTCCCGCCGACCGCCCGGCCCATCCCGCTGGAACACCTCGGCGAGCACGCCCACCCCGACGACCGGGACGCGATCGACCGCTTCCTGCGCACCGTCCTGCACCACCAGCGGCCCGCCTCCACCGCCTTCCGGCTCCAGCGCCCGGACGGCGTCACCCGCCACATCCGGGTGGTCGCCGAGCCCGTGGACCAGCCCGAGAGCGGCCTGCGGATCGTCCGGGGCGCCTACCAGGACATCTCCGCCCAGCACTGGACGGAGGTCGCGCTCGCCGCCACCCGCGACCAGCTCGCCCAGAGCGAGCAGCAGGCCGCCGAGCGCAGCCGCCTCGCCCTCCAGCTGCAGCACGCCATCATGCCGCCCGCCCGCGGGCCGCTCGACCTGCCGGACCTGCGCGTCGCCGTGCGCTACCGCCCGGCGGAGAAGGACCACCTCGTCGGCGGCGACTGGTACGACGCCCTCACCCTGCCGTCCGGGGACGTCCTGCTGTGCGTCGGCGACGTCGCCGGTCACGGGATCGAGGCCGCCACCGGCATGGTCGCGCTGCGCAACGCCCTGCGCGGCCTCGCCGCCACCGGCGCGGGGCCCGGCCAACTGCTGAGCTGGCTCAACAGCGTCACCCACCACCTGACCGACAACGTCACCGCCACCGCCGTCTGCGGGCTCTACGAACCGGCGACCCGCCGGCTGCGCTGGGCCCGCGCCGGCCACCTGCCACCGGTCCTGCTGCGCGCGGGCCGGGCCGGAACCCTCCCGCAGATCGGCGGCCTGCTCCTCGGCGTGCTCGACCACGCCGACTACGAGGAACAGGAGATCCGGCTCGAACCGGGCGACACCCTGGTGATGTTCACCGACGGGCTGATCGAGCGGCGGGACCAGTCGGTGCACGCCTCCCTCGACAACCTGCTCGCCCTGACCGAGAAGGCGTCCCGGACGGCCCCGGACGGCCGGGCGGACCTGGAGGCCGCCCTGGACCACCTGCTGCGCTACAGCGCGGCGGACACCGACGACGACACCTGCCTGATCGGCGTCTCGGTGGGCGAGGCGCCGGCGGACGGCGCGGGCGGCGGCGCGGCCGGTGCCTGAGCGGCCGCCGGCACGCTGACCGGCCCGGGCGGACGACGCCGCATGCACCGCCCGCGGCGGGGAAGCCGATCGGGGGAGAACGCGTCGAGCCGAAGGGATGGTCACCCATGAACCCCAGCCGGGAAGCAGTCGGCGCCCAGCCGGTCCCGGTCCGTGCGGGTCTCGCGCCCGTGCCGGCCGGCGGGCAGCGGCGGCGCCTGCCCCTGGTCGGACTGCCCAGGCCGGTGTCCCGTGCCCGGGCGTTCACCGTCGACGCGCTCGCCGCCTGGTCCTGGCCCGACCCCGGGCGTGCGGGCGACGTCGTCCTGCTGGTCGCCGAACTCGTCGCCAACGCCGCGCTGCATGCCGGGGGAGCCCTCGAACTGGTCCTGCACACCTCCGCCACCCGCCTGCGGGTCGAGGTCAGCGACCGGTCCCGGGTGGTGCCGGTGCCCCGGGGGCCCCACCGGCCCGCCTCGCCCGGCGGCCACGGCCTGATCGTCGTCCGGCGCGCCGCCGACCGCTGGGGCACGGCCCTGCACCACCACGGCAAGACCGTCTGGGCCGAGGTCGACGTCTGAGCCCCCCACCTGCCTGCCCGGGGTTGCCCCCCACCTGCCTGCCCGGGGTTGCCGTCCGCCTGTTTGCCCGGGGTGTCATCCGCCCGGCGCACATGACCGCGGCCGTCGCGGGCACCCGTCCGGACATGGGTACACACCAGGAGACCGAACGGAAGTACGACGGGGCCGCGCTCCCCGGGCGGCTCGACCGGGTGAAGGGCGTCGCGGCCGCGCGGAGCACCGACCCCGAGGAGCTCGACGCCGTCTACTACGACACCCAGGACCTGCGCCTGCTGCGGCGCCGGATCACCCTGCGCCGCCGCACCGGCGGCGAGGACGCCGGCTGGCACCTCAAGCTCCCGCGCGGCGGCGACGTCCGCGAGGAGTTCCGGCTGCCCTTGACGGCGGGCCCGCCGAACGGCGTCCCGACCGAGCTCGCCCGGCTGGTCGCCGCCTTCACCCGCCGCGCCCCGGTCCGCCCGGTGGCCCGACTGCGCACCCGCCGCGCCGCGCAGGCCCTGGTGGACGACCGGGGGAGCACGCTCGCCCAGGTGACCGAGGACCAGGTCACCGTGCAGCTCCTGGACGCCGAACGCCTCCCCGCCGCACGGCTCCCCTCCGCGCCGGCGGACGGGGCACCGGCGGGGGCGGCGGACGGGGCCGGCACCGAGGTCCGCGGGTGGACCGAGTTCGAGGTCGAACTCGTCGACGGCGCCCCCGCCCTGCTGGACCGCGTCGAGGAGCTGCTCACCGAGGCGGGCCTCGCCCGCTCCTCCTCGCCCTCCAAGCTGTCCCGCGCCCTCGGGGAGTCCGCACAGCCCGAGGCCCGGCCGGACGGCCCGGAGCAGGCGGAAGGGACGGCCGGTGCCCTCGTCATGGACGCCTTCCGGGCACGGCTGGAAACGCTCCTCCACCTCGACCCGGCCGTCCGCTGCGGCGAGGAGGACTCCGTGCACCGCATGCGGGTCACCGCGCGCCGGCTGCGCAGCCTGCTCAAGGCCCACCGGCGGCTGTTCGACCGCGACCGCGCCGACCCGCTGACCGATCGGCTGCGCCGGCTCACCCGGCTGCTGGGCCAGGCCCGGGACCAGGAGGTGCTCGGCGCGGAACTGGTCGACGGGCTGGACGCCGTACCCGCGCCGCTGCGCCCGGACGCCCTGCGCGGGCGGCTCACCGAACGCTACGCCCGCGGCTACCGGGCGGCCTGGCAGCGGGCCGTCGCCGAACTCGACGGCTCCCGCTACTTCGCCCTCCTGGACGACCTCGACGCCTTCGCCGCCGACCCGCCCCTGCGCGGACGGGCCGGCCGCCCGGCGAGCGCCCACCTGTCCCGCGTGCTGCGGCACGAGCAGCGCCGGACGGTGCGGCGCCTCGACGAGGCCCTGCGCCTCGAACCGGGCCCGCGGCGGGACGAGCTGCTGCACCGCGCCCGCAAGGCCGCCAAGCGCGCCCGGTACACCGCGGACGACGTCCAGTCGCAGGTGCCGCACCGGACGGCGAAGCGCGCGGCGAAGTTCGGCGCCGCGATGAAGAAGCTGCACAAGGTCCTCGGCACCCACCAGGACAGCGTGGTGGCCCGGCAGGAACTGATCGCCCTGCAGGGCGAGGACGCCGCCGCGGGGCGATCGGACGCCTTCGCCTACGGCGTCCTCCACGAGCGGTGGCGGCACACCGCCGACACCGCACAGCGGCGGCTGCCGAAGCTCCGGCACCGGGCCTCCCGTCGTCGGCTCACCCGACTGCCCTGACCGGGCCCGGCGCGGGTGGCCGGCGGGGGTGCGGCCGCCCCGACGGTCGCCCCTTCGGTCACCACGGCGGCAGGTGGCGGGCCAGCAGGGCCGGCTGGGGGCTGCCGAGGGTGCTGAACAGCACCGTGGTGCCGAGCGCGTCCACCGCGGGTGAGCGGGAGGCGGCGGGCAGTTGGCCGCCGTCGGGGGTGGTGCTGACGCGCTCGACGCGGCCGGTCCACAGGTCACGGCGGAAGACGTCGGAGGCGCCGTTGGTGTCGCCGGGGACGAGGGTGTCGGAGTCGGAGGCGAAGTAGACCCAGCGGTCGTCCGCGGACATCACGGCGGTCAGGGCGTCGGCCGCCGTCACCGTCGTCACGGTGCCCTCCCGCAGGTCCCGGGCGTAGAGCCGGACGCGGACGGCGTCCTGTTCGCGGTCGAACACCCGGAAGAGCGCGTAGCGGCCGTCGGGGCTGAGCCGGGCGTCCCTGGCCGCGTCGCGCAGGGTGCCGGAGGCGTCGATGCTGGCGCCCTGGATCCGGCCGGTGCGCACGTCGTAGGAGTAGAGCGGGAAGAGCTGCCGGGCCGGCGGGGGCTTGGTGGTGGTGCGCGCCGCCGCGGCGGCGGGCAGCAGGTTCGTCGCCTTGGACCGGAAGGCGACGGTGAGGCCGTCCGTGCTGATCGAGGGCTCGACCGAGTCGCCGTCGGCGGGGGTCCGGTCGCGGCCGGCGCTGACCAGGCGGGTCGTCGCGGTGCGGCGATCGGCCAGGTGGACGTTCTGGACGCCGGGGCGGGCACCGGGAGCGAGGTCCGTGCGGTCCGAGGTGTAGGCGACGTAGCGTCCGTCGGCGCTGATGGCCGGGGCCTGGGAGTTGCCGCCGCCGTCTCCGGGGGTGACCGCCTCGGTGCGGCCCGTCCGGCGGTCGCGCACGTAGACGTCGAAGCGGCCGCCGCCCGGCTGCCCCGGGACGACGCCGGAGGCGTCGGTGCTGAAGGCCACGTACCGCCCGTCGGCGCTGATCGCCGCCTGGTTGGTCGAGCCGTTCAGCTGCGAGCCGTCGTCGGCGACGCTGACGCGCTCGGTGCCGCCGGTCCACAGGTCGCGGACGAACACGTCGTACAGGCGGTTGGTGTCGCCGGGCACCAGGTTGGACGCCAGGGAGGTGAAGAGCGCGTAGCGGCCGTCGGCGCTCAGGCCGAGCGGCTCGGACCAGTCGTCGGCCGGTGTGCCGTCGGGGGCGGTGTTCACGGTGACGGTGTCCCCCCGGAACGGGGCGGCCTGGGCCGGGACGTGGCACACGGCGGCGGCCAGCAGGGCGGCCGCCACCACGCCGCCCGTCCGTGGCACCCACCGGCGGCCGGTCACCGGACGGGCCCTCATGGAATGCTGCTTCACCCGGGATGTCCTCCCCTTCGCTCGGGCCGGCCGCCCCGCGCCCCCGTCGGCCGGCTGGAGGTGAGCCAACCGTCCGTCCGTGTACGGGTCAACAGGGCGGCCCCGCGGTGCGGTGCGATCGCGCCACGCTCCGGCCTGCGGCGGGGGCGCCCGGCCGACACGTCGGCGGACGCCACCGCCGGTCCGGGCGGTTCCCGGCGGGCATTCAGGTTTGGCCGGAGCGAGGGGCGGTACACGCGGGGGATGGCAGGGCCGCAGTAGACGGGTTCCGCCTCCCGGGACGGCCCCGGTCCGACCGCCGGACCAGCGGGTCGCCCCTCCGACAACCGTCCCCGCACCCATCGGAGGGCACCGTGATCGTCCTCGGCGTCATTCTGCTCATCGTCGGCTTCGTCACCGGAATCTCGTTCCTGTGGACCATCGGCGTCATTCTCCTGGTCATCGGCCTCATCCTCATGGTCGCCGGAGCCCTCGGGCACGCCGTCGGCGGACGCCGTCACTACTACTGATCCGTCCAGGCCAACATGCCCCGTCCGGTCGCCCTCCCCGGGTCGGCCGGACGGGCGTTCAGCGGACGGGGACCGCTGGTGGCATGGACGCGGCGGATCGGGTTAGACGAACGGGCGGAAACCGACCGCTCCCCGGAAAGGACCCCCCGTGACCGACCTGACCCGTCTTCCCGGAGCGCAGGAGCACCACTGGAACTGGCAGTTGGACGGTGCCTGCCGCGCAGCGGACAGCAGCATCTTCTTCCACCCCGCCAACGAGCGCGGCGTCGCCGCGACGGCGCGCGAGCGGGCGGCCAAGGCGGTCTGCGCCCGCTGCCCCGTCCGGGCCGAGTGCCGCCGGCACGCCCTCGCCACCCGCGAACGCTACGGCGTCTGGGGCGGTCTGACCGAGGACGAACGCCGGGCGCTGCTGTCGGGCGCCCCCTCGGCGGCCTCGGCCGCGTGAACGGAGGCCGCGGCCGCCCACGGCGGCGTCCGCGTCCGGCCCGGGGCGGCGCGTTTGGCCCCGAAGCGCCGGGGGAGACGCCCGGTCGAAGAGGGGAGGCCGTCGAGGAGCCGAGGAGGAGACGCTCGATGTCGAACGACGCCATCGTCCTGCTACGAGAGGACCACAAGGAGGCCCGCCGCCTGTTCCGCGCGTACCGCAGCCTCGCCGACGGCGACGGCCAGGACGGCCACGGCAACGACCGGGCGAGGCGCGAGGCTGTCGAGCGGATCGTCGAGGCGCTGACCGTCCACACCTACCTGGAGGACGAGCTGGTCTACCCCCGGATCCGCCGGGAGGTGCCCGGCCTCGCCGAGGAGATGGACCGCGCCAAGGAGGAGCACCACGTCGCCGACCTGCTCTGCGAGGAGCTCAGCCGGATGACGCCCGACGACGACGGCTACGACGCCAAGGCGGCCGTCCTGATCGAGGCCGTCGAACGGCACATCGCCCAGGAGGAGGATGACTGGTTCCCGAAGGTCCGGGCCGCGATCGGCCGCAACGAGCTCCGGGAGATCGGCGAGCGGATGCAGGCCGTGCGCGAGACCGCGCCGCGCCGCCCGCCCGGCGGGGGCGTGCTGCACCGCATCGCCGACGCCCTGGAGGACTGACGCCCCGGAGGACTGGCCCGGGCCCGCGCACCGAACCGGGCCCGGACGCCGTGGAGCAGCCCCCGGGCCGCGCTCACCGGCCGCCGGGACCCGCGAGCGCCCCGCTGATCCGCCGGGCCGCGAAGCCCGTGCCGGCGACGAAGCGCATCAGCGGCCCGAAGGTGTCCGCCGCCGACAGCCCGGTGAAGTAGAGCCCGAGCACCGACGACTGGAAGTCCCGGTCCAGCCGGGGCGCGCCCGTGGGGGCGCGGACGACCGCCCTGCGCAGTGCGGCGTCGAGCAGCTCCAGGCGGTCCACGTCGACCCGGTAGCCGGTGGCGGCCAGCACGTGGTCCGTCTCCAGCGGCTCGGGGGCGCCGCCCACCCGGAGCCGGACGACGCCGTTGGCGGACTCCGCGCCGTCCAGGGGGCGGCGCAGCAGCACCGGGACCCGGCCCTCGACGCGCTCCCGCAGCCACCACGCGCCGGAGGGCCCGAGTACGGTGCGGACCAGGCGGGACCTGGTGGCGTCCGGCAGGTGCCGGAAGGCGATCGGGGCGTGGCTCAGGGCGTAGTGGGACCAGCCGGGGCCGAGCGGGGTGCCCGGCTTGACGGCGCGCACCGGCAGCGGGCGGTCGCTGCTGAGCTCGGTGGCGGGAGGGTCGCCGAACAGCAGCTGCTCGGCGCGGGCGACCACGGTGGGCCGCGCGCCGTTCTCGTGCAGGAGCGCGGCGCTCTCCAGCGCCGACTGGCCGGCCCCGATCACCGCCACCCGCCGGCCCGCGAAGCCGGACAGGTCGGCGTGCGCGGAGGAGTGCGAGGCCAGGCCGCGCTCCTGCAAGCCGGCCAGGGCGGCCGGCACGCGGGCGTAGGGGCGCAGCCCGGTGGCCAGCACCACCGCCGCGGCGGTCAGCGACTCGCCGGTGTCGAGCGTGACGGCGAAGCCGTCCCGGTCGGCGGAGACCGCGGTCACCCGGGCCCGCTCCAGCGTCGGCACGAAGATCCGCTGGAACCACTCGCCGTAGGCGACGAACTCGTCGAGCGGTACCGGGTGCAGGTCCCCGCCGGACGGGCGCTGGTGGAGGGCCCGGAAGGCGGCCAGGCTGCCGTGGGCGCCGGGGTCGGAGATGGAGGACGCGGACGGGGTGGACTTCAGGAACATGCCCGCCGGCATCTGCAGCCGCCAGCTCTCCATGGGTTCGCCGAAGATCCTCGGCGGTACGCCCAGGGCGCTCAGGTGGGCGGCGGTCGCCAGCCCGTACGGTCCGGCGCCGATCACGACGACCGGCCGGCCCGCCGCCGCGCTCACGGCCCCGCCTCCGCTGGTGACTCGGTCCTTCGGGTCCGGGAGAGGCGTGGCATCGGTCCTCCTACGAGCGGCGGGACGGCTCCCGTCCAGGATGCGTCGAAGTCGGGGCGGGGGCATCCGGGTGCCCTGAGCTGGCGGGGGGCGCCGGGCCGGCCCCTCACGGGCCCGGGGCCGTAAGAGGGCCGAGCGTGCCCTCAGGGTGTTTCATGGTGATATGCCCGCTTCTCCCTCGGCGCCTCGTACCAGGACCGGGCGCCGCTGCGCGGAGGCCCCGACCGCTCCGGAGAGTCCGTCATGACGCTGCCCGTGCTGTCGGAGGTGACGACCGGGTTCCACTCCGCCGTGGGCGACCCGACCTCCGCACCCGTCCACGTGCTCCAACTGGACCTGGCCGTCCCGGGATCGCTGCGCGCCCCCGGCGGCCTGCCGCCGGAGAGCACCCACGGGCGCGTGCTGACCCTGGTACGACTGGACGGGCACCCCATCGGGTGGGTGCGCGCGACCGTGGACCACCAGGACCCGGACGACCTCTACCGGGCCCTGGCGGACACCGCCCGCCGGGGCTTTCCCGTACCCGCGCCCGCCGTGCCCGCCGTGGAGCTCGCCCACCGGCGCCCCGACGACGGGCCCCTGGTCAGCGTGATCGTGTGCACCCGGGACCGCACCCCGATGCTGGGCGCCTGCCTGGACTCGATCCTGCGGCTGCGCTACCCGCACCTCGAGGTCATCCTCGTCGACAACGCGCCGGCCAGCGACGCCACGCGCGAGCTGGTCCGCACCCGCTACGGCGACCGGATCCGCTACCTGAACGAGCCGGTGCCCGGCCTGTCCTGGGCCCGCAACCACGGGCTGGCCGCCGCCCGCGGCGAGATCTGCGCCTTCACCGACGACGACGTCATCGTCGACGACGCCTGGGTCACCGCCCTGGTGGACGGCTTCACCACCGACGCCCGCGCCGCCTGCGTGACCGGACTGGTGGCGCCCGCCGAACTGGACACCGAGGCGCAGCTGACCCTGGAGGCGTACGCGCCGGCGGGCCGCGGCTTCACCCTGCGGACCTGGACGCTCGACGGGACGGACACCGACGGACTGGCCCAGTTCTCCACGGGCCGGTTCGGCAGCGGCGCCAGCATGGCGTTCCGCACCGACGTGCTCCGCGGAGTCGGCGGCTTCGACCGGGCCGCGGGCGCGGGCAGCCCCGCCCGCGGCGGTGAGGACCTGCTGGCGTTCCAACAGGTCCTCACCGCCGGGCACACCGTCGTCTACCAGCCGGACGCCGTCGTCTGGCACCGTCACCGCCGCACCATGGACGCCCTGACCCGTCAGATCAGCGCCTTCGGCGTGGGTTTCGGCGCCTACCTGACCGCGGCGGTGATGCGCAGGCCCGGCCTGCTGCTGGTCCTGCTGCGCCGCCTGCCCAGCGGCGTGTGGCGCTGGCACCAGGCCGCCCGCAAGCGCACCCGGGGAGCCCCGCCCGGTTACCAGGGCGCGTTCCGCTCGCTCAAGCGGCTGGAGCGGCGCGGCTTCCTCTACGGGCCGTTCTGCTACCTGGTGAGCCTGCGCACCCAGCGGCGAGCCGCCCGGACGAGGGCCCCCGGGTGACGCCCGGGCCGGGGCCGTCGGCGCCACCACCCGACCCGCGCCGTGCCGACCCGTCACACCGCCCGCCCGCCGGCCCCCCGGGGCACGGCGGGCCGCCCGACCGCGCCGCGCCCGGGCGCCCCCCGCCGCGCGAACCCCCGGCGGGGGCCGGGCACGACGGGCCCACCGCCAGGGAGGCGCCGCACGGATCCACCGCCCTCCCGACCCGGACCCGCCGGCCGGCCCGCACGGGCAGGGCGCTGCGCCCGGCCGCCCAGGCCGACTCACTGCTGCGCAACGGCCGGATCCTGGCGGCCAGCGCGGTCGTCGCCGCCGGACTCGGCGCGCTGTTCTGGATGCTGGCCGCCCGTCACTACAGTGCGGCGACCGTCGGGCGCTACTCGGCGGTGCTCGCCGCCGCGACCTTCCTGTCCACCCTCGGCAGCCTCAACCTCGGCGAGGCGCTGGTCCGGTTCGTGCCCACCGCGGGCGCGGGCACCCGGTCCCTGGTGATCCGCTGGTACGCCATCAGCGCCGTGTGCAGCGTCCTGGCGGCGGTGGGGTTCCTGCTGCTCGTCCCGGTGATCAGTCCCGAGCTGGAGTTCCTGCGCGCCCCCGGGCTCGCCGTGTCCTTCGTCGCCGCCACCGCCGGCTACTCGGTCTTCGTCCTGCAGGACGGCGCGCTCACCGGGGTGCGCAGGATGGGGTGGGTCCTCGGGGAGAACACCGTCTTCGCCGTGGCGAAGGCCGTGTTCCTGGCCGGCTGCATCGCCCTCGACCTGGCCACCGGCATCCTGGTCTCCTGGGCCGCGGCGATGGTGGTCTCGATCGTCCTGACCAACGTCGTGCTGTTCCGCTGGGCCGTACCCGCGGCCCAGCGCGAGTACGAGGGCCGGGACCACGACGGCCCCGACCGGCCGCCGGAGCGGATGGCCCGCTGGGCGACGGCCGACTACGCGGGCAACCTCTTCGGCTTCGCCACCTCCGCCGTCCTGCCGCTGATGGTGCTCGACCAGGTCGGGCCGGGCCAGAACGCCTACTACGCGCTGGCCTACGTGATCGCCTCCACGCTCTACGTCGCCGCCTTCAGCATGGGGTCCTCCCTCGTGGTCGAGGGGGCGCGGGACCCGCACCGGCTCCGCGAGTACTCCTACCGCCTGCTGCGCCACTCCGCGGTGCTGCTGGCCGCCGCGGTGGCCGTGATCGTGGTCGCCGCACCGTGGGCCCTGCGGCTGTTCGGCCCGGACTACGCGGCGCACGGCACCACCGTGTTGCGGCTGATGGCGCTCTCCGCCGTCCCCAACGTGGTGGTCAACGTGGCGATCCAGGTGGCCCGGGTCCAGCGCTCCCTGCTGTGGATGATCCTGGTCCGGGCGGCCGTCGCGGTGCTGGTCATCGGCCTCGCCGCCGTGCTGCTGCCACGGCTCGGGCTGGCCGGGGTGGGGCTGTCCTGGCTGATCGCCGAGTGCGTGCTGGCGGTGCCGCTGCTGCTGCTGGTCCGTCGATGGCTGTCCCCGGTCCTGCCGGGCCGGCCCGAAGGAGGCTGACGGCATGGACCTCGGGCCCGCTCTCCCGGGTGGTCACGACGGCCCGTCACCGGGGAACGGCGTCGACGCCGCGGTGGGGGGCCGCCAGGGGCCGCTGGACGGCCGGACACCGGCGCTCCTGGTCAAGATCGGTCGCTATCCCCAGCACCAGGGCGGGCTCGGCGTGGTGCGCACCCTCGGCCGGGCCGGCGTGCCCGTGCACGCCGTGGTGGAACACCCCTGCACCCCGACCGCGGTGTCCCGCCACCTCTCCCGGCGGTTCGTCTGGCCCACCACCGGGCTGGAGAGCCCCGGGGAGCTGGTCGCCCGACTGCACTCCATCGGCCTGGCGATCGGCACGCCGTGCGTCCCGGTGGCCACCGACGACGAGGCCGCGGTGCTCCTGGCCGAGCACGCGGAGGAACTCTCCGACGTCTTCCTCCTGCCGCCCGTTCCGCCCGGCCTGCCCCGGAGACTTGCCAGCAAGGCCGACCTGTACGAGATCTGCCGGCGCCACGGCGTGCCCACGCCGCGCAGCTGTGCACCGGCCGGCCTGGAGGAGATCCTGGACTGCGGGCGGCAGTGGGGGTTCCCGCTGGTGCTCAAGAACCGCGAGGCGTGGACCAGGCTCGCCCGCCCCGCCGTCGAGGCCACCACGATCGTGTCCGACCTCGCCACCCTCCGGGCCGTGATGGCGCCGCGGGCCGGGCGCCCGGTGCTGGTCCAGGAGTACCTTCCGCCAGAGCACTGCGAGGACTGGTTCACCCATCTGTGCTGCGGCCCTGGCGGTGAGCCGCTGCTGGTCTTCACCGGGCGCAAGCGCCGCTCGTGGCCCCCGGACGCGGGCGTGACCACCCGGGCCTGCTCACTGCCGAACCCGGAACTGGCGGCCATGGCCACCGACCTCTGCCGGAAGGTCGGCTACGCCGGGGTGGCCGATCTGGACTGGCGCCTGGACCGGCGCGACGGGCGCTACAAGCTCGTCGACTTCAACCCCAGGACCGGCGCGCAGTTCCGGCTGTTCGAGACGGTCTCCGGCATCGACGTGGTGCGGGCCCTCCACATGTCGCTCACCGGCCTGCGGCCGCCCGTCGAATCCCAGTTGGTCCGGGACTACGGGCTGGGCAACCTCGACCTCGCGTCCGCCTCGGTCTGGGCCTGGCGGCACCGGCGGCTCCCGCCGCGGACCACCCGCCTGCCCGCCCGCACGGAACGCTCCTGGCTCGCCGCCGACGATCCCGCTCCGGCCCTGGTCGAACTCGGCTGGCTCGCGGGGTCGGTGGCGCGCCGGATCACGGCGCGGGCCGCCCGTCGGGCCCGGCGCACCGACCCGCCGCAGCCCTCCCTGACGGACGGCCCCTCCCCGGCCAAGCCCCACGGGGTACCGGGCGTGGCGCTCGACCGGCGCGGCCCGGGCCCGCGCCCCGCCGACGGACCCGCCCCGGACACCGGGGCGCAGGTGGAGGAGCCGTACGCCGAGCCGTGACCCCGGCACCGCCGGCGCTGGTGGGGGCGGCGCCGGCGAGGGCGGCGACGGTCGGAATCACGTCAACATCGTGTCCTATCGTCAACCTCGTGTCATCCCCGAGGGTGAACCCCGTCCGGACGGCTGCGCGGGTGCGGCTCGGCGCCCGGGTGGGGCCTGCGCTGCCGGCGCGCCAGGCGCGTGAGCTGCGGTGATGCGCCACCGACCTGCTGTTCGGCCCGTCCGGGCGAGCGGACGCGAGGCGTCGGCAGCCGAACCACGGGCCGGGCCCTCCGGGAGCGCCGGACGGCCCCCTCGGCCCTCCGGCGGCTTGATTTCGTCCTGGTGCCGTCGAACGCCGCCTGCCACTCTTGGCGCCGCCGAAGACGTCCGACGCCTCCCCGGTCCCCCCGCCCAGGCCGTCACAGGAAGCGAACGATGACCAGCCCGGAACCCGACTGCCACGCCGCGACGATCACCGCACGGTGCGGCCCCGCCTTCTCCCCGTCAGGGCGCTTCGCCGCCACGCTGGCCACCGACGACACCGGCCGCCCCGTCCTCGAACAGTGGCGGCTCCTGCCGACGGGAGCGCGCCTGCTGCGCTGCCACGCCTTCCCCGGCGCCACCGCCCGTGCCGCTCTGCTGCCCCTGGACGACGGGCGGGTCATCAGCTCCTGGCCGTCCGTCACGGGCCGGCGCCTGTACCTGCACGGCGACGCCGCGTGCGAGGGCGAGGGCACCGAGCTGGCGGGGTGGCCGGGGCGCGGGTTCCACCCCCTGCCCGCACCGCGGGGCACCGGCCTCCTGGCCCTCGCCGTCAGTCACGACCAGGACGGGAACTCGGTGCTCCACGGCCTGCGCGCCGGCGCGGCCGGCTGGCGGGACCTGCGCACCGTCCCCGGCGCCCTGGTGGGCGGACACCTCTCCGGGCGCCGGGTCCTCTTCACACTGAGGACCGCCGGCGGCCCGGGCGTGGTCGGGTTCGACCTCGCCCGCGGCACCCTCGGCCCGGCCGAACGCCTCACCTGCCGGCCGGCCCGGCTGCTGGCCGTCGGCGGCGGCCAGGCCCTCGTCGCCGTCGTCGAGGGGGCCGGCCACCGGCTCGGCATGGTCCCGGCCGGCGGGGGCGGGCTGCTGCGGCTGCTGCCCGACGCCTCGCCGCTGTGCCGCCTCACCGCCGCCCTGCACCCGGTGGCCGTGGACCCCTCCGGCACCCAGGTCCTGCACGTCGAGGTGCGGGGAGTGCGGTCCGGCCTGATCCGGCACTCCTGGGAGAGCGGCGAGATCCAGCGGATCACCGTCCCCGAAGGGGAGTTGACGGCGCGGTGCGCCTGGACCGCCAAGGGCGCCTGGCTGCCGCTGTCCACCCCGGACGAGCCGCTGGTCATCGCCGGACTGCCCCCGGACGGCGCCGCCCTGAGCGCCCCGGCGCCCCGCGGAGGCGTCGCCCACGTCCACCGCATCGCGGCGCCGACCTGCGCTCCGCGCCCCCGGGCCGAGGTCCTCCCGGGTGCGGTCGGCCCGGTGGAGGCGGTGGTCCACGGCCCCGACTGGCGGTCGTCCCGGCACGTCGTCCTCGCCCTGCACGGCGGCCCGGGCAGCCGCTGGACCCTGCGCCACGACCCGTTCCTCCGGTCCCTCGCCGCGGCGGGCGTCACGGTCGTGGCCCCCAACCAGCGGGGCAGCGCCGGCTACGGGGCCGGCCACGCGCTGGCCGTCGTCAACGCGTGGGGCGGGCCGGACCGGGCCGACATCGCGGCCCTCGCGGACCACCTCCGCCACGGCCGCGCCCCCGGCGCCGAACCCCCGGCGCTGTTCGGCGCCGGGTACGGGGGGTGCCTGGCGCTGCTGACCGCCGCCACCGACCTCGGTCCGTGGTCCGCCTGCGTGGCGTACGCGCCGTTCGTCTCCGGCCCGAGGCCGTTCGCGGACGCCGCGCCCGCCGTCCGCGACACCGTGTTACGGCTCGCCGGTCTCCGCCCCGCCGTCGACGCCATCGGCCCCCGGGACCTGGAGCGACTGGCCCCCGGCCTGCGGACCAGGGTGCTCGTGCTGCACGACGGCCTCGACGAGCCCGCCCCCGTCGCGCACGCCCGGGCCCTGGCCCGGTGCCTGTCCGAACGGGGTCGTGCGGGCGGGGAGTTCCGCTACGAGGAGCTGACCGCCGGAGGCCCCGGCGGCCCGGGCGGGGCGGGCCCCGACCAGGTCGCGGCCCGGGTCCTGCGGTTCCTGGCCGACGGCGGACCCGTTCCCGCCCGCCGGCCCGAACCGGCCCTCGGGCGGAGGTGAGACCGCGTCGTGGCACCCCGGTACCGGTGGCCGACGCCACCGGGGCCCACCATGCGCGGCCCTACGGCGCGGGCCACCGTACGGGCCCACGGCACGGGACCCGGCGCACGGGCCCCCGCGCGAGGCCCGGAGCGCTCCGCGCGGTGCACTTACGGCGTAGTCCCCGGGTACCGCCCCGGCGCCGAGGTTCCGCCCCGGGTATCACGGTTCGCCGCCGCGCCGCCGCTAGCGTGAGAGCAGGACGGCTGGTCGGCCCCCGGGCCGACCGTCCCACCGGGCCCCGGCCGGAAACTCCGGACCTCCCGGCGCCCCGCGGGCCGTCCGTGCTTGCGACCGGCACCACCGTCGACGGCATACGGAGGGCGTCATGAACACCGCGACCTGCCTGAACACGACCGGCCACGGGCTCGCCCGGACCGTCCGGACCCCCGGCCCCGCAGTCACGCCCGCCCCGTGGGCGGCGCGCGACACCCGGCCGATCCCGACACCACCGCTCGTGCAACCGCTCACGCCCCCCTTCACCACGGGCCCGGCGACGGCGGCCACCTGGACGCTCGGGGCGCCGGCATCGCCGCGCTGCGCGTGCCCCTGCTCCTGCCCGGCCGCAGCGCCGTCCGCACGGCGGGCCCCGCGGCCGGCCCGTCCGGTCCTGCCGGCGCCCGACATCGCCGGGGGCTCCCGCACCCGTCCGTCGCCGGACCTCCTCGGCATGCAGCGCCGGTGACCACGCGTCATCGGTGGGCGGGCGTTCGAGGCCGGGACCGACGGCCGGCCCCCGGTGCCGGACCGTCAGCAGCAGCGCCTGCCTGCGGACTCGCGGGCCGCGGGGGCCGACTCCGCCCGACGGGGCGCCCGCGCCGTCAGGACCGCCCACCGGGGAGTTCGAGGCCGTCCACGAGTCCGACCACTCCACCGTCTCGCTGATGGTCGGGTCGAAGCCCGGCCAGGGTGTGGGCGTCATGGTCACCCTGCCCTGCCCTGCCAGGCCCCGCCCGCCGGTGCGGCCACGCCCACCCCGACCGCCACGACCTGAGGCCGGCACGGCCCGCCCCCGGCGCAGGCTGTCCGGCTCGGTCACCGACCGCCCGGAGGGCCGGCCATGGCCCAGCGGATCGCACCCACCACGCCGCGGCCGAGCGGCCTGATCACCGCCGCCTCCCCGGGAGGAGCCGGCGGGATGCCGATCAGCCTTCGGTACCCGGCGGGCAGGAGGTCGACCGCGGCGGCGGCCAGCGCACCGTAGGCGGGGCGGGCCGGGAGCGGCACCGGCGGGTGCAGCAGGAGGAAACGGGCCGCCGAACGGGCCTCCGCGGTGGCCTCGAGCTCGGGGCCGTAGGCGCTCAGGCGGGCGTCGAGCGCGCTCCGGTCACGGGGCGGGTCCGCGACGCCCAGGGCCGCCGCCACCCTGGCCAGGTCGGCGACGTAGCCGTCGCAGCCGGCCCGGTCCAGCGGACGGGCGCCGTAGGCCTGGTGGGCGCGCAGGAAGCTGTCGGCCTCGGCGGCGTGCACCCAGGCGAGCAGGTGCGGATCGCCCGCCCAGTAGGCGCGGCCGTCGGCGGTGGTGCCGCGGATCCGTTCGTGCACGGCGCGGACCCGGTCCACGGCCGCCCGGGCGTCCCCGGCGGTGCCGAAGGTGGTGACGGCCAGGAACGTGCTGGTCCGCTGCAGCCGCCCCCAGGGGTCGCCGCGGTAGCCGGAGTGGGCGGCGACCGCCGCCATGGCCAGCGGGTGCAGCGACTGCACCAGCAGCGCCAGCAGCCCGCCCACGAACATCGCCGCGTCCCCGTGCACCGTCCGGATCGGCCGCGACGGCGCGAACCAGCGCGGCCCCGGGGTGTCGTGGATGCGGTGCCGCACGGCGGGCCCGTCGGGGCCCGCCACGCGCGCGAACAGTTCGGCGCCGAGCCGCACGCGCAGCCGGTCGACCGCGGTGTCGGCCCGGAGAGCGTCCATGACGGCCACGGTACGACCGGCGTCCCCGGTCATCAAGGCCCCGCCGGGCGGCGGAGCGGCCCGTTCCGGCCGCCGAGCGGCGGCCGGAACGGGCCCGGACCGGCCGTTCAGTGACGGTAGACGCTGAGCTCGCCGTAGACCGGCAGCACACCCGCCAGGTCGCCGGGCCCGGCCTTCAGCACGGAGTCCAGGAAGGCGAGGGTGGCCCCGGCGACGACGCGCGGGCTCCCGGTGCGGCCCAGGGAGCCGACGATCGAGGGCACCGGCGGCAGGTAGAGCGGGCCGTCCATGAAGGTGAGGTGCGCGGCGCCGGGGACGGTGAGCCGGTAGCTCGTCGCGGTGCCGGAGGCGAGCACCTCGGTGAGGCGGGGCAGGTAGCGCGGGTCGGTACCCGGGGTGACGGCCTGGGTGAGCGCGAGCGTCGGCCGGCCGAGGGCGGGCGAGGTGGGGCCGTGCGGGAAGCCGTCCAGATCGATGACGGCGTCGACCCGGGGGTCCTGCCGGGCCGCCTGCAGGGCGGCGGCACCACCCATGGAGTGGCCGGTCACCGCGACCCGGCCGGTGTCCAGGCGTCCGGTCAGCGGGTCGGTGCCCTCCCCCCGGTCGAGCGCCTCCAGCCGGGTCAGGACGAAGCCGAGGTCTGCGGCCCGGACCGCCGTCCAGCCGGCCGCCAGCTTCTCGTCCTCGTCCGCGTCGCCGCTGGAGGAGGTCTCACCGGTGATCGTCCGCCCGTCGGTGAGCACCACGGCGGCGGAGTCGTACGGGTGGTCGAGGGCGGCGACCAGGTAGCCGTGGCTGGCCAGTTCCTCCGCCCAGGCGGTGTTCTGGGTCCGCACTCCGCCCGACCCGGGGGAGAACAGCACCACGGGGAACCGTCCCCCCGCGCCGGCCACCGGGGCGCCGAAGACGGCGTGGCTACGGGCCCGCGGGACACCGTCGACCAGGAAGTCCGGCAGGCCGACGGCGTGGGCGAGGGCGGCGGAGACGGTGCGCGCCTCCTGCTCCGTGCGCCCGAGGTACTGGGCCCGCTGCGCCCCGGCGGGGCTCTGCTGCGCGGGGTACCAGAGCTGGACCACGACGGTGCGCCGGTCGTCCGGGTCGGCGGTGAAGGTCTCGGGGCGGCCCGGGTCCGTCCACTGCACCACGCGGGTGCCGACCGCGAACCCGCCCGACGGCTCGGGGAACACGGGAACGGGGAAGGCCCAGGCGGCCACCGGACCGGTGGCGATCAGCCCGGCGCAGGCCAGCGATCCCGGCAGCGCCAGCCACCAGCGGGCCCGCCACACCGGCCGGCCGGTCAGGCGCGCCGGCAGACAGCGGCTCAGCCGACGGTGCCTCAGCAAGGGGAGGAGGGCGAACGGCAACACGAGGGCGGCGCCCGCCAGGACCGGCAGCAGCTGCCAACGCAGCCCGGTCACGCCCAGCACGAGCACGGACAGCAGGAGAAGGGCCCCGGCCGCGATCGCGACGCGGGGGCGGGCGACGGGGGGCAGCCAGCGCGCCACCACCAGAGCGACGGCGCCCAGCAGGGCGAGGACTTCCAGGGGGGACATGGACAGTCCCGTGATGATCTCGGTCACCAGGCCATGCTCGGCGCCGGGCGTGTGCGCCACATCGATCCCCGGTCGCCATCGTGTGCGACCGGGGTCGCAAACCGGGGCGGGCCGTCGTGCCACCGGAGGAGCAGCCGAGCACACCGGATCGGCCGCCGCCCTGCGACCACGGGAGGTACGGACACTCCTCCTGCGGTCGTACCCCGGCACGGTGCCGTCCGACGTCGGGATCATGCGCGCCGCGGGGCCCGCGGCCTACCGTGACGGGGCTGCGGCGCGTGCCGGGCCGGGCGGGGCGAACGTCGCCCGTGCCCGACCCGGATCCGGCCGTACGGTGGCGGCCCCGGCCGGGGCCGCCACGAGGCCGAATCGACAGGGACGGACGTGTGATGACCGAGGCGGCCGCGGAACCCGGCGGGGCCCACCGGCACGGGCCACGGGGAGCGAGGACGGACCCACGGCCCACGGCGCGCGACCACCCGACCTCCGCACGAGCGGCGCGACCGGTGACGGCGGCCGCGCGCCGGGCCTCCCGCCTGCCGCCCGTGGTGGGGGACGCGCTGCTGCCGGCGCTGCTCCTCCTCAACGTCCTGACCACCCGCCCGGTGCACGAGCTCCCGGTGGCCGCCGCGCTCACCGCCGCCCTCGCACTGCCGCTGCTCTGGCGCCGCCGGGCCCCGCTCCCGGTGTTCGGCGCCGTGGCCGCCGCGGCCCTCGTCCAGTGGCTGGCGGACGTCCAACTCCCCGCGGACGTCGCCCTGCTGGTGGCCCTCTACACGGCGGCCGCGCACTCCGGCCGGCGCGGCGCGCTCGTCGCCGCAGCCGTCGTGGAGGCGGGGGCCCTGCTGGCCTGCCTGCGCTGGGCGCCCGGCGGCGCCTTCCTGACGCCCTTCGTCGCGGTCACCGCGATGGTCGTCGCCGCCGCCGTCCTCGGCGTGAACGTGCGCACCACGCGCGCCTACCTCGCGGCCGTGGAGGAACGGGCCGCGCGCCTGGAGCACGAACAGGAACAGCAGGCGCGACTGGCCGTCGCCGAGGAGCGCACCCGCATCACCCGGGAGATGCACGACATCGTCACCCACAACCTGTCCGTGATGGTCGCGCTCACCGACGCCGCCGTCTACGCGCAGCACCGGTCGCCCGACCGGGCCACCACCGCGATGCTCCAGGTCTCCGAGACGGGCCGCCAGGCCCTCACCGACATGCGGCGCGCGCTGGGCGTCCTACGAACCGACGAACCGGACGCGCAGCGCCACCCGCTGCCCGGCATCGCCCAACTGGAGTCCCTCGCCGACCAGATGGGCGCCGCCGGGCTGCCGACCCGGCTCGAGGTGCACGGCGGCCACGGGCACGTCCCCGCCACCGCACAACTCACCGTCTACCGCCTGGTACAGGAAGCCTTGACCAACACCCTCAAGCACACGCCCACCGGCACCCGCGCCACCGTCCGGATCGGGTGCTCCACCGGGGCCGTCACCGTGGACGTCACCGACAGCGGCCCCCGCCCGCCGCGCCCCGCCGCCACACCGTCCGGCCACGGCATCCCCGGCATGCGCGAACGCGCGGCCGCCTACGGGGGGACGCTGCGGGCCGGACCGCTCCCGGGCGGCGGCTGGGGGGTCCGTACCCGCCTCCTCCTCGACGGCGGCGGGGCGGTGTCCGCATGACGATCCGCATCCTGATCGCCGACGACGAGGCGCTGCTCCGGATGGCCTTCGGCACCGTCCTGGACGCCCAGCCCGACATGGCACCGGTCGGCGAGGCCGCGGACGGCGCCGAGGCCGTCCGCCTCGCCCGGGAGCTGCGCCCCGACGTCGTCCTGATGGACGTCCGGATGCCCGGGACCGACGGGATCGAGGCGACCGGACAGGTCATCGCGGCCTCCCCGCAGAGCAGGGTGCTGATCCTCACCACGTTCGACCTGGACGAGTACGCCTTCGCCGGGCTCAGGGCGGGGGCCTCGGGCTTCCTGCTGAAGAACACCAGGCCCGAGGAACTCCTCACCGCGATCCGCAACGTCGCCGCGGGCGACGCGGTGGTCTCCCCGCGGATCACCCGCCGCCTGCTGGAGGACCTCCGCCCGCACATCCCGGGCGGCCCCGGCGGCCCCGGTGCCCGCGGCGGCCGCACCGCCGAGCAGGACGAGCGGCTGGGCCGGCTCAGCGCCCGGGAACGCGAGGTGCTCGTCCAGGTGGGTCGGGGCCTCTCCAACGCCGAGATCGCCGCCGTCCTGTACCTCGCGGAGGCGACGGTGAAGTCCCACCTGGGGCGGATCCTGCACAAGCTCGAACTCCGCGACCGGATCCAGGCGGTGGTCTTCGCCTACGAGAGCCGTCTCGTCCACCCGGCCTGACGCCGCCGCGGCCGCCCGCTCGCGCCGGCCCCGGCTACGTCGGGTGCGCGCGACCCGGAGCCGTCGCCGTTCGCGCGCTCCGGGCGAGGCCGGCCCGCAGGACGGCCGCGGCGGCCTCGGCCTGGCGGGCGTCGAGGACGTCGGCCTGCCGCCCGGCGCGCTCCTGCAGCAGCCGCAGCCGGGAGTCGAGCGGCCCGTCGGAGGCCACCGCGGCGCGCAGCGCCCGCCAGAGCGCGATCTTGCCCTGGACACCGGCGCGCATGGCCTCCGCCTCCAGGAGGTCGCTCAGCGGGGAGCGGCGGACGACCCGGCCGTTGAGCTTGAGCCGGCCAGCCTTCTCCGCCGCGGTGCCCAGCAGCATCCGGTGCCACCGCGGCCGGACGCCGAGGGCCCGCATCAGGCCGACGAGGGTGTCGCGGTCCTCGGTGATCTCCGTCGCCAGGCGCCGGAGTTCGGGCGTGTCCGGGTGCTCGCGGGCGATCCGCCGGGCCAGGGCCGCACCGCCGTAGGCACCGGCGAGGTGGTCGTTGAGGTAGAGCGCCAGCAGGCGCCGGTCGTCGTCGTCCGTCATGGTGAGACCCCTTCGGGGTGCGGGTGCGGGTGCGGTGTCAGGCGGCCAGGGCGGCCGGGCGCAGCAGGACCTTCGTCCAGCCGTCGTCCCGGTGGTCGCGGCTGCCCAGTGGCAGGCGATGGAAACGGCCCCGGGTGGTGGTCTCCGGGCCCGGTCGCCCGTCCCGGGCGGCCCTACCCGCGGCCCTCGACCGCCCGGACGTCGCCGGTGAGCGCGTAGCGGCGGCAGGCCAGGAGTTCGTCGAGCGTGCTGCCGACGTCCTTCCCGAGCAGGTGCAGCACCGACTCGGCGTCGCGGTCGGCGAGGTAGCCCGGCGCCACCCGCAGGGCCAGCAGGCCCAGCTCGCGGAACCCGTCCAGGACGCGCCGTTGGGCGTCCGCGCCCTGCGCGACGGCGGCGCGCCACGCCTCGACGTCGCAGCCGTCCGGTCCCTGGACGGAGCCGAGGTCGGCGGGCGGGGCGTCCGGGCGTTCGCGCAGTTCGGCGACGGCGTCCGCGACGGCGGTGCCGACCGCGCCCGCCGGCAGCCCGCCGGCGCCGTCGCGGGCCTGGCCGAGGCGCTCGGTGATCAGGTCGGCGAGTTCGGAGAGGCGCCCGCGTAGCTCGACGACCGTCCGTACGGACAGCACCGGCCAGTCGTCCCAGGCGTGCGCGCGGGCGGGCCCGGCCGCGTCCGTCACGGTGGCCGTGATCAGCTCGGCCGCCGCGGCGAGGTCGAGCAGGCGGTACGCGGTCGGCCGCGCGACGCCGAGCCGCGCCATGGCGTAGGCACCCCAGGAGGGGTGGCCGAGCGCGGCCCAGGCCCGGGCCCGGTGCGCCGCACGGACCCGGCTCGTCAGGACCAGGGCGGAGGTGCCGGCGTCGGTGATCGCGGCCCGCAGCTCGTCGGTGAGGCGTTCGGCGTCGGCCCGGCCGACGGGGGCCCCGGGCCCGCGTGTGTCGTTCATCGGATTTCCCTGCCAGTGGTCGGGTGCGTCGGTCGGCCCCCGGTCCGACGGTAGGCGGTGCGGTGCTCTCCGGGGCGGAGACTCCGCCGGAGCGGGGTTCGTGGTTGAGTGACGGCACGGCTGGACACACGCCGGGTCGGGGTGTGTCCACCGGAATGCGAGGGACCGACATGACCGCCCGCTGCGCCTGCTTCTCCCGCTGCGCCCGCTTCGACCGCCGCGACCCTCCCGACCGCTTCGAGCGCCGCGGTGCGCACCGCCGGACGCGGGTGTCCGGGTGGCCGGGCGAGCCCGTCCTCCCGCGGTGCCCCCGATGAGCGGCGTGCGCCGCCGGGCCCGGAGCGCGTCGCGCGCCGGGGGGCCCCGGTGGTGGCCCTCCCTGCGGGCGGTGGCGGTCGACGCGTGGCGGCAGGGGCGGGAGATCGAACTCCTCCAGCGCTCGATGGCCTTCGCCGCGTTGTTCTTCGTGACGCTGGTGCCCCTGCTGATCGTCATCGCGGCCGCCTTCCCGTCCCGGGGCAGCGGGATCACCGAGTGGATCACCGACGGCCTCGGCCTGACCGGTCGCGGCGCCGACGCCGTCCGTGGGCTGTTCGGCTCCCGGGGCCAGGTCCTCAGCACCACCACGGCCTTCGGCCTGGCTGCCCTGGCGGTGTTCGGCGTGTCCCTGCTGGCCGCCGTCCAGGGTGTTTACGAGCGGATCTGGGGGCTGGACCGGGGTCCGTGGCACGCGGTGTGGCGGCAGGCGATCGGCCTGGCCGGGCTGACCGGCTACCTCGTGCTGGCCGCGTGGAGCGGCTCGCCCTGGCGGCACTCCGGCCTCCAGCCCACCGTCCGCATCCTGGCGTCGGTCGTCGGCGGGGTGCTGCTGTTCTGGTGGCTGCAGCGGCTGCTGCTCGCCGGCCGGGTTCCGGCCCGGGACCTCCTGCCGGGCGCCGTCGCGACCGTCGTGGCCCTGGCCGGGCTGCGGTTGTTCTCCCGGCTGGTCTTCGCGCCGCTGCTGGTGTCCAACGCGGTCTCCTACGGGACGGTCGGGACGGTCCTGGTCGTGCAGTCCTGGCTGATCGGGGTCGGCTACACCGTGTACGGCGGCGCGCTGGTCGGACGTGCGGTGATGCGCGCCCGCCGGGGGCCGTAGGCGCCCGTGTCGGGCCGTCGGGCGGCTCAACGCGAGGAGGCGGCGGGTGCGCCGGGCGGGTCGTCGCCGCCGCGGGGACCCTTCGCCCCGTCCGGTCCGTCCCCGTCCGGGGCCTCCTCGTCGCGGAAGGACACGTCGACGTGCTGCTCCGGCCGGCGCTCCTCCTGCCGGGCGACGGAGGACAGCACCTTCTCGTCCGCGCCGGTGAGGGGCGGTTGGAGCAGACTGCGCGGCCACAGTCGGCGGGCGAGGACGACGTTGGTCTCGGCCGCGTAGACGGTGACCTGCGCGGCCAGGTAGAGCCAGGAGAGCAGGCCGATCACCGTCGCGAAGAAGCCGTAGACCTGGCTCGTGTGCCGCAGCTGGTGGGAGATCAGCAGCGCCCCGAACGCCTGGAGGAGCGTGAACAGCGGCCCGGCGACGGCGCAGCCGGGCCACAGCGCCCGACCGGGCACCTCCCGCGGTGTGAGCACGCGGAAGCAGGCCAGGCACAGCGCGGCGTTGATCAGCGCCGAGACCAGCAGCCCGCCGACCCTGGCCGCAGGCCCGCCCAGCGTGGAGCCGATCAGCCAACCGGCGGCCGTTCCCAGCAGCAGTCCTACGGCGAGGACCGCGAACAGCAGCAGCCCGCGGGCCAGCCGGGGCCAGTAGCCCGGTCGTTTGACCCCGGGCACGTTCCAGACTTCCGCCATGGCGTGCTGCAGGACCTGGGCGATGCCGAGCGCTCCGTACAGCAGGCCGAGCACGCCGATGGTCAGCGCGAGGGCACTGCCCTGGAGGGAGTGGACGTTCTGGCGCAGCTGGTCGCCGATGATCGGGAAGTCGGCGAGGGCGGAGTCCAGCACCGACTTCTGGGCGCCGGGATGGCCGTGCAGCACGAACCCGAGGGTGGTGCTCAGCAGGAGCAGCAGCGGGAGCAACGCGACGAAGCCGTAGTACGTGATCAGGGCGGACAGCAGACCGCCCCGGTCGTCCCCGTACTTCTTGACGACGCCGACGACCACACCGGGCACGAGGTGCCGCTGCTGGAAGCGGTCCGCAGACCGCAGCTTCCGTTCGATGGCGTTCATGCCCGCGCGTCTGCCCCGGACGGCGCCCCGGACACCCGGCACGCTCCCCGCGCCCCGGCCGCACCTCGTACCGCCGAGGGTTTCCGGACCGGCCGGGGAGTGATCCGCCGCGCACCGGGCACACGCGCAGCGGTCGGGGCGGGAACCGGCACGGGTTCCCCCGGCAGCCCGGCGGCCGCACCGGCGCCCGCAGGGCGACGGCACCCGGGCCCCTGACCGCCCGCCACGGAAGGAGCACGGCGATGAGCGGACGTACGGCCACGAGCCGACCCGAGAAGCCCGGCGAGCCCGGAAGCCCCCGGAAGTCCGGCAGGCGCGACGCGCCGGAGGTCGACGAGGAGACGCGCGAGCGGTCCTCGGAACAGCGGAACATCACCGCCCCCACCCCGCCGGACGTCCGGGCCGAGGGCGAGGACGACGACCGACCCGAGCCCCCGGCCGGCGACACCCGGGCCCCCTGACGCCGCTCCCCGACGGCCCGACCCCGGGAGGCGGGGCGCATGACCTTCAGCCATCCGGCCGAGCGCGGCCGGGGACGCTTCGCACGGCTGGCCGAGCGCGCGTCGAACCTGACCGGTTCGCCGCTCTTCTACGCCCTGTGCGTGCTGCTCGTGGCCGCGTTCGTCGGCGTCCACGTCGCCGGGGTCTCCCCGTCCTGGCAGTACTTCGTCGGCGACATGATGTCGGCCGTCACGCTGCTGCTGCTCGCCCTGCTGAAGAACGCCGAACGCCGGGCCGAACGCGCGATCCAGCGCAAGCTCGACGCGATCGCGGCGGCGCTGCTCGCCCAGCAGGAGGACGACCCGGGCGAGGCGATGCAGGATTTGAGGGACGCGATCCGCATGGAGGAGGAGGTCTGAGCGGCCCGGGGTGTCACGGCGTTCCCCGGCGGGGCGCCGTGAGACCCCGGGAACCCACGTCCCGACGGAGGTACCAGGCCATGAGCGACGACGACACCGCGCTGGGCCGGGTCCTGGCCCGGCTGCTGGCCCGCTCCCAGGGGGCCGGACCGAACGAGGTGTCCCACCTGCTGCGGGAGGCCGCCCTGGCGCTGGGCGCGACCGAGGCGAGGGTCTACCTGGCCGACGTCCAGCAGCGGCACCTGGTTCCGCTGCCGGATCCGCCCGGGGCTCCCGGGCCGGACCCGGTGGACGTCGGGAGCACCCTGGGCGGCCGTGCCTACCGGTATCAGGAGGTGCAGATCTCCACCGGGACCCCCGCGGTCGGGTGGTTCCCGCTGGTGGACGGGATCGAGCGGATCGGCGTGCTGCGGATCGAGGCGCTGACCCTGGGCCGGGAGACCGTCGAGGCCTTCGAAGCGCTGGCCGCGCTGGCGGCCCTGCTGGTGCTCTCCAAGGCCGCCTACAGCGACGTCATCGTCCGGACCACCCGGCGGGAGGAGATGAGCCTGCAGGCGGAGCTCCTCTGGGCCTTCCTGCCGCCGCGCACCATCGGCACCCGCGACGTCACCTCCAGCGCCGTCCTGGAGCCCGCCTACGACGTGGGCGGCGACGCCTTCGACCACTCCATGGCCGGCGGGCGGCTGCACGTGTCCGTCTTCGACGCGATGGGCCACGACCTCGCCTCCGGCGGCGCCAGTGCGGTGGCCCTGGCGGCCTGCCGCTCCACCCGGCGGGCCGGCGGCGGCCTGGCCGACATCACCCGGACCATCGACCGCGCGCTGGCCCGGTGGATCCCGGACCGCTTGCTGACGGCGGTCGTCGCCGACCTCGACACGGGCACCGGCGACCTGGCCTGGGTCAACTGCGGCCACCCTCCGCCGCTGCTGATCCGCGACCGGCACGTCGTCCCCGACGCGCTGCGCCGCCATGCCGAGCTGCCGCTCGGACTGGGCTTCCACGACGGCGAACAGACCGTCCACCACACCAGGCTCCAACCGGGCGACCGGCTGCTCTTCTACACCGACGGCGTCACCGAGGCCCGCTCCGGCGCCGGCGAGGTCTTCGGCGAGCAGCGCCTGACCGACACCCTGGTCCAGCACATGGCCGGTGGCGAGCCCGCGCCGGAGGCCCTGCGTCATCTGGTCCACGGCCTGCTCGCCCACCAGGACCACCGCCTGCGCGACGACGCCACCATCCTGCTGGCCGAGTGGCATCCGGACCGCTCCGAGCCGTGACCGCCCCGGCGGACAGGCATGGAGTCGCCGGGCCGGGGCAGACGCGGTCCGAGACCCCGGGTCCGTTCGATTCGAGTCAGCCGAGGAGGATGTCGTGAGTACCGGTAAGAAGATCAAGCACACGGCCGAGACCGCCAAGGGCAAGGTGAAGGAGACCGCCGGAGAGGCCGTCGGCAATGAGCGCCTGATCGCCAAGGGCAAGGCCGAGCAGGTCAAGGGCGATCTCGGACAGGCCGGTCAGAAGGTCAAGGACGCTTTCAAGCACTGACCCTCAGGACACGGCGTGCGCCTCCCGTCCCCGAGCCGGGAGGCGCACGCCGGTGCCCGGCCCGGCGGGCGCACGGCCGGGGCCGTGTGGTGGGGTCAGGGCCCGGATCCGGTGTCGGGGTCGTCCAGCGACCGGGTGCCGCCCGTGTGCCGGTGCAGGTGCCGGACCGGCAGCAGCAGCCAGCAGAACGCGAACCACGCCATGACGGCCCCCGCGATCCAGCCCGCGGCCATCGATCCCGTCGCCACCCGCAGCAGGAGCAGCAGGGCGGAGCCGATGGTGAGTGCCAGCAGGACCAGGCCGACGGCGACCAGTCGCGCCGTGGCGTCGACCAGTTCGGGCTTCAGGCGACGCCCGGCGAAGATCCGGTGGTAGGCGACCGGTGCGGTCAGCGCGCCGGTGGCGAGGGCGCCCTGGACGACCGTGGCCACGTACAGTCCGCGGTCGAGGGCGCCGAGCCCGGCGGACCGGGGCATGAAGACCACGCTGAGCAGGAAGCCGAAGAGGACCTGTGAGCCCGTCTGGGCGACCCGGACCTCTTGCAGGAGGTCGCTCCACCGCCGGTCCGCCCGCTCGTCGGGCGACTCACGGCGACCGGTCCGGGCCCGGTGGAGGTGGCCGTCGCGTCCGGTGTCCGGTGCCGTCGGCATGGTGATCGCCTCCGTTCCTCTCCTCGCGGTGCGTGTAGCCGGAGGGGATCCGGGCAAACGCGCCGCATGGACGTGGAACAGGCGCTGTGCCCGGTCGCACCCGGGCCGACCCGCGACCCGCGGACGACCCGCTCCGACCTGCCGACCCACCCCCACCCCGGGGCTGCGCCGACGGCTCCGGGCCGGCCGTCCGCAGGAGCACCTGATCGCGGCGGGACGGGGGACCGGTGAACGGCTACCGGAGGCCGCCCCCGCCGCCGGCGCCGAGGGTGCCGGCCGTCGGCGAGACGAGACGGCTCGCCCTCGCCGGCGGAGACTGCGCGGTGCGCCGCAGTCGTGCGTTCAGCGTCGAGGCGTTGCGGGCCTGGCGTTGGTGGGCCGTCGACGACCCCTCCGCCCGCGAGGCGCAGCGGGCCGTCGTCGAGGACGTGCTGCTGATGGTCTCGGAACTGGTGACCAACGCCTGCCTGTACGCCCCCGGCGGCCCGCGGGAGCTGCGGCTGCACTGGGACGGCGTCCGCTTGCGGGTGGAGGTCGTGGACGCGAGCCCGGTGCCGCCCCGTTTGCGCGAGGAGGTGGTTCCGGGGCGGCCGTGCGGTTACGGCCTGCGGGTGGTGGACCGGCTCGCCGCGGCCTGGGGTTCGGTACCCGAGGGTGGGGGCAAGGCGGTCTGGCTGGAGGTGTCGCCCCCGCCCGACGGGCCCGCACGGCGGCTCTGACAGCCCTCCGAGGGGGGCGGTGCGTCATGGCGGCGGGTCACGCCGGCCCGGGGTGCGGCCGGGGAAGCGGCGGCGCCGGATCGGGTTGGGGGAGGGGATCCGGGAAGGGCGGGATCGGCGGGGGTTCCGGGTCGGGGCCCGGGCCCGGCCGTGGCGCGGGGTCGGGGTGCGGGAACGGCTCGGTGTCCGGATCAGGTGGGGTCGGGACGGTCATGGCGATGTCTCCGTCGGGCTGCGGGGTGGGGGAGGTGCGGTCAGCGGCCGAGCGCGTGCGCCAGCTCGCGCTTGTTCATCTTCGAGCGGCCCTTGATGTTGCGCTGCCTGGCCTCGTTGTACAGCTGGTCGTAGGTCGGGCCCTGGGCGCCCTGGTGGGAGCGCAGCCCGCCGCGGCGGCCGGACGAGATGTCGTGGGTGGAGCTGCGGCTCGCGGTCCTCGACTCGCCGTGCCGTGCGCGTTCCTTGTTGACCGTCCGGGCGGCGATCTCCTCGGCCCGGTCCTCGCTCTCGCCGCGGTCGAGCGCGCTCTCCTTGATGTGCTCGTACTGGCGCTCCCGCTTGGGGCTGGATCCTCGGGGCATGACCGGCACTCCTCTCGGCATCGAGGTCGTTGCCCGGGCACGTCTACCCGGGCAAATCGCAATAAACCGGCCGAATCGTGAATTCAATGTCGCATGTCGGGTAGAACAACCGTGCGGCGGATCGGCAGAGACCCGCCGACCAGCACCCGAGCCGGGTGCCACCGGGACCTTCGCTTGAAGAAGCCGGGCACGGGTCCTGGGGGAAGAAGCCCACGATGCGCGAGCGAGAGTTCGCCGGCGTCGTCCGGGCGTTGACCCCGATGCCCAGGAGATCCACGTGACCACTCCCCTCGATACCGCCAGCCCTGCCGGCCGGGATCCCGCCGGGTCCGCCGAGCCCGTCGAGTCCTCCGGCCTGCCCCCCGACCTGCCGCCGAGACCCACCGAGGCCGAGCTGCGGGCGATGGGCAAGTCCGAGGCGCGCGAGCTCAGCGACGCGCTGTTCGAGCGCCTGGCCGGTCTCGCCCGCGAGACGCACGCCTACAGCTACGTCCGCGGCACGATCATCGAGCTCAACATGCCGCTGGTCCGCTTCATCGCGGCCCGGTTCCGGCACCGCCCCGAGGACATGGACGACATCCTCCAGGTGGGGACGATCGGCCTGATCAAGGCCGTCGACGGGTACGACCCGCAGCGCGGCGTCGAGTTCGTCACCTACGCCATCCCCACCATCGCGGGCGAGATCAAACGGTTCTTCCGGGACACGTCCTGGCCGGTGCGGGTGCCCCGCAGCATGCAGGAGCTGTACCTCACCGTGGCCCGCGGCTCGGACCGGCTGGAGCAGGAGCTAGGACGGCTGCCGCGACCGGAGGAGATCGCCGAGGACCTGCACCTCACGGTCGAGGAGGCCACCGAGGGCCTGGTCGCCGGCCGGGTGTACCGGCCCAACTCGCTCGACGCACTGCGCGACCAGGACACCGACGAGAGCGGGAGCGCGCTGCTGGACCGCCTGGGCGCGTGCGACCCGGGCATCGAACTCGCCGACTTCCGCACCGCCGTGCGCCCGCTCCTGGAACACCTGCCGGAGCGCGAGCAGACCGTGCTCAAACTGCGGTTCTGGGACGGCTGGACGCAGTCCCAGATCGCCGAGCGGATCGGCGTCTCCCAGATGCACGTCTCCCGGCTGCTCTCGGCGACCCTGGCGGGGCTGCGCGAACAGCTGGAGGACCAGGACGCCGACGGCTGGACGGACGATCCGCCGGAGCCGGAGGAGTGAGCCCCGCGGGGCCGACCGGCGCCCGGGCGGGTGAACGCCCGGCGGCCTGATCCGCCGGCGTTCCGCCCGCCGGCCCGCCGGTCGGCACGGTCAGTCCGCGTCGCCCGGGTCCGGGAACGAGTGGTGCTCGTGGGTGACCACCCAGCGCCCCGCGTCCTTGCGCAGGCCGACGGTCAGCCGCAGGCGCTGCGCGGGGCGGTCCGCGAGGTCCTGCGGCGTCCCGCAGCGCAGCAGGGCGAACGCGAACGCCACCTCCGACCCGGTGGTGACCTGCAGCGACTCGACCTCGAAGACGGCGCCCCGGGCCTGCCACTCGAAGAACGGCGGCCAGCTGTCCCGGTAGGCGTCGATGCCGCGCACCCCCTCGTACGGCGGGGGCACGTCGAACATCACCACGTCCGCGGCGTGGTCGGCCACGACGCCGTCCAGGTCGCCCGCGTGCACGGCCGCCGCCCAGCGCTCCACCAGTGCCCGGACCTGCTCCTCGTCAGTGGCCATGGTCAGGATGCTCCGCCACCCCGGCCCGCCCCGCAACGGCGGGGCGGGCCGGAGCCGCGGCCCGACCGGTGACCGGCGGGGCCGGGGTCGCTCAGGAGGACTTGCCGCGGCCGGTGACGAGGTCGCGGGCGCGGTCCACCAGGCCGGTGCCGGCGGCCAGCAGCTTGTTGTCCGGGGCGTTCGGGTGGGGCCGGGTGGGGGCGAGCTTCTTCGCCCGGCGCACCTGGTCCCCGAGTTCGTCGAGCGCCCCGGGCGGGCAGGCGTCGGTCAGGGCGGGGAAGAGGTTGCGCTCCTCGTCCTGGATGTGGGCCGTCACCTCGGCGACGAGGCGGTCGACCACCACGTCGAAGCGCACGTCGCCGCAGTCCACGCCCTCCAGCTCCTTGAGGAGCTTCTCCACCCGTTCGTGGTCGGCCACCTCGCGGTCCGCGATCGCGTCCCCGCCGGGGACGTGGTCGCGCACCGCCGGGTACAGGTACTGCTCCTCCGCCACCGAATGCCGGACCAGCTCGATGGTGACCTGGTCGGCGACCTCCCGGCGTCGTTCGTCGCCCGCCGGAAGCGCCTGGATCCGGGCGAACATCTCCTCCACCTCACGGTGGTCCGTCATCAGTTCGTTGACCACGTTGCCGCCGTGTCCCATGACCTCTGCTCCTGTTCCCGACGAGTGCGCCGGTCGGTGTTCGGACGCGGCGCCCGGCCCGGGGGCGGGCACCTCGGACCCGGCGTCTTTCCGTGTTCGGACGAGATATGCAGGGGCCGGGGGCGGCGCTAGAAATCCGGGCCGTCGGGTAGGCGCGCGGTGGTAGTGGGACGTCCGGTACCGGGACGGAAGGGGAACTCCATGTTTCTGCTGGGATTTCTGCTGTTCGCGGCGTCCGGCGCCTTCATCGGGCTGCTGATCGCGGACAACCTCTCCGGGGGCCCCGAATACCAGGTGACGGTCCTCGGCCACGACCTGGTGACGCTGAACAGCCTGGCGATCTTCCTGTCCGGCGTCGCCCTCGCGCTGCTGTTCTGCCTCGGCCTGGCCCTGATGGGGGCGGGTCGGCGGGTCCGGCGCCCGGCGCCGGCGCCGGTGGCTGCGGGCGGCGCCGTCCCCCGCGAGGCCGATCCGCAGCGTCCGGTCCGCCGGGCGCGGGTCGGCGCGGACCGGGCCGGTGCGGCGCGCGACGGCGAGGACCGGATCGGCGAGGAGCGGGCTGGCGAGGAGCGGGTCGGCGAGGCCCGGATCGGCGAGGAGCGGGCCGGCGAGGAGCGGGTCGGCGCGGACCGGGCCGGTGCGGCGCAGGACGAATCGCTGACCGTCCCGGGGAGCCCGGCCGACGAGCAGGGAGGCCGAGCCGAAGGCATTCCCGTCGCGCCGCGGAAGGAGGCCCGCAGACGGCACCTGTTCGGCCACTGACCCGGCCGCGGCCCACGGCCGGGGGCGTGGCTCCCCGGCGTGAGCGGCTGCATACTGTCCGAACACGTCGGAGGTCCTCATGCCCATGGTGGATGTCGCCGCGCTCGCCCGGCTGGTCGCGGAGTACGACGCCCTGTCCGCGCTGCCGTCCGCCGAGGCCCGGCAGCGGCTGCGCGACGTCTGCTACACGATCGGCATCTACACGGGTGAGACCGACCCGGCCCGCGCGGTCGCCCGGGCCCGGACGCTGCTGGACCCGGCCCTCCGCGCCACGGCGACGGCCGCGGTGCAGCCGGTGGTGGCGGTCGCCGACCGTGCGACCGGTCCGCTGCTGGCCGAACTGGAGGAGCTCGCCGGCCGCGAGCGCGGACGGCACCGGCCGAGCCTGCACGACGTCGTCCAGCTGACCAGAGTGGTCCTCCCGGACTGCGTCGGCGCCGCCGTGAGCACCTGGTCCGACGACGGTTCCGTCGAGACCCTCGCGGCGAGTTCCCCACAGCTGTTGGCCCTCGAGCGGATCCAGGGCGAGGCGGGCACCGGGCCGCTCGCAAGGATCCGCAGCCAGGGGGAGGGGCAGGTCGTGGTCCCCCTCGACCCGGGTCGCCCCGGCCGGTTCGCCGACCGGGCCAGGCGCTGCGGCGTGCGTGCCGTGGCGACGGAGCACCTGCGCACCCTGCCGCACGGGTGCACCGCCTTCAGCGCCTACCTGCGCACTCCGGTACAGCCCGGTACACCGGCGGCGGCCCTGGTCACCGTCCTCGCCCTGCAGGCGTCGGCCGCGCTGGACCGCTCCGCCCTGACCCGCACGGTCGCCGACCTGCTCGACCGGCGGCACGCCACCGGTCTGGCCCTCGGCATCACCATGGAGCGCTTCGGGGTCTCGGCGCACACCGCACTGACCCTGCTCGCCCGGGCGGCCCAGCGGCTGGGAACGGACCTCGACACCGTGGTCCGCCGCCTCGCCGCGGACGGCCGGCTGCTCCCCGCGGGCGCGGACGGGCCCGGTCCGTGACCGGTCCGGGGCAAACGGCTTCCGTGCGGCCGGGCCCGGCGCGATGGTTACGCGGGCGGCCACCGGGCAGACGCGCGATCGGCCGGGAAGCGCCCGGTTGCACGACGCGAGGAGGCTTCAGATGAGCATGGTGAAGGAATCCGTCGACGTCGACGTCCCCCTGCACGCCGCGTACAACCAGTGGACCCAGTTCGAGGAGTTCCCGAGGTTCATGGAGGGCGTCGAGTCGGTGACCCAGCTGGACGAGCGCCACAACCACTGGCGGACCAGCATCGGCGGCGTCACCCGGGAGTTCGACACCGAGATCGTCGACCAGCTGCCCGACGAGCGGATCGCCTGGCGCACCATGGACGGCGACGTCCGGCAGAAGGGCGTCGTGACCTTCCAGCGGCTCGACGACTCGCACACCCGCGTCAACATGGCCATCGACTTCCAGCCCACCGGGATGGTCGAGCGGGCCGGCGACGCCATGGGCATGGTCGACCGCAGGGTGAAGGGGGACCTGGTGCGGTTCAAGGACTTCATGGAGGAGCGCGGCCGGGCCGAGGGCGGCTGGCGGGGGCGGATCAGCCCGAGCTGAACCCGCCCTTCCGCCGTCCGGGCGGCTCCGGTCCCTCCCCGTGGGGCCGGAGCCGCCCGGGCTTCCGCCCGCCGCCGCCCGTGCTGCGAAAGCCCCGTCGTCCTCGGCGCCCCTGCGCGGCCTCCTCACCACGGTGCTCCTCCGCATCGGTCCGAATGGCTTCGACGCCCGGGGGTAGGCGCCCGGCATGGAGGACATCGGACCCCCGGCGGGCGACTGGACCACCGGCGACGACGCGGACGGGCTCGACCTGTGCGACCACTGCGGACAGGCCGTGGCGAACTCCGACCTGCTCGGCGCGCTGGTGCCGGACTCCTCCGCCCTGCATGCCACCGACCCCGGGCTCGACGGGAAGAGGGTCCTGACGGCCTGTTCCGTGGAGCACCTCGCCGCGCTGATCGAGCACTACCGGGTCCGCCCGTTCGTCCCCGCGGAGCAGTGGGCGGGGAAGGTCTGCCGGGCGATCGCCGACTACGACGAGCCCGTACCGCTCAGCCTGGTCGCCCGGCTCAGTGGTCTCTCCGTGCAGGAGGCGTCGCAGGGCGTGGAATGGCACAACGCCCGCGCCCGGGAGTGGCGGGAGACCTACGGCGAACAGGGGGCGCCCGAAGAGGACGACGGCGAGCCGTGATCCGGTGGGCCGTCATCGTGAGGACGACGAGTCACGACGGGAAGGACGACGAGTCATGAAGCACGCCAGGCACTACCGTCTCATCGCCGGCGATCCGCACCGCGAGATCCTGCTCACCGCCACCGGAGCGATGGGCAGCCAGGGCACCGAGGTGTACGTGGACGACTCCGGCGTCGTCCGGGCCGAGGTCGACGGCCACGGCGACGTGCGCACCGTCACGAGCACCCTGTTCCTGGGGCGCCCGCTCCGCATCGAACCCGTGGCCTGACGCGTTCGGCACCCGCTCCTGCCGCTGGAGAGCACCCGCCGGGACCGGCGGGCGGGTCCGCGATGCCGAGCCAGCCCCGCCATGCCGCGCGGGCACCCCCCGATCGGCCGGTCGAATCCGGCATGGCGGCCACCGTCCCGGGTACCCGCCGACGTTCGGGGGCGTCCGCGCCCCGACCCGACAGGCAGCCAGGCTGCCCCGACCCTGCTCTGATCCCAGCCGACGCAGGAGGAAAGATGACCCACCACGCCAAAGCCCTGGCCATCGTCATGAACCACGGCGTCGAACAGGACGAACTCCTCGTCCCCGTACACCACCTGCGCGAACAGGGAGTGCAGGTCGACATCGCCGCCCCCGAGCGGGACCCCATCCGAACCCTCGTCCGCGACAAGGAACCCGGAGAGACCGTCGACCCGACCCACACCCTCGACGAGGTCGACCCCACCGGCTACGACCTGCTGCTCATCCCCGGCGGCACCCTCAACGCGGACGCCCTCAGGCTACGCCAGTCCGCCGTCGACACCGTGCTGGCCTTCACCACCGCCGGTCGGCCCGTCGCCGCCATCTGCCACGGACCGTGGTTGTTGGCCGAGGCCGGAGTCGCGTACGGCAAGCGGCTGACGTCCTTCCCGTCGCTGCGCACCGACCTCGCCAACGCCGGTGCGACCTGGGCCGACGAGCCCCTGGTCCAGGACGACGCGAACGGCTGGCGGCTGGTCACCTCCCGCAACCCCGACGACCTGGAGCACTTCCTGCGGGGCGTCGACGCCGCACTGCGCGAGCGCGCCGAGGCCGTCGGCCTGCGCTGATCGGCTCAGGGGGCTGAGCGGCGTGCGGACCCAGCCATATCCTGAAGCCATGAGCGACCAGCACCCGGTGTCGGGGTGGACCTTCCTCACCAACCACGCCCGCGTGCTGGTGCAGATCGCCCGGGACCCGGGTATCCGGGTGCGCGACATCGCCACGCGCTGCCTGCTCACCGAGCGGGCGGTGCAGCGGATCATCGTCGACCTCGAAGAGGCCGGCTACCTGAAACACGAGCGTCGCGGCCGCGCCAACCACTACGAGGTGATCGCGGGCAAGCAGCTGCGGCACCCGGCCGATGCGGGCCCGACCATCGCGGAGCTGCTGGCCGTCCTGCTCCGCTGACCGGCCGTCCTGCTGCGCCGGGGTGAGCGCTGCAGGACGGCCGAACGTGCGGTCACCGCGGGTGCCCGGCTCGGCCCGCACCGTGCACGGCTGCGCATCGCGGACTCGACGCGAAGCGATCCCCGCCGTCCCGATTCGTGGAATCCCCCTCGGGTGAGGGGAGCCGACGGGACGTCACCAGGGGGTCCGGACGGCTCAGTCCCGGACGCGGCGGTAGCGCTCGTAGACCACGCGGGAGCCGAAGGTGCCGGTCTCGACCAGCTCCATCCGGATCTGCTCGGTGACGGGCGGCAGGAAAGGGGTGCCGCCGCCGACGACGACCGGGTGGCGGAGGATCCGCAGTTCGTCGACGAGGCCGAGTTCGACCGCCGCGGCGGCCAGGCCCGCCCCGCCGACCGCGAGGTCGAGGTCGGTCGCGCCCTGTGCCGCGGCGGCCTCCTCGGTCAGCGGGGCCCGGGCGAGCCTGGCGTTGCCCCGGACGGCGTCCAGGGTGCGGCTGAAGACGACCTTGGGGACGGCGGACCAGGCGTCGGCGAACGCGGCGTGGAGCTCGTCGCCGCGCATCGACGGATCCGTCTCCCAGGGCAGCATGGTCTCGTAGAGCTTGCGGCCGCAGAGGAACCCGCCGAGCTCGCGGACCTGCGCGAGGTGGAAGCGGAACTGCTCGTCGCTCGGGACCGTCCAGGCGAACGCGCCCTCGCGGTCGGCGATGAAGCCGTCCACCGAGACGCCCATCGAGTAGATCAGCACGGTTTGGGCCTCCTGGGTGCCGGGGTGACGGACGGGGGTGCGACGCACCTCTCCCGCCCGGGTGATCGTACGGCCGGGCCCGCCGCCGGGCCGCGAACGCCGTGCCGCGGGTCGTGTGTGCGGGGCGGGCGTTGTGCGGCTGCGCCCCGGCGTGCGCTCCCAGGGTGTGACGGAGGCGCCGTGCGCCGTGCGGAACTCCCTTGTCGGTGGCGGCGGTTAGTCTTGCGCCGCTGCCCCGCCTGTGGGTGGTGCCCGGGTGGCGGGCGGCGTTTGGCGGGAATCGGGGCGGTGGTGGTGCGGGTGGTGGACGTAGGGTGTGCGCTGCAGAACTGTGAACGACTCGACGGGGGACGACGATGAAGGTGGCTGCCAGAAGCCGGGACTTGGCCGGGCTGGAGCGCAAGCTCCGCAGTGCGGGGCGCCCGTGGACGCTCGCCGAGGTCGTGATGACCGCTGACGGGCAGTGGGCCGTGGGGGCGGCGAGCCGCCGGACGGCGAGCGGTCCGGAGCGGGGCCGGGAGGAGCACCGGGGGGCGGGTCCGCGCGACGCGGCGGGCGCCTGACCCCGGTCCGGACACGGCGTCAGACCGCGGGCCTCGGGCCGGTCCGGCGGATCCTGCCAGGGCGCCGGGTCCCACCGGGCACGCGCTACCCGCCCTCGGTCGCGGTCTGCCGGGCGGCCGTGTGCAGGAAGGCGATCAGCTCGCGGACGAGGGTCGTCGGGCGGCGCTGGTGGACGATCGAGATCTCGCGGGCCGGCGCGCAGCCGGCCAGCCGGTGCAGGGCGAGCCGGGACCGGTCCGTCCTGGTCAGGACACTGGCCGGGACGAGGGCGACGCCGAGTCCCGCGGTGATCAGCGCGAGGATGGCGTGGTAGTCCGCGGACTCGTAGGCGACGCGCACCCCGACCTCGGCCTGCCGGGACAGGCTCTCCAGGCAGACCCGGTTGGGGATCCCCGGGGCGCCGGAGATCCAGGACTCACCGGCGAGCTCGCGCAGGCCGACGGGCCGGTGCGCCGGCCGGTCGGCGAAGGGGTGACCGGCCGGGACGACCAGGCGCAGCGGGTCGTCGAGCAGCTTGTGCCGTTCGAGGCCCGGGTGCGGCGCCGCGGGCACGCCGGGACGGTAGCGGTGGGTGATCAGCGCGTCGAGGTCACCGGACGTCACCAGCCCGTAGCCGCCGGGCGGTTCGATGTCGACGAGGGAGAGTTCGGCCCGGGGGTGCCGGTCGCGCAGTGCGGCGAGGGCGGAGGGGACGAGGACCTGACCGGCGGTGGCGAACGCTCCCAGGGCCAGCCGCAGCGGTTGCTCGGCGATGACGGCGCCGATCTCGGCGCGCGCCCGGCGTAGCTCGCCGACGACCCGTTCGGCCTGGGCCAGGACGAGGGCGCCGACCGGGGTGAGGACGACGCCGGTGGCACGGCGTTCCAGGAGCCGGACGTCGAGGTCCTTCTCCAGTTTGGCGATCTGCTGGGACAGCGCCGAGGGGGTGAAGGCGAGCCGGCGGGCGGCCTCGGCGATCGAGCCGGAGTGCGCCACCTCGACGAGGATGCGCAGCCGTTGGACGTCCAGTTCCCGTTCCATGCCGCCTACCGTAAGCGTGGCTAACGGCCGGCAAGGAATCCTCGCTGGTGCTGATGGCTCGGCGCCGCGGATCATGAGGGCATGAACCCGACGCAGATGCTCTCTCCCGCCGCCGTCGCCCGTGCCGCCGAGCGGATCGGCCCCTACGCCCGCCGGACCCCGCTGCTCGACCTGGAGCTGGACGGCCGGCGGGTCCTGCTGAAGCTGGAGCACCTGCAGCGCAGCGGCTCCTTCAAGTTCCGCGGCGCCGTCAACGCGGTGCTGGAGGCCGGGGCGGCCGGCCCGGTGGTGGCGGCCTCGGGCGGCAACCACGGTCTGGCGGTGGCCGAGGCGGCGCGGCTGCTGGGCGTGCCCGCCACCGTATACGTGCCGGAGTCCGCGCCCGTCGCGAAGACGTCGCGGATCGAGGCGGCGGGTGCGCGCCTGGTGCAGCACGGCGCCAGGTTCGCGGAGGCCGCGGTGGCGGCCCGGGAGGCGGCGGACCGGGCCGGGCACCGCTTCCTGCACGCCTACGAGGACCCGATCGTGATCGCCGGGCAGGGGACGCTGGCCGCCGAGGTGGTGGCGCAGGCCCCGGGGGCCGACGCGATCGTGGTCGCCGCGGGCGGGGGCGGCCTCGCGGCCGGGACGGTGCTGGGCGCCGGGGGTCGGACGGTGGTGGCGGTGGAGCCCGAGGGCTGCCGGTGCCTCCATGACGCGCTCGCGGCGGGCGGGCCGGTGGACTCGTCGGTGGACTCGGTGGCGGCCTCGGCGCTGGGTGCCACCCGGGTGGGCGACCTGGCCTTCGGGGTGCTGTCCGGGGCGGGGGTGCGGTCCGTGCTGGTCGGGGACGATCAGCTGGTGGCGGCGCGGGACCGGCTGTGGGAGGAGTGCCGGATCGCGGTCGAGCCGGCCGGGGCGGCGGGCTTCGCGGCCTGGCTGGCGGGGCTCGTGCCGGGGCGCCGGCCGTGCGTGGTGCTGTGCGGGGCCAACGCGGAGTGGACGGCGGGGTGACGCTCCCGGCGCCCGCCGGGTGACGCCGCGGCCGTCCCCGGGCCCGGCGGGTGCCGGGGAGCGTGCGGGCGGCCGGGAACGCGAAAGCTCGCCGGGAACGCGAACGCCGCCGGGACGGGTCGGTTCCGGCGGCGTGGCGTGGCGTGGCACGACGGCCGCGGTCGCCCGCGGCGCGGGCCGTGGAGGGACCGGCCTTACAGCCCCTGCCAGGCCGGCTTGGCGGCGTAGGTGTCGCGGAAGTAGCCGGCGAGCTTGAGGCCGGAGGCGGCGGCCTCGTCGACCACGACGGTGGCGTGCGGGTGCAGCTGGAGGGCCGAGGCGGGGACGGCCGCGGCGAGGGGGCCCTCGACGGCCAGCGCGACGGCCTCGGCCTTGGCCTCGCCGGTGGCGAGCAGGACGAGGTGGCGGGCCTCCAGGATGGTGCCGATGCCCTGGGTGATGACGTGGTGCGGCACGTCGTCGATGCTGTCGAAGAAGCGGGCGTTGTCCTCGCGGGTCTGCCGGGTGAGGGTCTTGATCCGGGTGCGGGAGGCCAGCGAGGAGCAGGGCTCGTTGAAGCCGATGTGGCCGTCGGTGCCGATGCCCAGCAGCTGGAGGTCGACGCCGCCGGCCTGGGCGAGGGCCCGGTCGTAGGCGGTGGCCGCGGTGGCGATGTCCTCGGCGTTGCCGTCCGGGCCGAGGAAGGAGGCCTCGGTCAGGCCCAGCGGTTCGACGACCTCGCGCAGCACGACCGAGCGGTAGGACTCGGGGTGGCCGGCGGGCAGGCCGACGTACTCGTCGAGCTGGCAGACGCGGGCGCGGGAGGCGTCCAGCCGGCCGTCGCCGACGCGTGCGGCGAGGGCCTGGTAGATCGGCAGCGGGGTGGATCCGGTCGCCACGCCGAGCAGGGCGTCGGGTTTGCGCGACAGCAGATCGGTGATCGCCGTGGCGATGAGTTCGCCGGCCGCAGTGGCGTCAGGGACGATCACGATTTCCATACGGGTCCACCGTTTCTGAAAACGACAAGGAGGTCTAGACCATTCTGTCGTGAACGGGGGCCCCAGGTCCAGCCGGGTCCCGGGGCCGGTCACCAGGGGCCGGACCGGTGGTCGGGCGGTTCCGCGGCCGGCGGTGCGGGCGCGGCCACCGGCGTGCCCGCGGAGGGGGCGGGGGACGGGCCGGCGGGCGGCGCGGACGACCGGCCGGACGGGAGTTCGGCGATGACGGCGCCCGCCAGCAGACCCACGGCGATCACGGTCAGGATGGTGACCAGCTTCGTGATGTCCCGGAAGCCCTCGATCGGATGCCCGCCCGCCAGGTCCGTCAGCCCGCGCAGCCCCAGCGAGCCGACGGTGAGGGTGAAGAACCCCGGCAGGGCCAGGACGAGCCGCGGCGGCATGCCCGGCCGGCGACTGAGCAGGCCGGCGGCGGCCCCGAGCGCCACGGCCGCGACGAAGGTCCCGCCGAACTCGCCGAACAGCCAGGTGCCGACGCTCTGCACGCCGACGGTCAGGTAGACCAGCACCAGCAGCGCCGGCAGCAGCCGCCAGGGCACCGCGAAGGAGAGCACCGTGCCGACGGTGAAGACCACCCAGCTCAGGAACAGCATCCACCGCGGCAGGTCGCCGTGGGCCGCGACGTCGAACAGCGAGTGCCGCGGCGTCCCCGTGAAGACGAGGCCCAGCAGTACCCCGACGTACAGCTGCAGCAGCAGGAACACCGCGTAGACCAGCCGGATCGCGCCGGTGGTCAGGTACCCGGCGGCCAGCTCCGCGGCCGCGGCGCTCAGGTAGTCGCCGGGGACGAAGTAGAACAGCGCAGGCAGCATCAGCAGGACCGGCCCGCCGTGGGCGGGGGTGCCGGCGAAGGCCTCCAGGGCGATCACCGAGACCGCCACCGCCGCGACCGGCGGCAGCAGGACGGCCAGCCGCGGCACGCGCTCGGCCCCCACGGCCAGCCCGGCGCTGACCGTGGCGAGCACCGCCGTCGTCCACACCTCGTACCAGGTGGCCTGCATCAGCGGGGCGAAGCCGACGGAGAACAGCACGATGCCCAGCATCCGCAGCCACCACGGGTAGGGCTGCGGGGCGTCGGCGATCGCAGCCAGCCGCCGGTCCGCCTCGGCCGCGCCGATCCGCCCGGCCGAGACCTCGGCCAGCAGGGGGTCGAGGGCGACCACCCGGTCGAGGCGGAACACCTCGGGGAACGCCCGCACCCCTGCCGTCGTGGTCCGCCCGTGCGAAGTCACCGTGACGGTGGCGCCGTCCGGCACCACCAGCAGGGCGGCGCTGCCCCCGCAGTCGCGGGCGGCCCGGCGCACCGTCCGCTCGACCTGCTCGGCGCCCTCCCCGCTGACGCCGAGCAGGACCTCCGTCAGCCGGGTCAGGAAACCGGCCAGCTCCTGGTGGGTGCCGGTCGGACGGTCCATCCGGGTACCTCCGCGGGTCGTGCCAGGGCGGTGGCGGCGGTCGTCGCGCGGCGCCGCGCGGGCGCTCAGGGGGTGCGATCCGTGTTCCGTCCCACCCTGCCCCGGCCCGGGCGCCCCCGCCCGCCGGACACGGCCGTCAGGGCGCCCGGGCCGCCGGGCCGGGCACCCACGGCGACCAGCGCGATCAGAGCGGAGGCCCGGGTGCGGCGGCGTCCGGGCGGGCCGGTACATTCGCCCCCGTACCAGCCAGCGAGGGGAGAACTCCCGTGCCCGACCGGCCCAGCCTCCTGTACGTGACCGACCTGGCCTACCAGGCCCGCGGCCGACGCTACTGCGACGAGGACATCCTGCTGACCTCCCGGCTCCGGGCCGAGTTCGACCTCGCGCTGTGCCACCCGCTGGACGCCCGCGCCCTGATGGCGGGCTTCGACGCCGTGGTGGTCCGCAACAGCGGGCCGGTGCTGCACTACCGGGACGAGTACGCGCGCTTCCGCGAGCAGGCCCTCGCGGACGGCGTCCGGGTCTACAACCCGCTGACCGGGCGCGCGGACATGGCGGGGAAGCAGTACCTGCTGGACCTCACCGAGGCCGGCTATCCCGTCATCCCGACCGTCGACCGGCCCGGGGACCTGGACCGGCTGCCCGACAGCGCCGCCTACGCGGTCAAGCCCAAGGCCGGCGCGGACAGCATCGGCCTCGCCTTCCATCCGCGCGCGGAGCTCGCCGGGATCGACTGGACGGACGTCCTGGTCCAGCCCCGGATCGACCTCCGCTACGAGGTCTCGTTCTACTTCGTCGACGACGCCTTCCAGTACGCGCTGTACGCACCCGATCCGGACCGGCGCTGGGTGCTGGAGCCCTACCGGCCGAGCGAGGCCGACCTGGCCTTCGCGCGGCGCTTCGTCGCGTGGAACACCCTCGACCACGGGATCCAGCGGGTGGACGCCTGCCGGTCCCCGGACGGCGGGCTGCTCCTGGTGGAGCTGGAGGACCTCAACCCCTACCTGTCCCTGGACCGCGTCGACGTCGGGACCACGGACCGGCTCGTCCGGGCCATGGCGGACTCCCTGCACCGCTTCCTCGGCTGAGGCCGGGGCCCGCACGCCCGCGAGCCCACGAGCCCCCGGGGCGGGCGTCAGCTCCGGGGCACGCCGCCGACGAAGTCCTTGAGGGCGTCGATCCGGGTGCGGCGCCCCGGCGGGAAGCGGCGAAGGGCGCGTTCGGCCCGGCGCGAGCCCTCCGGGTAGCGCCAGCGGGCCCACGGCGAGGCGGGCTTGGCCAGCCGCAGGCAGGCGACCATGGCGACGGGGGAGACCAGCAGTCCGATCACGCCCGTCGCCGTCTTGCCCTTGAGGATCGCGATGGCGCTCATCAGCGCGTTGACCAGCAGCACCAAGGCGAAGGTCAGATGGGCCGCGGTGCCGGAGCCGGCGTCGGAGAACGGGTTGAACCCGGCGACCAGCAGCAGCCCGACGGCCACCGCCAGGAAGGCGGCGTCGACCGACTTCCGGCCCTCGCGGCTCCAGTACACGTCCTCCAGGTGCAGCCAGAGCGCGTACTCGTCCAGCGCGAGCGCGGCGCCCGCGCCGAACAGCACCGCGAGGACCTGCACCCCCGGGCTGTCCGGGCGGTAGGCGAACTCGATCGCACCGGCCACCAGCATCGCGAGGATCCCGTACACCTGGTGGTGCACGTGGGTGCCGCCGACCTGGACGTCGCGGAAGGGCCCGCGACCGGCCCGGATCAGCCGGGTGATCACCCGGGTGCCGACGAAGGTCGCCACGAACGCGCCGAGCATCCAGAGCCCGATGCCGTGGTTCGGCACGGTGAGGTTCACCTCGATCCGTACGTCCGCGGTGTACACGGCCGCCGTGCCCCGTCAGCCCCGGGGCCCGTGCGCGGCCCGCGCACGGGGCGGCCGGGGGAGACGCCGGGCGGCCGTGGCCGCCACGCTTCGGGGGCCGCGCCCTGGCGGCGTTCGCTGTTCCGGCACCACTTCCGCACCTCCGTGGGGCGGCCGGCCCGCCCGTGCTCCGCGGGCCCGGCGCCCTCGCCCAGCCTATGCGGATTCCCCGCGCCGGGCCCGCGCCGGCGTCGGGAGACCGGTGGGCCGGCCGGGACCGGACCACCGCAGCGCCGGGCCGCCGGAAAACGGCGAGCGCTCCCGGCCCCGGTCGTGCCAGGATGCTCGGCATGTCTGCTCGTGCCCTGAGCTTCGGCGCCGTCGCGGAAGCCTACGAACGGTTCCGGCCGGGATACCCCGACGAGCTCTTCGACCTGGTGGCGGCGTACGCGGGCCGGCCGCTGCGGACGGCCCTGGAGATCGGCGCCGGCACGGGCAAGGCGACCCGCCTGTTCGCCGGTCGGGGGGTCGCCGTCACGGCCACCGATCCCGACGCCGCCATGCTCGCCGAACTGGCCAGGGCCGTACCCGGGAACGTGACGACCGTACGGGCCGCCTTCGAGGACCTGCGGCCGGACGGGGCCCACGGGCTGGTCTACGCGGCTTCGGCCCTGCACTGGACGCGGCCGGAGGGCCGGTGGTCACGGGTGGCCGCGCTGCTGGAGCCGGAGGGCGTGTTCGCCTGCTTCGGCGGCCCCGTCCAGCTCGCCGACCCGGCCGTCGAGGCGGCCGTGCGCGCGGCACGGGCACCGTTCCTCGCGGACGACGAGGTGCCCGCCCCCGACGGCACCTCCCCGGGGGCGGAGCTGCAGTGGCCGGGCACCGAACTGCGCCGCTCCCCGCTCTTCCACGACGTCCGACAGGTCGTCGTCGCCCGGCGCCTGACGATGAGCGCCCCGGACTACCTCGGCCACCTGTCGACCGTCTCGGCCTACCTCCAGCTGCCGCCGGCGGCGCGGGAGCAGGCGTACGCCGCGATCACGGCCGCGCTGCCCGGCACGGTGGACATCGCCGCCGACATCACCGTCCACCTCGCCCGCCGCCGCCCCGCCCACGGCCTGCCGGGCAGCTGACGGGGACGCCCGCCGGCTGGCGCTACCCGGCGTCGGCCTCCAGCGAGCGCTTCAACGCGGCCAGTGTCTCCGTCATGGTCCGGCGGTTCCACTCCGCGCGGTGGCCGGTGCGCAGCACGGTCTCCGTCGTCCAGGCGCTGATCCGGTCCCGGCGGTCCTGCCAGAACTGCTCCACCACCGTCACCCCGTCGCCCCCGGTGAGGCGGAAGCCCCAGCGGGCGACCGGGATCGGCCCGAAGCTGACGTCCCAGGCGAAGGCGTGCCCCGGCTCGGCCTCGACGACCCGGCAGACGGTGTTCCAGCGGATGCCCCCCTTGCGGTTGTGGCCCCGGAACCGTGCACCCGGCACCGGAGCGGCCGGGCTGCCGCGCCAGGAGGCGCCGGTGCACTCGGGACTCCACTCGCCCATGCGCGTCACATCGGCGACGGCGGCCCAGACGGCGTCCGGCGCGGCGGCGATCTCCGCCCGCACGGAGACGGATTCACGGCCGGCACTGCTCATGCGAACCTCCTGAGGATGTTCCCGGCATCGCACCGCGCGCGGGCCCGCCGCGTCAACGTGCGCCGGATCACAGCGTCCTGACGGGCCGGCCGGAGCGGGGGCGGCCGGGAAGCGCCGGCCCGTCGGCCGCGGCTCAGTCGAAGCGGATGTGCTGCACGCCCGTCCAGGCCCGGCGGAGGCGCCCCCGGAGCGCGCCGTCGGTGTTCGGGGCGAGTTCCAGCCCGCAGGAAGCGGCGACGTGATCGGCGACCTGGCGGATCGTGAGGCGGTCGGTCCAGAGGTGTTCGGCGAACTCCGGCTCGCGCAGGCGTTCCAGGCAGAGGTCGAGCTTCGACACGGCGAAGCTCTCCCGGCGCAGCGGAGCGTCCTTCCCGGCGACGAACCGCACGGCCTGCCCGAAGCCGCGTTCGCGCAGCCGTCGCAGGACGGTGTCCCGCCCGGCCAGCAACGCGAAGTGCCGGACGTCGTGGTGACGCTCCCGCAGCCGGCCGACGATCTCGCGGAAGTATGACGGCTCCACCACCGTCATCGGCACGATCACCACACCGTCGTGCCCGGTGAGGGCGCGGTCCAGGACCTCGAAGACACCCTGCCGCCAGGCCGGGAGGTCCTGGAAGTCCCCGCGCAGCGCCGGCGGCATCATCCGGTGCAGCCCGAACCCGACGTGTTCGGGATCGCAGACGACGCTGCCGGGGAGCCGCCGCCGGATCTCGTGCGCGGTCTGGGTCTTGCCTCCGCCGAAGGGCCCGTTGATCCACAGGAGCATGCCCGGGACCCTACCCGGCCCGCCCCGGCGGCACCGGCGCCGGGCCCTCCCGCGCCCCCCGGCGGCCCCGGCCGCCGGGGGGCCGGTCTGCTCCGAGTGGAGGCCACGAGTGGTGGGCGGCCGCCCGGCGTCCGACGCTGGCCAGGGCCCGCCCGGAACCACCCGGCGGCGGGCGCAGCCACCCGGCGCCGTCCCGATCGGGCGGCCGGGGCGTCAGAGAGACGGGATCACATGACGGAACAGGGCATCACGGCGGGCTGCCCGCCGCCCGTGCGCGGGACCGGACGGTCCGGACGGCGGTGGCCGGGGCAGCGGTCCGCGCGCGGACGTCGCCGGGGCGCGCCCGCCGCGGCGGCGCTCCTCGCCGGCGTGCTGGCCCTCGCCGTCGCGGTCGGCCCGACGCCGAGCACCGCCGCCGCGCCCGCCGACCGGGCGTCCCCGGCGACGGGGGGCCGGGCGCGGTTCGTACCGGGCCCCTGCCCCGAGACGCCGGAGCCGGTCCCCGGGCGGTGCGGGTTCCTGGAGGTCCCCGAGAGCCGCGAGCGGCACCAGCACGGCGAGCGGGGCGGTCCCGGCGAGCGGGGAGGCGGGCGCACGCTCCGGCTGGCCGTCGCGATCGTCCCGGCCGTCTCGGCGACGCCGGCCGCGGACCCGGTGGTGTTCATGGAGGGAGGCCCCGGCGGCGACGCGTTCGGCAGCATCCCCTTCCTGATCGGCTCCGGGGTGAACCGGGACCGCGAGCTGATCGTGATGGCCCAGCGGGGCACGCTGCACGCACGGCCGAACCTGGCCTGCCCGGAGATCGACCGGTTCAACGCGACCGCGGTGGGGCTGCGCTACGACGCCCCCTCGACCGGGCGCCTCCTGGTCCGGGCGGCCCGCGAGTGCCGGGACCGGCTGACGGCCGACGGCGTGGACCTGAGCGCCTACAACACCACCGAGAATGCCGCCGACTTCGCCGCGCTGCGCACGGCCCTCGGCATCGAGCGGTGGAACGTCTACGGGTACTCCTACGGCACCGAACTGGCCCTCACCTACCTGCGGCTGCACCCCGGGGGGATCCGCTCGGTGGCGATCGACTCCGTCGTGCCCCCGCAGGTGGTGAGCCTGCCGTGGACCTGGGACGGCGCCCGGGAGGGGATCGGCGCGATCCTCGCGGCGTGCGCGGCACAGCCCCGCTGCGGGAGCCGCTACCCCGACCTCCCGGACACGCTCACACGGCAGGTCCGGCGGCTGGAGGCGCACCCGCTGAGGGTGACGGCGCAACCGCCGGCGGGAGGCGAGCCGGTGGAGGTCGTCCTGGACGGCGGCGCGCTGGTGAACCTGCTGGTCGCCAACGCCGTCAAGGCCGTCGACGTCCCCGCGGCGCTCGACGAACTCGCCCACGGGAACCCGGAGCGCTTCGCCCGCGCCCAGGCCGCCGGAGCGACGCCCGTCATCGGCGAGTTCGCCCACGGCCTGACGCAGTCGGTGGCCTGCGCCGAATGGGTCCCGGACCACTCGGAGGCCGACCTGCTCCGGGCGGGCCGCCGGGCCTTCCCCGACTGGCCGGACACCGTCCTGGCGCAGGCCCCGCAACTCCCCTTCGAACACGACGTCTGCCGCGCGTGGAACGTCCCGGACCGCACCGGGGTCCAGCGGGTGGCCACCCGCAGCGACGTGCCGACCCTGATCGTCTCCGGCAGCTTCGACGCGAAGACCGGGGCGAGCTGGGGCCCGTTCACGGCCCGGACGCTGCCCCGTTCGACCACCGTGCTGATCCCCGGGATCGGCCACTTCGTCGTCCCCCAGTCGCTCTGCGCGCAGAGCGTCCTCGCGTCCTTCCTCGTGGCTCCGACCGCACCGGACACCGGGTGCGTCGCCGGACTCGCACCGCCGCCGTTCACCATCACCCCAGAGACGGACACCGCATGACGCCGATTCCCCCGCCCCATCGCCGCCGCGACCGGCGACGGATCCGGGTCACGCTGGCCGGGGCCACCGCCGGCGCGCTCCTCGCCGGCCTCGCCGCGCTGCCCGCCCGGGCCGCGGACGGCGCCGACGCACCGCTCGGTACGCTCGCCCGGACGGCGGGCCGGGCCCACTTCGAGCCCGGCCCCTGCCCGCGGACGGCGGACCCGACCCCGGCCCTCGACGGGGCCCGCTGCGGAACGCTCACCGTGCCCGAGAACCGCGCCCGACACAACGGGCGGACCATCACCCTCGCCGTCGCCATCGTGCCGGCCGCGCGGAAACGGGCCCCCGACCCGGTCGTCTGGCTCGCCGGCGGGCCCGGGGACGACGCGAACTCCGAGATCCAGCTGGCGCTCGGCGGCGGACTGAACCAGGACCGGGACGTCATCTTCATGTCCCAGCGGGGGACCTACTCGGCCGACCCCGCGCTCACCTGCCCGAACGTCGACCGGTTCGCCGCGGACTCGCTCGGCCTCGTCTACGGCGCGCCGTCCACCGGGCGCCTGCACGTCGGGGCGACGCGCGCCTGCCGTGACCGGCTGGTGGGCCTCGGGGCCGACCTGAGCGCCTACAACAGCACCGAGAGCGCCCACGACTACGCGGACCTGCGCCTCGCGCTGGGCATCCGGCAGTGGAACCTCTTCGGCATCTCCTACGGTACCGACCTGGCCCTGCTCTACCAGCGCCTGCACCCGGAAGGCCTCCGATCGGTCGGCATCGACGGCGTCCTGCCGCCCTCGCTGGCCGGGGGAGCCGTGACCTGGAAGGCCGCCCGGGAGGGCTTCGACGGCATCTTCCGGGCCTGCGCCGACCAGCCCGCCTGCAACGACCGTTACCCGGAGCTGAAGGCCACCTTCGAGCGCCTGGTCCGCGAGCTCGAAGCCCGGCCGGTCACCACGACCGTCACGCTCCCGGACCACCCGGACCCGGTGGAGGTCACCCTGGACGGCGGCGTCCTGGTGAACTGGCTGACCTTCGCCAGCCACCTGGCCGCCGGCGTGCCCCGCTCCATCGACGAGCTGGCCCACGGCGACCCGGGGCGGATCGCCACCCAGTGGGCGGGCGGCAAGCTCAGCCCGCAGGCCGTCGGGCGGATGTCCCACGGGCTCGCCTACGGAGTCTTCTGCAGCGAGTGGACACCGTTCGAGACCGAGCAGGACGTGATCGAGGCGGGGCGGCGGGCGTTCCCGTCGTTCCCCGGGTCGGTGCTGGCCAATGCACCGCTGCTGCCCTGGCTGCACGAGGACTGCCGAGCCTGGGACGTCCCCGCCGCGCCCGCCTCGGTCCGGGACGTGACCCGCAGCGACATCCCGACCCTCGTCCTGTCCGGCGGCTTCGACGCTCAGACCGCGCCCAGCAGCGGGCCGTACGCCGCCCGCACGCTGAGCCGCTCCACGGCCGTCACCGTCCCCTACGTCGCCCACGTGGTCTTCGCCGACTCGCCGTGCGCGCAGGCGGTCACCCGCTCGTTCTTCGACACGCCGACCGCGCCGGACACGGAGTGCCTGGCCTGTCTGCAGCCGCCCGAGTTCGAGATCGCCCCCTGAGAGGGTGTTCGATAGGGGATTCCCCCCAACTGTCCGGCTTTGATCGAGGTAGCACGGACTCGATTCCAGGATCTCGTGGCGGTCGGGTCCGTGT
>NZ_JBIWPA010000030.1:0-107469 GCF_044768035.1 Kitasatospora sp. NPDC101176
ACGGACACTTCCTTCGGTCTGCCTTCCAGCAGGCCCTCCGGGCGCTTCGTTCTTTCGTGTTTCCAGCTTATCAGATGTTTTCCGCTCCGTTTTCCGGGGCTTCGTCATCCAATTCGCCGGTGTCTTCCGGGGTTTTGCGCCCCGTCCGACGTTTCAAACTCTAGCCGACCTCCGCTCCGAAAAGCGAATCCGGCCGCAATCCGATAAACGCACATGCCGAATACGCACCGAGCCGCGACAGGACGCGACCCGGCCCGAGCCGGGAAGTGGTGTTTCAGGGGATTGGCCGCCCCGGGACCGTCCGCGCCGATGCGTGTCCGGTGCTCCCTGTCGAGCGACTAGAGAACACTAGGCCCGCAGCGGGCCGGAGGCAAATCCCGAAGCCCGCCCGGCGTACGGCGGCGGGGAGCGCGAGAACCGGCGCGACGGCGAGGGAGTGAACCCATCCCTTGCCACTCTCAACCTATAGCGCACCGGGGGTCTTGCCGCAAGGCCCCCGTGCTGCCGCACAATCGCAGGCCGAGACCGGAGCCGGCGGCACCGCCGGGTCTCCCAGGATCGACCTCGGAACCCCGGAACGGAGCCGATGCCATGCACCCTCTGACCGCCAGCGCCTTCGACCTGCCCGAGCACCTCACCGCCAAGGCCGACCCGGCACTGATCGCCGCCGACGAACGACACTTCGCCGCCGTCACGGAGAGCCTGGAACAGACCGTCGCCGAGCTGTCCGAGCAGCTCGACGCCGCACGGAAGGCGCCCGGCGGCATCGGCCGGGCCGCGATGGACCGGGACGCGGAGGTCCACCGGCTGACCGCCCGGCTGCGCGCCCTGCGCCGCTTCGGCCTGGACCTGTGCCTCGGCCGCGTGGTCGGTGCGGACGACCCCGAGCCGGTGTACATCGGCCGGCTGGGCCTCACCGACAGTGCGGGGCGCCGTCTGCTGATCGACTGGCGCTCCCCCGCGGCCGAGCCGTTCTTCGCCGCCACCCACGCCAACCCGGCGGGCCTGGCGAGCCGGCGCCGCTACCGCTGGACCCGCGGCCGGATCAGCGACTACTGGGACGAGGTGTTCACGGCCGACGGGCTGGAGGGCCACGCCGCCCTGGACGACCAGTCCGCCTTCATCGCCGGCCTCGGCAGCTCCCGCTCGCCCCGGATGCGGGACGTGCTCGCCACCATCCAGGCCGACCAGGACGCCGTGATCCGGGCGGGGTCGCGCGGGGCCCTCGTCGTGGACGGCGGTCCGGGCACCGGCAAGACCGTCGTCGCCCTGCACCGTTCCGCCTATCTGCTGTACTCGGACCCGCGCCTCGGCCACCGCCGCGGCGGCGTGCTCTTCGTCGGCCCCCACCAGCCCTACCTCTCCTACGTCGCCGACGTCCTCCCCAGCCTCGGCGAGGAGGGCGTGCGGACCTGCACCCTGCGCGACCTGGTCGCCGAGGGCGCCCGGGCGGCGGAGGAGAGCGACCCGGAGGTGGCCCGGCTGAAGGCGTCCGCCGCCCTGGTCGAGGCGGTCGAGAAGGCCGTCGCCGTCTACGAGGAGCCGCCCGCCGAGGGGATGACGGTCAGCACCGACTGGTCCGACCTGTGGCTGAGTGCCGGGGACTGGGCCGAGGCGTTCGACGCCGTGGAGCCGGGCACCCCGCACAACGAGGCCCGCGAGCAGATCTGGGCGGAGCTGGTGACGATCCTGCTGGACAAGCACGCCGAGGGGGGCGAGGAGGAGGACGTCCCGCCGGAGCTGTTCCACAAGTCGCTGCTGCGCGACCGCGACCTGGTCACCACCCTCAACCGGGCGTGGCCGCTGTTGGAGGCGGCCGACCTGGTCGGCGACCTCTGGACGGTCCCCGCCTACCTGCGGCTGTGCGCCCCCTGGCTCACCGCCGACGAGGTCCGGGCGCTGCAGCGCCCGGACGCCCAGGCCTGGACGGTCGCCGACCTGCCCCTGCTGGACGCGGCCCGTCAGCGTCTCGGCGACCCGGAGGCCGCCCGCCGGCAGAGCCGGCGGCGGGCCGCCGTCGCCGCCGAGCGCGAACGCATGGCTCAGGTCATCGACCACATCCTCGCGGCCGACGAGGACGGGGAGGGAGCGGTGGCGATGCTGCGCGGGCAGGACCTGCGGGACAGCCTGGTCGACGAGGACGCCGTGCCCGCCGGCGACCCGGAGCCGCTCGCCGGCCCGTTCGCGCACATCGTCGTGGACGAGGCCCAGGAGCTCACCGACGCGCAGTGGCAGATGCTGCTGCTGCGCTGCCCCTCCCGCAGCTTCACCATCGTCGGGGACCGCGCCCAGGCCAGGCACGGGTTCACCGGGTCCTGGCGGGAACGGCTCGAACGGGCCGGGCTGGAGCGGGTCACGGTGGCCTCGCTGAGCGTGAACTACCGGACGCCGGAGGAGATCATGGCGGAGGCCGAGCCGGTCATCCGGGCCGCGCTGCCGGACGCCAACGTGCCGACGTCCATCCGCAGCAACGGCGTCCCGGTCCGCCACGGGTCGACGGCGGAGCTGGAGTCGGTGCTCGACGCCTGGCTCGCCGAGCACGCGGAGGGCACCGCCTGCGTCATCGGGGACCCGGCCTTCCGGGCGACGCCGCGGGTCCGCTCGCTGACCCCGGAGCTGTCCAAGGGCCTGGAGTTCGACCTGGTGGTCCTGGTCGACCCGGAGGCGTTCGGCGGGGGTGTCGAGGGGGCCGTCGACCGCTACGTCGCGATGACCAGGGCGACCAGGGAGCTCGTCGTCCTGACCACTCCGCGGTAGCGGCACGGGGGGGGCGCGGCCGGCGCGCGGTCAGGCGGCGAGCAGCGCCTGCGCGATGCCGCGGGCCCGTTCGGCCGCGTCCGGGGCCCCCTCGCGCAGGGCGGTGACGATGGCCCCGTCCATCAGCAGCGCGAACTGCTTGGCGCGGGCCAGGGGGTCGGGGATGTCCGCGTCCCGCATCAGCTGCTCGACCAGGTCGATGACCCGGGTCTTGTGCAGGGCGGCCATCCGGCGGGCCGGGCTGGAGGCGTCCGCGAACTCGGTCATGGTGTTGATCGCGACGCAGCCCCGGAAGTCCTGCGCGGCGAAGCGTTCGGCGAGCGCGTCGAAGATGTTGAGCGGGTGGCCGCCGTGGGCCGCGACCCGCTCGCTGAGCCAGGCGCGCCACCGCTCGTCCCGCCCCTCCAGGACGGCGACCACCAGGGCCTCCTTGCCGGAGAAGTGCCGGTAGAAGGAGGCCCGGCCCACCCCGGACTCGGAGAGGATCCGCTCCACGCCGACCGCGCGGATGCCGTTGGCGTAGAAGAGGGACTCGGCGGTGCTCAGCAGGCGCGCCCGTGCGTTTACGGCCATGGCCCCGATCTAACCACCCTTGACGCCAAACGGCACCGGTCGGTACCGTCCTTGCCGTCGGTACCGATCGGTACCGTTTCGGGGGCACCGAACACCGGGGGCGTCATGGACCAGGAGTGGGCCGAGGCAGCGGTCGAACTCAACGCCGGCTACGCCGTGCTCACGGCGGACGGCACGCCGACCGCGTCCGTCCCGCACGCACTGGTGTCCTTCCAGGGCGGCTTCGCCAAGCTGCGCCTGCCGGGCGTCGACACGGTCCAGGTGGTCTCCGCCCCGGCCGTCCGCCTGATCACGCTGCACGCCGCCTGAACCGGCGCGCCACACCCACACCCAGATCTGCGGCTGCCAGGCCGCCCGACCCGGGACGCACCGCAACCACCGTTGCACCGCCGCCCGGGCCGGGACGCCGACCAGTCGCGGCCGCCCGGTTCCGGGCAGCCCGGCCGGGACCTCCGCGGTCCCGCCGGGCTGCCCGGGTGCGGCCTCACACCACGGCCGTGCGCCCCGGCCTCACACCTCGGCCACGGCCTCCAGCGGGCTCAGCGCGGCCGCCCGGTGGGCCGGAACGGCGGCGGCGAGGGCACCGACCAGCAGGGCGAGCAGGCAGGTCAGGGCCAGCCGGCCCCAGGGCAGCTCCAACGCGTACCCGGCCATCGCGCCGTTGGCCAGCGCCCCGACCGCCCAGGCGCAGAACAGCCCTCCGGCCAGGCCCAGCCCGGTGCCGAACGCCGCGACGGTCACCGCCTCCAGCCGGATCATCCGCCGGACACCCGCCCGGTCCATGCCCAGGGCGCGCAGCGCACCGATCTCCCGGGTGCGCTCGGCCACGGACACCGCCAGCGTGTTCGCGACGCCGAGCACGGCGATCACCACCCCGATCACGAGCAGCCCGTTCACCAGGGTCAGCAGGTCGCCCACGGTGCCCGCGGCGGCCCGGACGACCGCGGCGCGGTCCCGCACCGTCAGCAGCGGGTTGCCGCCCACCGCGGCCCGCAGCCGGCCCTCCACCGCCGCGGAGACCTCGCCGCCCTCCGTCCGCACCAGGATCCGCTGGACGGAGCCCGGCCGGAAGGCGTGTCGCCGTACCTCGTCTCCGGCGCCGAGCGCGTCGCGGGCGGTGGGATTGTCCTGGTAGACGCCCACGACGGTGTAGGGGGCGGGTTCCCCGCCCGGGCCGATCCGGGCCTCGACCCGGCTGCCGGTGCGCAGACCGTTCTCCCGGGCGACGGTCTCGGAGAGGGCGATGCGGCCCGGCCCGAGGTCCTGCACGGAGCCGCCGAGGAAGTGCAGCCGCATCACCTCGCCGACCGTGGCCGGGTCCACCCCGGAGACCTCCCGGACGCCGCCGCCGAGGAACAGGGTGGAGTCGGTGACGGCGCTCGCGGTCCGCACACCGCCCGCCCCGGCCACCCGCCGGACGGCGTCCGGGTCGATGCCGGCCGTGGTGCTGCCGGTGCCGATCACGTAGTCGGCGCCGAGCCCGGCCGCGGCCCGACGGTCGAGGGCCTGCCCGGTGGAGTGGCCCACGACGGCGAGGCCGGTGACCAGTGCGGTGCTGACCAGCAGGGTGGCGGCGGTCGCCGCGGTGCGCCGCGGGTCGCGCAGCGCGTTCTGCCGGGCGAGGTGACCGGTGATCCCGGTACCGCCGGTCAGCCGCCGGCCGAGCGCATCGGTCGGCCGGCCGATGGCGCACACCGCCGGGGCCACCAGCAGCGGTGCCAGCACGACCAGTGCGACGACGAGCAGGCCGCTGCCCAGCAGGGCGTTGCGCAGGTTCGCCTCGGAGGCGTCCTCGGCGGTGGCCGCGAGCGCGACCAGCAGGCCGGCCCCGGCGAGCAGCAGGGCCAGGCCCGCCCCGGCCCGGAGGCCGGCCCGGCCGGCGGGCGGCTGCTGGACGGTGCGCAGCGCCTCGACCGGCGCGACCCGCGCGGCCCTGCGCGAGGGCAGCCACGCGGCGAGCACCGTCACGCCCACCCCCACGCCGAGCGCCGCCGCGACGGGGCGCGGCCCGATCACCAGCGGGCCGTGCGGCAGCGTGTCCCCACCGCCCAGGACCGCGGGCAGCACGGTGGCGACGCCGAGGCCCAGCGCGAACCCGGCCGCCGAGGCGGCGAGGCCGACCAGCAGTGCCTCCGTCAGGACGGTCCGGACGACCTGGCGGCGGGAGGCGCCGATCGCCCGCAGCAGCGCGATCTCACGGCTGCGCCGGGTGACGAGCATGGTGAAGGTGTTGACGACCAGGAACGAACCGATGAACAGCGCGACCCCGGCGAAGACCATCGGCGTCTTCTCGTACCCGCGGGTCAGCACGCCCACGTAGGCGGCCTGCTGAACGGCCAGGGCCGCGCCGGTGACGGCCTCGGCCCGCTCCGCGGGGAGCACCTCGGCGACCCGCCGGGCGAGTTCGGGCTGGGCGGTGCCGGGCACGGCGGACAGGTCGATCGCGGTGTAGTGGCCCGGGGCGGCGAACAGGTCCTGGGCGGTCGCCCGGTCGAACAGGACGAGGGTGCCGCGGGCGGTGACCCGGGTGTCGGCGGTGGTGACGAGGCCGACGAGCCGCTTGGTCATGGCCGGCCCGTCGGTGGCCAGCGTGACCCGGTCGCCCAGGTGCAGCCGGCCGGCGGCGGCGGTGCCGACGTCCACGGCGATCTCGTCACCGCCCGCGGGGGCGCGGCCCTCGACCAGGGGGTAGCGGGCGTCCCGGCCGGCCGTCCCGCCGTCCTTCCCACCCGTGGCGGGGACGTAGGCGGCGGCCAGGTTCGCCCCGGGCCGGACCCTCAGCGGGCTGCCGTCCGCGGCGTTCAGCACGGCGGCGCCGTCGACGGAGGGCCGGACGGCGGCGACGCCGGGAAGCTGGGCCAGGGTCCGCGCGAGCGCGTCGGTGAGCACGTCCTCGCGCCGGTCCGCCGGTCCCGCGGTGGGGTCCGCCCGCGCGGTGACGGCGACGGCGGTGTCCGCGAAGTTCCTGGAGGCGGCGGCGCGGTGGGCGGCGGCGGTCGAGTCCGCGAAGACGAGGGTGCCGCAGACGAAGGCGACGCCGAGGCAGACCGCGAGGACGGTCATGGCCAGACGGGCCTTGTGCGCCAGGACGTTGCGCAGGGCTGTTCTCAGCATGGGCGACTTCCGGGAGGAGTGGAGGACGGGCGGGGGTGGGTGGGCGCGGGCGTCGGCCGGCGACGCGTCAGCTGGTGCGGGAGCGGGCGTCGAAGCCCTTCATGACCCCGAGGACCCGCTCCGGGGTGGGCCGCGTCATCTCGTCGACCAGGCGGCCGTCGGAGAGGAACACCACGCGGTCCGCGTAGCCGGCGGCGACCGGGTCGTGGGTGACCATGACCACCGTCTGTCCCAGCTCGCGCACCGAGGCGTGCAGGAAGCCGAGCACCTCGGCGCCGGCGTGCGAGTCGAGGTTGCCGGTGGGCTCGTCGGCGAAGACGATCGCAGGCCGGGAGGTCAGCGCCCGGGCGACCGCGACGCGCTGCTGCTGGCCGCCGGACAGCTGCGCGGGCCGGTGGTGGAGGCGGCCGGCGAGCCCGACCATGGCGACCACGCGGTCCAGCCACTGCCGGTCCGGCCGGCGCCCGGCGATGGTCAGCGGCAGCGTGATGTTCTCCAGCGCGGTGAGTGTCGGCAGCAGGTTGAACGCCTGGAAGACGAAGCCGATCCGGTCCCGGCGCAGCCGGGTCAGCTGCTGGTCGCCCAGCGTGCCCAGCTCGGTGGTGCCGATCCGCACGGAACCGGAGCTGGGGGTGTCCAGGCCGGCGGCGCAGTGCATCAGGGTCGACTTGCCGCAGCCGGAGGGTCCCATGATCGCGGTGAACTCGGCCTCCCGGAAGGCCACGCTGACCCGGTCCAGGGCGGTGACCCGGGTGTCGCCGGCGCCGTAGACCCTGGTCAGGTCGGTGGTGGCGGCCGCGATCCCGGGTGTGGTGAGCAGGGCGTGGCGGGCAAGGGGGTCGGCGGTCACGGCGGGCTCCTCGTCGGTGCGGAAGGGTGCACGTCGAGGGTGTCCGGGGCGTGTATCGGGGCCCCGGCCGCGGTGTATCACCGCGCGCTCCACTCCGTATCGGTTCCGTCGCCCGGCTGCCCGCGGGTGCGGTCACCGGGCCCGGCAGTGCGCCTCGGTCACCGCGGCCGACGGTGCGCTTCCGGGGTCAGCCGGGCAGCCGCAGGGTGGCGACGGCGCCGCCGTCCGGGGCGTTGTCCAGCCGCAGGTCGGCCCCGAGCAGCCGGGCCTGCCCGAGGGCGATGGTCAGTCCCAGGCCGTGGCCCGGGCCGCGCTCGGCGGAGCCGGTGTGGAAGCGGCGGGGGCCGTGCCGCAACAGGTCGGGCGGGAAGCCGGGGCCGTGGTCGCGCACGACGACCGTCCGGCCCTCGACGGTGACCCGCACCGGGCCGGCCCCGTGCCGGTGGGCGTTGACCACCAGGTTGCCGACGATCCGCTCCAGCCGGCGCGGATCGGTCTCCACGGTGCCCGCGGTCTCCGCGTCGTCCACGTCGTCCGCGGTGCCCGCGGTGTCCGGGGCCGCCACGGCCTCTGCGTCCATCTGCCCCGCCCCCGCGCGCGGCGAAGCGCCGGGGACGACGACCTCGGTGCCCCCGAGCCCGGTGCGCTGCACGGCCTCGGTGACGACCGCCCCGAGCGGCACCCGGGCCCGGACGGGCCGCTCCGCACCGGCGTCCAGGCGGGAGATCTCCAGGAGGTCCTCGACCAGGGCGCGCAGGTCGCGGACCCGGGCCCGGAGCAGGTCCTCGGTCTCGCCGGGCGGCAGCAGGTCGACGGCGGCCAGCAGACCGCCGACCGGGGTGCGCAGTTCGTGCGCCACGTCGGCGGTGAACCGTCGTTCGGTGCGCAGCCGCCGGCCGAGGTCGTCGGCCATCCGGTCGACGGTGGCGGCGATCTCGGCCACCTCGTCCCGACCCGCGGTGGGTCCGGTCCGGGCGTCGAGGTCCCCGGCGGAGATCCGGCCGGCCGTCTCGGAGACCCGCTGCAGCCGGCGGGCGACCAGGCCGGCCCCGTAGACGGCCAGTGGCGCGGCCGCCGCGAGGGCGAGCAACGAGGCGAGGGCCATCGTCACGTCGAGCCGGCGCAGGTCGTGCAGCTCCGGGCTCAGGTTGACCCGGACGGCCAGCACCGGGCTGCCGGGCCCCGCGGTCCGCTGGGCGGCCCAGACGCTCGGCCCCAGGTTGCCCTCGACGCGCCCGTCGTAGGCGGTGTGCCGGGCGTCGTCGGCGGGGTGGCGCAGGGCGGCGGGCAGTGCGTCGGGGTCGAGTTCGGCGCCGTCCGCGAGGGTGCCGGTGCGCCGGTAGACGTCGACGGCCGAGTACACGGCGTTGAAGGCCTGTGCCCCGGCCCGGTCGCGGACGTCGTGCGCCGTCCACAGGTGCACCAGCACGCCCACGGCCGCGACGACCAGGCAGGCCGTGGCCGCGGCCAGGGCGGCGATCTTCCAGCGCAGCGACGTGCGGGCCGGCCGCAGCCGGGAGAACGGGCGCACCGCTCAGCGCCGGAGCTTGTAGCCGAACCCGCGGACCGTCTCGATCCGGTCCCGGCCCAGCTTCCGGCGCAGCCTCTGCACGCAGAGGTCCACCACGCGGCTGTCGCCGTCCCAGCCGTACTCCCAGACCTCGCGCAGCAGGGTGTGCCGTTCCAGCACGACGCCGGGGTGGGCGGCGAACTCCAGCAGCAGTTTGAGCTCGGTCGGGGTCAGCGCGACGGGGCTGCCCGCGACGGTGACGACCATGCCGGCGGTGTCGACGGTGAGGTCGCCGAACACCAGCACGTCCCCGGTGTCGGGACCGGGCCCCGGGAGCGGCGCGTACGTCGCCCGCCGGAGCAGCGAGCGGATCCGGGCCACCAGGACGTAGGTGTCGACGGGCTTGACCACGTAGTCGTCCGCGCCCGCCTCCAGGCCGGCGACGACGTCGAGTCCGTCCCCGCGCGCGGACATCATCAGCACGGGCACCAGGCTGGTCTCCCGGATCCGGCGGCAGAGCCCGATCCCGTCCAGCCCGGGCAGCATCACGTCGAGGACGAGCAGGTCGAACTCCTGCTCCCGGAAGAGCTCCAGGCCGGTCAGCCCGTCGGCCGCGGCCCGCATCCGGTACCCGTAGCGTTCCAGCGCGACGGTGAACGACCTCCGCATCAGCTCGTCGTCCTCCACCAGCAGCACGCGGACGGGGGGCGGGGACACGGCGGGCGGCTCCTCGGGGCGGGTGGAGTGGGGTGCGGGACGGGTCCGGCGGCGTCACCGGGCGCCCGTCCGGAAACCCTACGACAGCTCCCGGCCCCCCGCCGCCGGGGCCGAAGGGGCCGCCCGGCCCACCCCGCCGCCGCGAACTCCCAGGTCGGGCCACCTCTCGCGGCCTCCGTCGCGCCGGCCGAGCCCCCCGGGGCGGCGGCGGACCGACGGCCGGCCGAGCCCCCGCCGATACCCGACGGATACAAACGCGCCCGCGCGTCCGGCCGGTGGCTGACGGACGGGTCAGGCGGTGCCCGGAGGCCGGCGGGGGCGTCCCGGTAAGGTGGCGGCCGTGGCCAGTCGTAAAACGTCGATCTTGGAAGCAGCGGCGCGGGTGATCGCGCGACGCGGGGTGCGCGGCCTGCGGGTCGAGGAGCTCGCCGCCGAGGCGGGGGTTTCCACCGCGCTGATCTACTACCACTTCAAGGACCGCACGGGGATCCTCCGGCAGACCCTGGAGTTCATCAACGACCGGGCGGAGCGGTACACCACCGACCGGCCCGCGGACGCGCCCCCGCTGACGCCGCGCGAGGAGCTGGACCAGACGCTGCTGCTGGAGCTCCAGGACAGCGCCGAGGTGCGGGAGAACAGCACCGCCTGGGGCGAACTGAGGGCCAGTGCGGTGTTCGACGAGACGCTGCGCGAGGATCTGGCGCGGGCCACCCGGGTCTGGGTGCAGGAGATCGCCGAGCTGATCGGCGAGGTGCGGCCGATGTCCTCGGCGGTCGCGCTGGCCGGTGCGGCCGAGCGGCTGACCGCGCTGCTGGAGGGCGTGAGCATGCGCTGGCTCAGCGGCAGCCTGCCGCTGGCGCACGCCCGCACGCTGATGTCCGAGGCCGTCGAGACCGAGCTGGCGGGTCTCGGCTCCTGACCGGGTGGGGCGGGCGGGCCCGCTCCGGGCCGTCCGCCTCCGTCCGATTCGTCACGCTCCGTGGCCTGTCACTGCCGATCGGGTCAAGGTGTGCCGATAAGTTTGACTGACTTTTCAGTCAATGCGAGTGTGGGACCGCGGGCGGGGTGCAGCCACCGGACCGTGCCACCTGGTGCGCCGGTGCGTCGCGGCGCGAAGAGTGGACCTGGTGGCCCGCCCCCTCCCGGCACCGTTGCACGATCTGGAGACCCTCATGACCCACCACCGCGATGACCGCTCCACCGGAACCTACTCCTGGGTGCCCGCGGACGACGTCCCGCACGCGCGGACCTGGATGTCCTGGCCCTCCCGCAGGGGCGTGTGGGGGCTGCGCCTGGGCCGGATCCAGGAGGACATCGCCCTGATCGCCCGGACGATCGCCCGGTTCGAGCCGGTGGTCATGTGCGCCCCCGACGACTACACCGCGGACAAGGCCCGCTCCTGGTGCGGACCGTCGGTCGAGGTGACGACCGCCATCCCCACCGACGACCTGTGGATGCGCGACATCGCCCCGGTGTTCCGCCGGGACGGCCGCGGCGGGCTGGACGCGGTGGTCCTCAACTTCAACGGCTGGGGGAACAAGCAGGTCCACGACGACGACGCCCTGGTCGCCGAGCGCCTGGCCGCCCGCCGCGGCCTGCGCCACTCCTACGCGGACTTCGTCGGCGAGGGCGGGGCGATCGAGACCGACGGCGACGGCACCGTCATGGCCACCGAGAGCAGCCTGGTCAACAAGAACCGCAACCGCGGCATGAGCCGGGACGAGATCGAGGACGCCGTCCTGGACGCCTACGGCGCGGACGAGATGATCTGGCTGCCCGGGATCAAGGGCCAGGACATCACCGACGACCACGTCGACGTCACCTCGCGGTTCATCCGGCCCGGCGTCGTGATGGTCCAGCTGCCGCCGGCGGACCGCAACGACGCCTGGGCGCGGGACGCCCGCGAGCAGTTCGCGATCCTGTCCGCCGCCACCGACGCCCGCGGCCGCCGGCTGCAGGTCATCCCCGTGCACGGCCCGGACACCGTGCGCTCCCGCAGTTCCAAGTTCGTCGACTCCTACCTCAACTTCCACGTCGTCAACGGCGGTGTCATCACCGCCCAGTTCGGCGACGCGTACAAGGACGCGGCCGCGAAGGAGGCGCTCGCCGCGGCCTTCCCCGGCCGTCACGTCGTCCAGCTCGACGTGGACCGCCTGATGGCCGGCGGCGGCGGCATCCACTGCTCGACCATGCACGAGCCGCTGCCGTAGGGCCCGTCCGGCCCGCACTGCACCGCACCACGCGGGACCGCGCGGCTCGGAATCGCGCGGAACCGCACCGCACGGAACCGCACCGCCGGGCGCCCCGCCCGTGGCACCTCTCCCGAAACCCTCACGACCCCGTCTGGAGATCCCGCATGCCCACCGACATGTCCCGCCGCACCCTGGTGCGCTCCCTCGCCGGCGCCGGTGTCCTCGCCTTCGGCCTCACCGCCTGCAACGACCTCGACGGCCTCGACCCGGAGGCGACCGCGCTGCCGACGCAGTCCGGCGGCACCGGCTCCGGCCCCCGACGCTTCGGCGCCGAGTGGGACAAGCACCTGCGCACGGTGATGTCCTGGCCGGCCTCCGAGACCGTCTGGGGCGACCAGCTCCCGGACGTGCGACGGGACGTCGCCGGGCTGGCCCAGGCCATCTCGGCCCGCGAGCCCGTGGTCATGATGGCCCGCCCCGAGCAGAAGGACGCCGCGCAGAAGGCGTGCGGCTCGGCCGTCGAGGTGGTGCCGATCGCGGTGGACGACCTGTGGGCCCGGGACACCCTGCCGGTGTTCGTCGAGGAGGGCGGCAAGGTCAAGGGCGTCGACTTCAACTTCAACGGCTGGGGCGGCAAGCAGCAGCGCGGCAACGACGCCAAGGTCGCCCGGACGGTGCTGGCGAAGTACGGCGTGGAGCGCATCGAGACCAGGCTGGTCGCCGAGGGCGGCTCCTTCGAGACCGACGGCCTGGGCACCCTGATGGTCACCGAGAGCTCCGTCGTCAACGACAACCGCAACCCCGGCATGAGCCGCGACCAGGTCGAGGCCGAACTCAAGCGGGTCCTCGGCGTCACCAAGGTGATCTGGCTCGCCGGCGTCAAGGGCAAGGACATCACCGACGCCCACGTCGACTGCCTGACCCGCTTCGCCGCACCCGGCGTCGTCCTGCTCGACCAGGCCTTCCCCGGGACCCCGGCCGACGTCTGGTCCCGCTCCGCCGACCAGGCGCGCTCGGTGTTCAAGACCGCCACCGACGCGCGCGGCCGGAAGCTGGAGGTCGTCGAGCTCCAGCAGCCCGACCCGGACAAGATCACCGGCCGCGGCGACGCCTTCGTCTCCTCGTACATGAACTTCTACATCGGCGACAAGGGCGTCTACCTGCCGAAGTTCGGCGACGCCCGGGCCGACGACCGCGCCCAGCAGATCCTCAAGCAGTACTTCCCCACCCGCGAGATCGTCCCCGTGAAGATCGACGCGATAGCCGCCGGCGGTGGCGGCATCCACTGCGCGACCCACGACATCCCCGCCCTCGGCTGACCCACCACGGACCGCCCGGCCGCCCGCACCGGCCGGGCCCGGTTCGGCGGGGCGGGCCGGTGCCCGCCCCGCCGCACGGCACCCGCTACGGGACGGGCTGCTGCTGGGTGACGCAGTGGATGCCGCCGCCCCCGGCGCCGAGGTTGTCGATGTTGAGCTGTTCGACCGTCCGGCCGGGGAAGAGCCGGGCGAGCGTGGTCCGGGCGGCCGCGTCGGCCTTGGTGTCGCCGAACTGGGCGGAGATGACCGCGCCGTTGCAGAGGTAGTAGTTGGCGTAGGAGCCGACGAAGGACGGGTTGGTCGAGCGGATCAGGTTGTAGTCGGGGCCCTGGATCCGGCTGACGGAGACCGGGGTGCCCTGCCCGCCGGTGGCGGCGGACAGGATCTGGTACTGCTGGCGCTCGTCGTTGGACCAGACGTCGGTGTCACCGGCCAGCGGCGCCTGCACCACGGCCGTGCCGCCGCCGACGAACCGGGAGGTGGCGTCCACGTGGTCGTCGGTGATGTCCTGGCCGGCGATGCCGGGGAACCAGATCACCTTGGTGGCCCCGTAGGCGGTGCACAGGGCCGCCTCGACCTGGGCCTGCGACATGCCGGGGTTGCGGTTGCCGTTGAGGATGCTGCTCCTGGTCGCCATCAGGGTGCCGGCCGCGTCGGTCTCGACGGCGCCGCCCTCGGTGACGAGCCCGGCCGCGGTGAACGGGACGCCGAGGTAGGCGGCGACGCGGCGGGCGACCAGTGCGTCGTTGGCGTGCGTCTGCCGGTTGCCCCAGCCGTTGAAGTTGAAGCCGACCGCGTCGAACCCGCCCGCGCCGTCGGTGCGGAAGACCGGGCCGGTGTCGCGCATCCAGCAGTCGTCGACCGGGATGTCGCCGATGACCGTGACGGCCGTGCCGCACATCGAGCGCGCCTTGGAGACGCTGGCGGGGTTGGCGAGCATGGTGACCGGCTCGTACTTCGCGATGGTCTTCGCGATGAGCGCGATGTTCGACTGCACGCCGGCGAGCTTGCTGCGCCAGATGGTGCTGCTGTCCGGCCAGGCCATCCAGGTGCGGGCGTGCCGAGCGGTGTCGATCGGCACGACGAGGCCGGTGGCGGTGAGCGTCCGCCCGTCGGTCGCCGTGCCGCGCCGCTGCCCGGCCGAGGCCGGGCCGCCGGTGGCGACGGTGAGCGCGGCCCCGGCCGCGGCCAGTCCCGCGGCCGCGAGGAATCCGCGTCGGCCGACGCCCGCCGTGGCCGCCTGCTCGGATCTGAGCTGGTCGTTCATTTCTGCCTCCATGTCAATGCCGGCTGCATGCACCGCAGTTGACCGGAAAGGTAGAACTGACCAAGCGCTCGGTCAATAGTTTGCGCAGGCATCCGCCCCGACGTCCCCCGACCGCGCCCGCCCCGGGCCGCCCGGAAGCCGCCAGGGGAACGCCCGCGGACCGTCCGGACCGCCCCGGCGGCCCCACGACCACGGCCGTCTCCCTGCCGCCGCGCCCCGGTCCTGGCTACAGTTGCCGCCATGGCGACGCAGGCGACAGGCACGGCCCCGGCTCCCTCCGCGACACCGGCCGGCGGCGGCCGGACGCGCTCCTCCGCCAAGGGCGAGCAGACCCGGGCCCGGCTGATCGCGGCGGCCCGGACCCTCCTCGCCGGCGCCGGCGCCGGCCGCTTCACCACCCGCAACGTGGCCGCGCTGTGCGAGGTCTCGCACGGGATGTGCCACTACCACTTCGCGGACCGCACCGACCTGATCGTCGCGGTGGTCGCGGACATCCGGCCCGAGTGGATCGCCCCCCTCGAACGGGCCGTGGACGGCCCGGGCGGCTACGCCGAGCGGGCGGAGCGGGTGCTGACCCTGCTGACGCGGCCGGAGAGCCCGGACCTCGCGCGGCTGCACGCCGCCCTGCACTGGCTCGCCCTGAACGACGAACGGGTCAGGGTCAGCCTGGAGGCCGAGTACGCGCGGTGGCGGTCCTGCTTCGTCCGCCTCTTCGGGGTGCTGGTCGACGAGCGCGGCTCCGCCGCCGACCCCGTCCCGCTCGGCGAGGCCTTCGCCGCGGCCGTGGACGGGATCGCCGCCATCGGCTCGCTCGACGGCACCGTGGACGCCGCTCAGGTGCTGCGCACCCTGATGGCCTCGCTGTCCGCCACCGTCTGACCGGGCCCCTCGTCGGACAGGCCGACAGACAGACCCCTAGGACGGGCTCGCCCCGGGGACGGCGGGCTGCTGCTGGGTGGCGCAGTGGATGCCGCCCCCGCCACCGGCGATGTGGTCGATGGTGACGGGGGTGACCTTCCGCCCCGGGTGGAGGTCGCCGATGATGCCCGCCGCCCGGTCGTCGGCCGCCTGGTCCCCGAAGCGCGGCACGATGACGCCCCCGTTGCAGACGTAGTAGTTGATGTAGGTGGCGAGGAAGTTCTTGCCCGACCCCTGGATCAGGTCGAAGTCGGGCTCCGGGATCTCGACCACCCTGAGCGTGCGCCCGCCGGCGTCGGTGGCGGACTTCAGGACCTGGAGCGCCTGGTCGGAGGCCATGCTCCAGATGTCCGGCGGGGTGTTCGCGGCCGGGCGGTGGAGGACGACGGTGCCGGGTTCGGCGAAGCGGGCGAGCGCGTCGACGTGGCAGTCGGTGATGTCCTGGCCGGCGACCCCCTTGAACCACAGCACCTTCCGGACCCCGAGCAGGTCCTTGAAGGCCGCCTCGATCTGGTCGCGGGACTTGCCGGGGTTGCGGTTGTCGTTGACCCAGGAGCTCTCGGTGGCCATCAGCGTGCCGTCGCCGTCCACCTCGATGCCGCCGCCCTCGCCGGTGACGGGCGCCTGGACGCGGGTCACGCCGTAGTGCTCCAGCAGGTTGCGGGCGACCTGGCTGTCGTCGGCGTGGGTCTGCTTGTTCCCCCAGCCGTTGAAGTTGAAGTCGACCCCGGCGAGCCCCTGCGGGCCGGTGACGAAGGTCGGGCCGGTGTCCCGGGCCCAGAGGTCGTCGACCATCAGCTCGAGCACCTCGACGCTGGAGCCGCAGGCCTGCCGGGCCTGGTCCGCCTGGTCGGGCCGGGCCAGCAGCACGACGGGCTCGAAGCCCGCGATGGTCCGGGCCAGCCCGGCGATGTCCTCGCGGACGCCGGGGAGCTGGTCGCCCCACACCTCCTCCAGGGCCGGCCAGGCCATGAAGGTCCGGGTGTGCGGGGCCGATTCGGCGGGCATCGCCCGGGCCGCGGCGGACGGGGTGCCCGCCGGGGCCGGGGCCGTGGCGGTGCCGCTCGGGGCGGACGGTTCGTCGACGCCGCCGGAGGAGCAGCCGTCGGTCAGGGCCAGCGCGGCGAGCGCGGCCCCGGAGCGCAGCAGCGTGCGGCGGGACGGCCGGGGGTGAGCCATGGGGGGCCTCGTTCCGGTAGGTGCCTGGGGTCCGGACCCGCACGCTACGGAACGGGCGGCCCGGCCCCGGCCCGACAGGCATCCGCCATCGGGGTGAATCCGGCCGGACGGGTGCCGGCCCGGCTCCCAACGGCCCGCACCGGCCCGCACCGGCCCGCACCACCGGTACCGCGGTCCGGCAGGCCCCACCACCTGCCGGACCGCGGCGGCCTACAGCGCCCGGCGCGCGGCGGCGATCCGGTCGGGATCCCAGCCGGGCCGGGGCACGGACTCCAGCAGCAGCCGGGTGTAGCCGTGCTGCGGGTCGTCGAGGACCTCCGCGGTGTGCCCGGCCTCGACGATCCGCCCGTGCCGCATCACGATCACCTCGTCCGTGACGCAGCGGACGACCCCGAGGTCGTGGGTGATGAACAGGTAGCCGATGCCGGTCTGTTCGCGGATGTCGGCGAGCAGGTTGAGGACCTGGGCCTGGACGGAGACGTCGAGCGCGGCGACCGCCTCGTCCAGGACCATGACGGCCGGCTGGACGGCCAGCGCCCGGGCGATGGCGACGCGTTGGCGCTGCCCGCCGGAGAGCTGGCGCGGCAGCGCGTCCGCCGCGCGGGTGCCGAGGCCGACCTGGTCGAGGAGCTCGGTGATCCGGGCCCCGTGGTCGGTGCCGGGGAAGTGCAGGCGCAGGGTCTCCCGCAGCACGGCCTCGACGCTGGTGCGCGGGTCCAGGGAGAGGTACGGGTCCTGGAAGACCATCTGGACCTCGCGGGCGCGGGCCAGCCTCGCCGCCCGGCCCCGGACCGGGCCGGTCCGGGCCCGGCCGCGGACCGCGACCCGCCCCTCGTCGGCCTGTTCGAGGCCGACGACGATGCGGGCGGTGGTGGTCTTGCCGGAGCCGGACTCGCCGACGATGCCGAGCGATCCGCCGGCCGCGAGGGTGAAGGACACGTCGTCGACGGCCCGTACGGTGCCGAAGGTGCGGCGCAGCCCGGTGACCTCCAGCGCGGGCGGGGGCGTCCGGTCCGGGTCGTGGGGGGTGGTTCCGGGCTCAGGCACGGCTGGCGCTCCCTTCGAGGAGGTCGCTGTGGTGGCAGGCGGCCAGGTGCCCGGGCTCCCCCGGGACGGGCCGCGCCGGCGGGGCCTGCTCGCGGCACAGGTCGGTGGCGAGCGGGCAGCGGGCGGCGAACGGGCAGCCGGTCAACTCCTGCCGCAGGTCCGGTGGTTGACCGTCGATCGCGGTGAGCCGGCCGGAGGGGTTGTCCAGCCGGGGGGTGGAGGCCAGCAGGGCGGCCGTGTAGGGGTGGCGGGGGTGGTCGAACAGGCGCTCGGCCGGGCCGGTCTCGACGATCCGGCCGGCGTACATCACGTAGACCCGGTCGCTGATCGCGGCGGCGAGGCCGAGGTCGTGGGTGACGAACAGCAGGCCGGTGCCGAAGCGTTCGCGCAGCCCGTCCAGGAGCGCGATGACCTCGGCCTGGCTGGTGACGTCGAGCGCGGTGGTGGGCTCGTCGGCGAGCAGCAGGACCGGGTCGCCCATCAGCGCGGCGGCGATCATGACGCGCTGCAGCATGCCGCCGGACAGCTGGCCGGGGTAGCGGCGCAGCAGGTCCGGCCCGAGGCCGACGGCGTCGAGCAGCTCGACGGCGCGCCGGTCGGCGTCCGCCCTGCTCAGCACCCCGGTGAGGGTGACGCTCTCGGTGAGGAAGTCCCCGATGCGCCGCAGCGGGTTGACCGCCGCGCGCGGGTCCTGGAAGACCATGGCGGCCTTGCCGGTGCGCAGGGTGCGCAGCCGGTCGGCGTCCATGGTGAGGACGTCCTCGCCGTCGACGAGGATCCGGCCCTCCGGGTCCGCCCCGGGCGGCAGCAGGCCGAGGGCGCCGCGCGAGGTGAGGGTCTTGCCGGAGCCGGACTCCCCGACGAGCGCGACGGTCTCGCCGGGGGCGACGGTGAGGTCGACGCCGTCGAGGACGGGGCGGGCGGTGCCGGGCAGCCGCAGCCGCAGCCCCTGGATGTCGAGTGCGTTCACGCGGTCCTCCGGGCGACCTGGTCGGCCCAGCGCTCGCCGACGACGTTGAAGGCGACGACGGTCAGCACGATGACGGCGCAGGGCAGGACCGCGGAGAGCGGGTAGCCGTGCTGGATGGCGGTCTGGCCGTCGAAGACCATGCGGCCCCAGTCGGGGGTGAGTGCGGGGACGCCGAGTCCGAGGAAGGAGAGGCCGGCCAGATCCATGAGGGCGTATCCGAAGTTGATGGTGGACTGGGCGAGGACGGTCGGCGCGATGTTCGGCAGGACGTGCCGCAGGCAGATCTGCAGGGCGGAGTGCCCCTGGACCTGGTACGCGGCGACGTAGGGGCGCGTCCGCTCGGCCAGCACCAACGAGCGGGTGAGGCGGGAGACGTAGGGCAGGTAGGCGATCGCGAGGGCGGTGACCGGCGCGAGCAGGCCCTCCCCGTAGACCGAGACGATCAGGATGGCGAGCAGCATGCCGGGGAAGGCGAAGACCAGCTCGGTGCTGCGGGACAGCACCGAGTCGAGCCAGCCGCCCCGCCAGCCTGCGGCCAGGCCGACCACGATGCCGGCGACGGTCGAGAACACGACCACGCCGAGCGGGCCGAGCAGTGAGGTCCGGGCGCCGAGCAGCAGCCGCGAGAGGGTGTCGCGGCCGGCGGCGTCGACGCCGAGCAGGTGGTCGGCGGAGGGCCCGGCGAGGGCACCGGACAGGTCGACCTCGTTCGGGTCGTACGGCGACAGCCAGGACGCGAGCAGGGCCGACGCCACCACCAGCACGACGAAGCCGAGGCAGAACAGGTAGAGCGGGGCGCGGGCGGCCTTGACGCGGGCGAGGCCGGGCCGGCGGGTGAGCACGACACTCATGCGTCGGACCTCCTCGAACCGAGGGTGACCCGGGGATCGACCAGCGGGTGGAGCAGGTCGACGACCAGGTTCACGACCATGAACAGGGCGACGATGATCAGGGAGATGGCCTGGACGGTCGGGAAGTCCTTGGTGCTGGTGGACAGTTCGAGGAGCTGGCCGATGCCGCCGATGCTGAACGCGGACTCCACCAGGATGGTGCAGACCAGCAGGGTGGAGACGATCAGGCCGCCGGTGGTGAGCACGGTGCCCAGCGAGTTGCGGAACACGTGCCGGCGGATCACCTCGCGCTCCGGCACGCCGCGGCTGCGGGCCACCGTGACGTGCTCGCCCTCCAGCGCGTCCAGCATCGCCGAGCGGGTGACCCGGGCGAGCATGCCGATCAGGTAGAGGGCCAGGGCGACGGCGGGCAGCGTGAGGTGCCAGAGCATGTCGCCGAGGCCGTCACCCGCACCGCTGGTCGGGAACCAGCCCAACTTCACCGCGAACAGGCCCTGCAGCAGGACGGCCGCGACGAAGGACGGGGTGCCCACCGCGAGGGTGGTGGTGACCAGGATCGTGGCGTCGGTCCGGCCGCCGCGGACGGCGCCGATCCAGCCGAGCGCCAGGCCGATGAGCAGGACCACCACCAGCGCCATGGCCACCAGCAGCAGGGTCGCGGGCAGCCGGTCGGCGAGCAGCGCGGAGACGTCGGTGCGGTAGGTGATGGAGCGTCCGAAGTCGCCCTGCACGATCTGCCCGAGCCAGCGCAGGTAGCGGACCAGGAAGGGGTCGTCGAGGTGGTACTGGGCGTTGAGCGCCTGCAGGGCGGCCGGCGAGGCCGACCGACCCGACAGGAGGAAACTCGCCGGACTGCCCGGCGCCAGGTACATCGCTCCGAAGACCACGAACGAGGCGCCGAGCAGGGTGACGGCCATCTCGACCAGCCGCCGGACGGCGAATCTCAGGAAGTTCACCGTGCGGCCCCCACGTCGGCCGCCCACGGGTAGTACATGTACGAGATGGTGGTCGGGGCGCCGGTGATCCGCTTGTTCATGAAGACGGTGGTCGGCCACTCGGCGACCGGGATCCACAGCAGCTGCTCGGAGGCCGTCTGCTGGAGCTTGGCCTCGATGGCGGCGCGCTTGGCCGGGTCGTACTCCGCGGAGGCCTGGTCGACGAGGTCGTCGTAGGCCTTGTCGCTGAACCCGGAGTAGTTCTGGTAGGCGCCGGTCTTGAAGTTGGTGAGCAGGTCGAGCGGGTCGGTGACGGACTCGTAGTACGTCTCCGGGAACATGTCCAGGCCCTCGCGCGCCTTGGGGTCGGTGAACAGCGAGGTGAAGGCGTTCGGCGCGATCGTCTTCAGCTGGACGTCGAGGCCGATCTTCGCGCCCGCGGCCTGGACGGCGGTGGCGAGCAGCGAGACGTCCTGGCCGATGCTGCTGGTCGCGACGGTCAGCGTCCTGCCCTTGGCGCCGGCCTCCTGGACGAGCGCCTTGGCCTTGTCGATGTCCTGCGCGGTGGGCGTCAGGTTCTCGAAGGCGCTCCGGCGCACGTCCTCCGGGGCGCCGGCCCAGGCCGCCCGGGTGGTGAGGGAGCCGGTGACGGTGCCCGCGCCGGCCAGGCCGGTCCGGACGAATCCGGAGCGGTCGAGGGCGAGGGAGAGCGCCCGGCGCACCCGGACGTCGCCGAGCGGGCCGGCCATGCTGGTGACGTTGAGGTTGACGGTGCTCAGGCCCTCGCCGAAGTAGAGCGTCCCCGCGCCGCTCTTCTTGAGCCGGTCGTAGCTCTCGGTGGGGATCAGGTAGCCGCCGTCGACGTCGCCGGTGAGCATCGCGTTGGTGCGGGCCGACGGGTCGGTGAGGAAGCTGAACACGGCCTTCTTGGACTTGGCCTTGGTGCCCCAGTAGTCGTCGAAGCGCTGCAGCTCGATCGACTGGCCCTTGTTCCAGGTGCCGAGCTTGAACGGGCCGGTGCAGTCCAGGCCGCCCGCGGTGCCGTAGTCCTTGCCCGCGGCCTCGATCCCGGCCTTGGACGCGACCACGCCGGCGGCCGTCGCCATGTACTGCGGGAACTGGGAGTCGGGCTGCTTGAGCTTGACGGTGACCTGCAGCGGCCCGGTCTTGGTGAGGGAGTCCACGTTCTGGAACACCGAGGCCCAGGCCGCCGCGTTGTCCGGGTTGATCTGCCGGCCGAGGCTGTACACGACGTCGTCGGCGGTCATCACCGTGCCGTCGTGGAAGTGCACCCCGGGGCGCAGGTCGTAGACCCAGGTGGTGGGGTCGGGGTTGGACGCCTTCTCCGCCAGGCCGGGGGCCGTGGTGAGCTGGGGCGTCCAGCGCATCAGGCTCTCGCAGACGTTGGAGAGGATGGTGTTCTGCGGGTAGTCGAAGGCCTGGAGGTAGTCGAGCGTGGGCGGCTCGGCGTAAGTGGCCCAGGTGAAGGACTCGAGTTCGCCCTTCGCCTCCGGGGCCGCGGTGGAGAGCTGGACGGCGGACTGGTCCGAGCCGCCGCGCGGCGGGCCCGAGCAGGCCGCGACCAGGGCGAGGGAGGACAGGGCGACCGTGGCGACGGTGCGGCGCCGGCGGGCGGCCGGGCGTCTCACGGGCGCGCCGGCCGGGCTCGCGGGTACGGGTGTCATGAGGGTGGTGTTCCGTTCCGTGCGGGGGGCGGGTGTCAGGCCCGGGCGGCCGGGATCTGCTGGGTGATGCAGTGGACGCCCCCGCCGCCGTAGGCGATCACCCGGGCGCGCACGCCGACGACCTTGCGGTCGGGGTACGCGGCCGCGAGCACCGCCAGGGCGCCGTCGTCCTCGGGGTGGCCGGCGACCGGCACGACCACACCGCCGTTGGCCAGGTAGAAGTTCAGGTAGCCGACCTCGACGCGCTGCCCGTCGACCTCGACGAAGGCGGCCTGCGGCACGTCGACGATCTCGAAGGGCCGGCCCTGGGCGTCGGTGGAGTGCTCCAGCACGGCGCGGTTGGCCCGCATCCGCGCGTGGTCCGGGTGCGCCGGGTCGGCCGGGAGCTGCACGATCACCTTGCCGGGGGCGACGAAGGCGCACACCCCGTCGACGTGGCCGTCGGTCTCGGTGTCCAGCAGGCCGCCGTACGGCAGCCAGACCACCTTGGTGACGCCGAGGCGGGCCTTCAGCTCGGCCTCGATCTCCTCCCGGCTCATGTCCGGGTTGCGGTTGGGGTGGAGCAGGCACTGCTCGGTGGTGATCAGCGTGCCCTCGCCGTCGACGGTGATCGCACCGCCCTCGAGGATCATCTCCGAGCGGATCGCCGGGACGCCGAGGTGGTCCAGCAGCAGGGCGCTGATCCGGTCGTCGGCGTCCCACGGGTGGTGCTTGCGGCCCCAGGCGTTGAAGCGGAAGTCCACGCCGGCCCGGCGGCCCTCGGGGTCCAGGACGAAGATCGGCGCGGAGTCGCGGAACCACGAGTCGTCCATCGGCAGTTCCACCACGGTGACGCCCTCGCCGCACAGCGAGCGCGCCTCGTCGCCGTGGCCGGGCGGCGCCGCCATGGTGACCGGCTCGAACTCGGCGATGGCGCGGGCGACGGCCGCGTACTCCTGCTTCACCTCGTCGAGGGTGTCGCCCCAGAGGTCCTGCCGGACGGGCCAGGCCATCAGGCAGCCCTCGTGCTCGGTCCACTCGGCGGGCATTCGGAACGTCATGGGGAACCTCTTCTGGTCGGTCGGGCACTGGTGCGGTCGGTCGTGCGGCCGGGCGGTCGGGCAGCCGGGCGGCGGGTGGTGCGGCCGGCGGGTGGTGCGGCCGGCGGGTGGTGCGGCCGGGCGGGCGCCCGGACGGGGGCGGCCCGCGCGGACCGGGCCCCGGCGGCGCGCCTCCGTGGGGGGTGGGGCGGGCCGCCGGGGTGGTCAGCGGGCCGGCGGTACCGCGGGCTGGGACTGGGTGGCGCAGTGGATGCCGCCGCCGCCGGACGCGATGGTGTCGATGTTGACCTGGACGACGTCGCGGTCGGGGAACTCGGCCTGCAGCACGGCGTAGGCCGTGCCGTCGGCGGCGGTGTCGCCGAACTGCGGGACGAACACGGCCCCGTTGGCGACGTAGAAGTTGGTGTAGCTGGACAGGAAGTCCTTGCCGCGCCCGCGGATCAGGGCGCGGTCAGGCCCGGGGAGCTCGACGACGGTCAGGGCGCGGCCCTGGGCGTCGGTGGCGCCGCGCAGCGCCTGGCGGGCCTGCTCGTAGACGTCGATCCAGACCTGGGAGGTGCCAGGGCCGGGCTTGTCGAGGACGACCCGGCCGGGCGAGGTGAAGCGGGCCAGGCAGTCGATGTGGTCGTCGGTGATGTCCTGGCCGGCCAGACCGGCGAGCCAGATGACCTTGTCCATCCCGAGCGAGCTCTTCAGGGCCTGTTCGACCTGGGCCTGGGACATGCCGGGGTTGCGGTTGGGGTTCACCAGCGAGCTGACGGTGGCCAGCAGGGTGCCCTGGCCGTCGGTCTCCAGGGCACCGCCCTCGCCGACGAAGGGGGCCTGGACGCGGTCGACGCCGCACTGGCCGAGCAGGCTCGCCGCCACGGCGGCGTCCTCGGCGAAGGGCTGGTAGTACGGCGTGCCGGCCTTGCCCCAGCCGTTGAAGTTGGTGTCCAGCCCGGCGATCGCGCCCGGGGCGACGAGGAAGGTCGGGCCGAAGTCGCGGATCCACAGGTCGTCGTTGGGGATCTCGACGACGGTGATGCGGTAGTACGCGCCGCCGCCGCACCGGTACCGCGCGTCGGCGGCCTGGCCGGGGCGGGCGACCACGACGACCGGCTCGTAGCGGGAGATCTCGTAGGCGACCCGGGCGATGTCGTCGCGCACCGCGGAGAGCTGGCGGCCCCAGATCGACGACAGGGCCGGCCAGGCCATGAACGTGCGGTCGTGGCGGTCGCTCTCGGCCGGCATCCGCAGCCTGAGCGTCCCGGGCCCGGCCGCGGGCGCGGCGCCGGGGGCGGCGGCCGGGCCCGCCGGGTCGGCCGGCGAGGCGGTGGCGGCCCGGGCCACGGCCGGGGCGACCGTGCCGAGGGCGAGCAGCGGCAGCGCGGTCGCGCCGATGCGGAGCAGGCTGCGGCGGGAGGGTGTGGGGGTGTGCAAGGAGCGCTCCCTGGAGGTGGTGGGAGGTGGGGGTTGCCCCGCATCCTTCACCGCACTGAAAATTCAGTCAACCCTTTGGGCCACAGAAACCCGGCATCCCCTCCCGTCACCCCGGAATCGATCACCCCGCGACACCGCCCCGGAGGGCCTCCCCACCGCCACCACCTGGCGACTCTTCGCACGCGTCGCCGGCGATCGATCCTGAAATTACCATCAGGAGACCTCGGCAAACCGACCCCGAGCCGGGTAGAGTGTGCGCCCATGTCGGACCGTCGGACAGGGATACTCAAAGCCGCCACCCGGGTGATCGCCCGCCGTGGCGTACGCGGGCTGCGCATGGGCGAGCTGGCGACCGAGGCCGGGGTGTCCACCTCGCTGATCTACTACCACTTCACCGACCGGGCGGGCATCCTGCGCGAGACGCTGGAGTTCATCAGCGACCGCGCCGACCACTACACCGCCGAGCCGGACCCCTCCGAGCAGGCCTCGACCCCGCGCGCCGACCTGGAACGGGTCCTGCTCCTGGAACTCCAGGACACCGCCGAGGTCAGGGAGAACAGCACCGCCTGGGGCGAACTGCGGGCCACCGCCGTCTTCGAGACGGAGCTGCGCGACGACCTGGCGAGGACCACCCACACCTGGGTCCACGACATCGCCGAACTCCTCGCCCGCGCCAACCCCACCGGCACCGCCCCCGCCCACGCGGCCGCCGCGGAACGGCTCACGGCCCTCATCGAGGGCCTCAGCGTGCGCTGGCTCAGCGGCTCGCTGCCCCTCGACCACGCCCGGCTGCTCCTGCGCGACGCCATCGACGCGGAGCTGGCGCGCTGCTAGGGCGCGTCTCGTGGATCACTGCCGGAACCGTTCCGGAGGGGGCTGCGACGAGCCAGACTGACGCTACCTCTAAACTTCGCCGTGCCGTCTGTGCCGAACCGCGGTGTGGCCGCCCCGGGCCCCGTCCCGGCCCGGCGTCCCGTCCCTGTCCGCCGAGAGAGGCAGCCCGCATGTCCGCTGACCGACCCCCCTTCGCCCTGCCGCCGGCCTTCCAGGAGCTGACCGTCGACGACCCGCGCGAGGTCGGCGGCTACCGGCTGTACGCCCGGCTCGGCGCCGGCGGCATGGGCCGGGTCTACCTCTCCTACACCCCGGGCGGGCGGCCGGTGGCGCTCAAGGTGGTGCGCCCCGAGCTGGCCGAGGACCCGGAGTTCCGGGCCCGGTTCGCCCAGGAGGTGGCCAGCGCCCGGCTCATCCACGGACTGTTCACCGCGCAGGTCGTCGACGCCGGCGTGGAGGCCGCCACGCCCTGGCTGGCCACCACCTACGTGCCCGGCCCCTCGCTCCAGCAGGTCGTCCAGCGCTTCGGCCCCCTCCCGGAACGGACCGTCCTGCTGCTGATGGCCGGCATCGCCGAGGCCCTGCAGGCCATCCACGCCACCGGCGTGGTGCACCGCGACCTCAAGCCCGGCAACGTGCTGATCGCCTCCGACGGCCCCCGGGTGATCGACTTCGGGATCGCCCGCGCGGCCGACGCCGCCGCCCTCACCGGCACCGGACTGCGCATCGGCTCGCCCGCCTACATGGCCCCCGAGCAGGCCACCGGCCGGCCCGCCACCCCCGCGACCGACGTCTACGCCCTCGGCGCCCTGGCCGTCCACGTCGCCGGCGGCACCCCGCCCTTCGGCGACGGACCGGACCCGGCGACGCTCTACCGGGCCGTCCACGAGGACCCCGACCTCAGCCGGGTCCCCGCCGACCTGCACGAACTCCTCCGGCGCTGCCTCGCCAAGCAGCCCGAGGACCGCCCCAGCACCGCCGAGGTGATCGCCGCCGCCCAGGGCCACCCGGCCGTGGGCGGGCACCTGAGGTTCGGCGAGGACTGGCTGCCGCACCCGCTGGCCGGCCAGCTCACCCGGCACGCCGACCTGCCGCAGGTGCCCGCCGAGGCCCGCACCGCCGTGGTGGCCCGGCCCGAGTGGGCCACGGCCGCGACGCAGCTCGCCCCCACCGCCCCGGACGGCGGCGGCACCCCGGTCCCGACGCCCACCGTGCTCGCCGCCGCCCCCGCAGCACTCTCCCCCGCCGCCGGTGCCGCGGCGCCCGCGCCCGCACCGCACCGGGGCTCCCGCGGGAAGGACGACCGGAGCCGGGCCCTCGGCCGGACGGCCCTCACCGCCGCCGTCGCCCTGCTCGTCGGCGCCGCGGCCACGGTGTTCCTGCTCGACGACCCGGACCCGGTGGAGGCGGCGCCCGCCGAGAACCCGGTGGCCGACACCGCCACCCCGGGCGGCCGGGCGCCGGGCGCGGCGTCGACCTCACCCACCACGCCCAGCGCGCCCGCGACGCCCTCCCGCACGGCCTCCGCCCCGCCGACCGCCTCCCCCTCGGCGGTGCCCACCGCGGACTTCGCCCCCGTCTACCGCGCGGTCGAACTCGCCTCGACGGACTCCGGCTACGAGTTCGACCTCTCCACCGGCACCGTGGTCCCGGCCGACAGCGCCACCTGGTACGTCAGCCGCAACGAGAGCGAGTTCCTCTACCCGGAGAACGCCGACTCCTTCATCGGCCGGGACGCCGGACTCACCGTGGCCGACTGCCTCAAGGGGCTCGGCAGCCATCCGTCCGCACGGCTGCCGTTCAGCGCGGTCGGGCCGCGCGGGGCCTTCTGCCTCCGCTCGGCCGACGGCCGGGACCTCGCCATCGTCCGGGTGCTGTCCACCGCGGGCGCGGACGGGCCGGTCCGGGTCTCCCTGGACCGCTACCGCCGCAACGGCTGAGCCCGCCACGGGCGAGGCGCGGTGGCCGAACCCGCGGTCGGCCGTAACCCGCGGTCGGCCGAACCGCCGTGGCCGAACCGCGGTGGCCTGGGCCGCGACGGCCGAGAGCCGCCGCCCGCCACCCGGGGGTGGCGGACGACGGCTCTCCCCGGGGCGCCGCCACCGCGCACGGTCGCCCCCCCCTGCGGGGGCACCGGTCAGGGCTGCCGCCGCACCGGCTCGCCCGGACCGCCGGCCACCGGACCGCCGGCCGCCGCACCGGCGACCGGGGCTGCAGCGGCCGGGGCGGCGCCGGCTGCCGCCGCATCGGCGGCGTGCTTCTCCTCCTCCCGCATCGCCGCCGTCTCGGCCTTCAGGATGCGCATCGACTTGCCCAGTCCGCGGGCCATGTCGGGCAGCTTGCGGGAGCCGAAGAGCAGCACCACGACCGCCACCAGCACCAGGAGGTGCCAGGGCTCCAGAGCATTGCGAAGCACGGCTGCCTCACCCGGCCTTTCGTCGTCCGCGACCGGGCCGCCCGCTCGGCGGCCGGTCGTCTCGGGGTGGTTGGGGTGACGCCCACCGTAAGCTTGACTGATTTTTCAGTCAATGCGACAGTTCAGTCCGGTGCCGCCGACCACCCGTGTCCGGCACCGCCGGGCGCCGCCCGGGCCACCACCCCGGCCCGCGCACCGCACCGCACCCGAACCACCCCCCAGCCCCACCGGAGGACAGCGTGTCCCTCTCCCCGCTCGCCCGCCGCACGGTGCTGCGCTCCCTCGCCGGAGCCGGCGCGCTCGCCCTCGGCGCGACCGCCTGCGCAGCCCTCGACGAGCCGGCCGATCCGGCCGCACCGTCCTCCGGCACCGCCGACACCCCGTCGGCCGAACCCCCGGCACCCGCCCCGGCGCGCGGGCGCCGGCTCGGCGGTGAGTGGGAGAAGCACGAACGGACGTTCATGGCCTGGCCCGCCTCCGGGAACGTCTGGGGCGACCAGCTGGCGTCCGTCCGCAAGGACATCGCCGAGGTGGCCCGGGCCGTCGCCGAACGCGAACCGCTGATCCTGCTCGTCCGCCCCGGCCAGGAGGCCTCGGCCCGCAACGCCTGCGGAACCGGCGTCGAACTGCACGCCACCCCGGTCGACGACCTGTGGGCCCGGGACACCGTGCCGGTCTTCGTGGAGGAGGGCGGCAAGGTCAAGGGCGTCGACTTCAACTTCAGCGGCTGGGGCGGCAAGCAGGAGCACACCAACGACGGCCGCCTCGCCCGGGCGGTGCTCGACGCCTACGGGATCGAGCGCGTCGACACCAGGCTGGTCGCCGAGGGCGGCTCCTTCGAGACCGACGGCCTGGGCACCCTGATGGTCACCGAGAGCTCCGTCGTCAACGACAACCGCAACCCGGGCATGAGCCGCGACCAGGTCGAGGCCGAGCTCAAGCAGGCGCTGGGCGCCACCAAGGTGATCTGGCTCGCCGGCGTCAAGGGCAAGGACATCACCGACGCCCACGTCGACTGCCTGGCCCGCTTCGCCGCACCCGGGGTCGTCTTCCTCGACCGGGCCTTCCCCGGCACCCCCGCCGACGTCTGGTCCCGCTCCGCCGACCAGGCCAGGTCCGTCCTGTCCGAGGCGACCGACGCCACCGGCAAGAAGCTGAAGGTCATCGAGATCGGCCAGCCCGACCCGGACAAGATCACCGGCCGCGGCGACGCCTTCGTCTCCTCGTACATGAACTTCTACATCGGCAACAAGGGCGTCTACCTGCCCCTGTTCGGCGACCCCCGGGCCGACGACCACGCCCAGGAGGTCTTCCGCGACCACTTCCCCGGCCGCGAGATCGTGCCGCTCCAGATCGACGCCATCGCCTCGGGCGGCGGCGGCATCCACTGCTCCACCCACGACCAGCCCGCCGGCTGACCGGGCACCGCCACCGCTGCGGGGTGGGGCGCCGGCCCATGCCACCGCAACACCCCGCCTGACAAGGGGAACGGCGGTTTCCGTCGCTCCCGGGGCCGAATCCGCCGGCTCTCCGCCGCGCGCACCCGGGTGCCGCCTAGAGTCCGGAGCCGGTCGGCCCGCCACGGGTGGAGGCCCGACGCGTCCGCCGCCCTACCGACCGGCACGATGGGGGGGCACGATGGGACAGGACGTCGTCCGGGAGTCCGCACGGGCGGGGCGGGTGGTGCTCTGGGAGGAGTCGGCACCGGACGGCGCGCAGGCCAAGACCCTGATGTCGCCGGCGTTCCGAGTGCGGCTGGCCCGCGAGCAGGGGCGGATCTTCGGCGCCGACGGCCCGCGGCACGTGGTGTTCGCGGCCGGCTTCCCCGCGGTGCGTCCTAGGGCGTGGCCCCGCCGAGGAGTTCGGCCACCAGCCGCCGCGCGTACGCCGCATCGAGCCCGGTCGGCCGGAACAGGATGCGGTACATCATCGGGGCGACGACGCGGTCCATGGCGGTCTCCACGTCGGGGACGTCCTCACCGCGGGCCCCCGCCCGGGCGAGGACGACGCCGATGTGCTCGGCCGCGTAGGCCGAGCACTGGCCGGCGTTGCTGCCGTCCGGGTCGCCGAGCAGGGCGTCGCGGATGTAGGCGCGGCCGGAGGGGGACGACATCTCGTCGAGGAACTGCTCGGCCCAGGCGGTGAGGTCGGTGCGCAGGTCGCCGTGGTCGTCCGGCGCCGTGTCGGGCCGCAGCCGTTCCACCGCGACGTCCGACAGCAGCTCCTGCAGGTCGCCCCAGCGGCGGTAGATCGTCGACGGGGTGACTCCGGCGCGCTGGGCGACCAGCGGCACGGTCAGGGCGTCCCGGTCCACCTCCGCGAGGAGGTCGCGCACGGCCTCGTGCACCGCTGCCTGGACCCGGGCGCTGCGCCCGCCCGGGCGCACCATCTGCCGAGGACTCATGCCACCAGCTTAAAGCACATTCCTTGCGTTTAGCGGGCACTCGGGCCACCCCTGGCCGCACCGGACCACCCTCACCAGGGCCTCGACGCGGACTCACCACGCCCTCGCCGCGGCCTCGACGCGCGCTGGGACCACAAAAGCTAAGGGATTGCGTTAACCGTCCACCCGCCCCTACGGTGTCCTTAACGCAAACGAGTCGCTTTAGCGGGAAGGAGCCCCCATGCCCAGCGCGACGCCCCACGCCCCCGCACTCCCGTCCCTCCGGGCCGGCTGCCCCCGCCGCCCCGACCGTGCCCGACCCGACCACACCCGCCCCGGCCGGCGTGCAGCGTCCTTCGCCCTCGACGCCTCGGCACTGGCCACCCTGCTGGCCGCCTCCAGCGCCCCGACCCCGCTCTACCCCCTCTACCAGGAGCAGTGGGGCCTCTCCCCGCTCGCCGTCACCGCGGTCTTCAGCGCCTACGCACTGGCCCTGCTGGCAGCACTGCTCACCACCGGGGCGCTCTCCGACCACCTCGGACGGCGCCCCGTCCTGGCGGCCGCCCTGGTCGTCGAGGCCGCCGCCATGCTGCTGCTGGCCTCCGCGGACGGCGCGGGCACCCTGCTCGCCGCCCGGGTCCTCCAGGGGCTGGCCACCGGCACGGCCACCGGCGCCGCGGGGGCGGCCCTCCTCGACCTGGAACACCCCCGGCACCCGGGCCGCTCCGCGCTGACCAACAGCATCGCCCCGGTCGCCGGCATGGCCGCCGGCGTCCTCGCCGCCACCCTGCTCGTCCGGTTCGCGCCCGCCCCCACCGTCACCGTCTACGCCCTGCTCGCGGCCGTGTTCACCGCCCAGGCCGTCGCGGTCGCCTTCACCACCGAGACGGCGCGCCGCCGCCCGGGCGCCCTGCGCTCCCTGAGCCCACGGCTCGCCCTCCCGCCCACCGCCCGCCGCACGCTGCTGGCCGTCGGCACCGGAGTCGCCGCGGTGTGGGCCCTGGGAGGCTTCTACTCCTCGCTCGGCCCGGCGCTCGTCCGGCTGGTCGCCCCCGACGCCCCGCAGTCGGCCCGCGGCCTGGTCTTCTTCACCGTCAGCGCCACCGCCGCGCTCACCGTGTGGGCGCTGCGCCGCAGTTCGCCCCTCACCGCCACGGTCGGCGGCTGCCTGGCCGTCCCGCCCGCCACCGCCCTGACCCTGCTCGGGATGCACGGCGCCGGGCTCCCCGCCGTCCACGCCGGCGCGGCCCTCGCCGGCGCGGCCTTCGGCGCCGTCTCCCAGGGGGCGCTGCGCCTCCTCCTCGGCTCCCTCGACGTGCCGGACCGCGCCGCGACCCTGGCCGCCTACTACGTCCTCAGCTACCTCGCCATGAGCCTGCCCGCCATCGCCGCGGGCGCCGCCACCCGGTCGTACGGGCTCGGGGCCACCGCGCACGCCTACGGCATCGCCGCCGCCCTGCTCGCCCTCGCCGCACTCGCCGCACTCGCCGTGTCCCGGCGCCGGGCCGCCCCGGCCCACCCCGCCGCCGCACCGGCCCCCGACCGCCTCCGCTGAAGCGACCCGAACCAGCCGAACCGAACCCCGACCGGCCGAACCGCCCGAGCAACCGAAGGACCGACGAACCATGCCGACCACGCCCGCCACCACCACCGCCCCCACCTGGACCGTCGGCGACCTCACCGTCCACCGCGTCGACGAGATCCCCCTGCCGCCCGCCACCGGGCAGTGGCTGCTGCCCGACGCCACCCCCGCGCTGGTGACCGCCCAGGACTGGCTGCACCCCCACTTCGCCGGCGCCGACGGCACCCTGCACATCGACAGCCACACCTTCGCCTTCGTCGTCGACGGGCTGCGCGTCCTCGTCGACACCGGCATCGGCAACGGCAAGGAGCGCGCCAACCCGGCCTGGCACGACCTGCGGACCGACTTCCTCGAGCGCCTCACCGCCGCCGGCTTCGCCCCCGACACCGTCGACCTGGTGATCCTCACCCACCTGCACGCCGACCACGTCGGCTGGAACACCCGCCTGGTCGACGGCCAGTGGGTCCCCACCTTCCCCCACGCCCGCTACGTCACCAGCCGCACCGAACGCGAGTTCTGGGCCGCCCACCCCATGGAGGAGGCCCGCCGGCAGATGTTCGAGGACTCCGTGCTCCCGGTCGAGCGGGCCGGACTGCTCGACCCGGTCGACGTCGCCGAGGGCGGCACCGAGGTCCTCCCCGGCCTGCGCCTGCTCCCCACGCCGGGCCACACCCCGGGCCACGTCGCGGTCGAACTGACCAGCCGCGGCGCGACGGCGCTGATCACCGGGGACTGCGTCCACCACCCCGTCCAGTTCGCCCACCCCGCCGTCGGCGCCTGCGTCGACATCGACCCCCGGCAGTCCGAGGCCACCCGCCGCGCCCTCCTGGCCTCCCTCGCCGGCACCGACGCCCTCGTCCTCGGCACCCACTTCGCCCCGCCGACCGCCGGCCACGTCGTCCCCCACGCCGACGGCTACCGCCTCGACGCGGTCCCCGCCCGCACGGCCTGACCTCCGGTCACGAGGGCGCCGGCCCACCCGGCGCCCCCTCGCCCGGCCCGTCGCCCGGCCCGTCACCCCACGCACCGCCCGCCTCATCGCCCGGCCCGTCACCGTCCGGAGCACCGTCCGTCCCGGCACCCCGCGCCCAGGAGCGGTAGGCGGCCACCGCCGTCGGCAGCGTGGGGAAGATCCGGTCGGCGCCGACGGACGCGCTCAGCCCGTACGCGTCGAGCTCGTCCCGCAGGTCCTGCTTCACCCGGGCCAGGGCGAACACCACCCCGCGGGAGGCCAGTTCGACCCGCAGGGCGTCCACCGAGTCCAGTCCGGTGATGTCCACCTCGACGTTCGCCTCGGTGTTGAGCACGAACCACCGCACCGGCCCCGGCTGTTCGGCCAGGGCCGCCAGCGCGCGGCGCCGGAAGTCCTCCGCGTTGGCGAAGAACAGCGGGGAGTCGTAGCGGTACACCACCAGCCCGGGGAGGGTCCGCGCCGCGGGGTAGTCGTCGACGTCGTGCATCCCGGCCACGCCCGGCACCAGGCCGAGCACGGCGTCGTGCGGCCGGGCGACCCTGCTGAGCAGCTCGACCACCGACAGCCCCACCGCCACCAGCACGCCGTAGAGGATGTCCAGGGTCAGCACGCCCACCGTGCAGCCGACGGCCAGCAGCAGTTCGCGGCGCCGGAAGGAGGCCAGCCTCCGGAACCCCGCGACGTCGATCATCCGGAGCGCGGCGAAGACCACCAGGGCGCCCAGCACGGCGTCCGGGGTGTCGTGCAGCAGCGGGCCGAGGAACAGCAGGACGGCGACCACCCCGACACCGGCCGCCAGCGCGTACAGCTGGCTCCGCGCTCCCGCCGACTGGGCCAGCGCGGTGCGGCTGGCGCTGCTGCTCACCGGGAAGCCCTGGAAGAAGCCGGCGCCGAGGTTGGCCGCGCCGAGGCCCAGCAGTTCCTGGTCGGCGTCCAGGCGCCGCTCCCCGTCGGGCCCGTCGAAGGCGCGCGCGGTCAGGATGAAGTCGGTGTAGCCGACCAGCAGGATGCCCAGCGCGGGCAGGGCGAGCCGGGACAGGTCGCCCAGGTCCGGCAGCCGGGGGGCGGGCAGCCCCGCCGGGATGCCGCCGATCACCGCGAGGCCGTACTCCTCGAGCGAGAACGCCGCGGAGACCGCCGTGCCGAGCACGACCGCCAGCAGCGGGCCGGGCAGCCCGGGGCGGAGGCGGGCCACCAGGAGGAGGAAGAGCAGGGTGGCGGCGCTGAAGGCGACGGTCGGCAGGTTGGCCTCGGTGAGGTCGCCCAGGAACGACGCCAGCTGCGGGAAGAACCCCTCGCCGCGCACGTCGACGCCGGTCAGCTTGGACAGCTGGTCCACGATCATGATCAGCGCCACGCCCGTGAGGTAGCCGATCAGCACCGGCCGCGAGAGCAGGTCGGCGACGAAGCCGAGCCTGGCCAGCCACGCCAGCACGCACAGCACGCCGACCACCACGGCGAGACCCGCCGCCAGGACGGCGTAGCGGGCCGGGTCCCCGCCGGCCAGCGGCCCGACCACGGTCGCGGTCATCAGCGCCGTGGTCGACTCCGGCCCGACCGACAACAGCCGGGACGACCCGACCAGCGCGTAGAGCACGATCGCCGGCAGGATGGCCCACAGCCCGGTGACGGGCGGCAGGCCCGCGACGCTCGCGTACGCCATGACCTGCGGCACCAGGTAGGCGACCACCGTGACGCCGGCCAGCAGGTCGCCCCGCAGCCAGTCCCGCCGGTAGCGGCGGAGCACCGCGAGCCCCGGCAGGGCCGGCAGCACCCGGCGCCACCCTCCGCCGGGACCGCCCGCAGCCATCGCTCTCCTTCCGTCACCAGGCCCCCGAGCACCACCCTGCGGTCCCGGACCGCCGCTACCCGCGGACCCGCCACCACCGCCCGCCCACCGGCCACCACCGCTCACGGACCGGGCTCGGCCCCCACCCCGGCCCCGGCCCCGGTGGGAGCCCGTCGGCGGGCCGGCAGCTTGCCCAGCTCCCACAGCAGCAGGAGCGCGACCGCGGCCAGCAGCGCCCACCCGAACTGCCGGACGTCGATGTCGGTGGTCCCGAGGAGCCGGCGGAACGCGTCCATCTGGGTGACCAGCACCGCCAGCACGAACTCCGCCAGGGCCGCCAGGTTCATCTGCCGGCTGTCGAAGGTGGCGACCGTCAGCACCGAACCGCGCTCACTGCGGCACTCGTAGGCCGCGACGATCAGGCAGAGCGCGAAGGCGGTGAACGCGATCGAGTTGCCGACCGCGACGCTGCCGTAGTGCGCCTCGCCCAGCTTGATCAGCAGCAGCAGGGCGACGGTGACGGCCAGCCCGGCGAGACCGACGGTGACCACGACGGGCCCGGTCAGCACCGACTCGCCGCGCGGACGCGGGGTGCGCCGCATCAGTCCGGGGCTCTCCCGGTCGAAGCCCAGCGCGAAGCCGAACGGGGCGTTGACCACGAAGTGCACCCACAGCACCTGCGCCGGGGTGAACGGCTCGCCCGCCGCGATGTTCAGGACCGCCGCGCCGAGGAAGGTCAGCACGAACGTCACCAGCAGCACCAGGACGAACCGGATGTACTTGGTGAGGTTGTCGTAGAGCTTCCGCCCCTCCCCCACCGCGTAGACGATGGTGGCGAAGTTGTCGTCGGCGAGGACCATGCGGCTCGCGTTCTTCGCCACGTCGGTGCCGCTGCCCATGGCGATGCCGATGTCGGCGGCCTTGATGGCGGGCGCGTCGTTGACGCCGTCGCCCGTCATCGCGACCACGTCGCCCTTCTTCTTGAGCGTGGCCGCGAGCAGCACCTTGTGCTCCGGCGCGACCCGGCCGACCACCCCGATGCCGTCGATCCGCGCCAGCCGCTCGTGCTCCGGCAGCGCGGCGAAGTCGGCGCCGAGCACGGCCTCGCCCTCGATGCCGAGCTGGCGGGCGATGGCCGCCCCGGTGGTGACGTCGTCACCCGTGACCATCCGGACCCGGATGTGGGCGGCCTGCGCGTCGGCGACCGCGGCCCGCGACTCCTCGCGCGGCGGGTCGACCATGCCCACCAGACTGGTCATCCGCAGGTCGACGACGAGCGCCAGCAGGTCGCCGTCCGGGTCGAAGTCCGCCGGGTCCAGGTCCCGGACGGCCCCGGCCATCACCCGCAGCCCCTCGCCGCCCATCCGCTCGGTCTGCGCCAGGGCGCGGGCGCCGAGGTCGCCGTCCCAGGGCACGACCCGGCCGTCCGCGAGGGCGGTGACGGCCCGGGCCGTCACCGCGGGCGCAGCGCCCTTGACGAAGCACCGCACCACCGGGCGGCCGTCCGCGTCCTTCGCCTCGTTGAAGGTGGCCATCAGCTTGTAGCCGGGGTCGAACGGCAGGGTGGCGAGCCGGGGGAAGCGCTCCCGGCTGGCCTCGATGTCCAGCCCGGCCTTGTGCGCGAGGACGAGCAGGGCGCCCTCGGTCGGGTCCCCGACGACCTCGCCGCCCACCAGCTTGGCGTCGTTGGCGACCAGGTAGGGCAGGATGGCGTCCTCGATGCCCGCCGCGGACCCGGCGGCGTGGTGGACCCTCCCGTCGAGGCGGTAGCCCGTCCCGGAGACGGTGTAGCGGTCGGTGGGGCTGAGCACCTCGACGACCGTCATCTGGTTCATCGTCAGGGTGCCGGTCTTGTCGGAGTTGATCGCCGACGTGAAGCCGAGGGTCTCGACGGACGGCAGCTCCTTCACGATCGCGTGCCGCTTGGCCAGGTTGAGGCTGCCCACGGAGAGGATCACCTGGCTGACGGTGGGCAGCGCCTCCGGGATGGCCGCGATGGCCAGCGAGACCGCGCTGACGAAGAGCGCGTCCCAGGCCTGGTCGCGGCTGCGGCCGAGGGCGAACATCACGATCATGGTCAGGCCGGCCGCCGCCGCGATCCAGAGCGTCAGGGTGTTGAGCTCCCGGGTCAGCGGCGACTGCTCCTTCTCGGTGGCCGACAGCATCCCGGAGATCTTGCCCAGCTCGGTGTCCACGCCGGTCCCGGTGATGACGAGCAGTCCGCTGCCGTGCGTGACCGGGGTGTTCATGAACGCCGTGTTGGTCCGGTCGCCCGGGCCGAGCGGGCCCGCCGCCAGCGTGCCGGCGTCCTTCACCGCGGGGACGCTCTCGCCGGTCAGCGCCGACTCGTCGATCTGCAGCGCGCTGGCCTCGACGATCCGCCCGTCCGCCGGGACCTCGTCGCCCGCCGAGACGAGCACCACGTCGCCCACGACCAGCCGTTCGGCCGGGACCTCCGCCTCCGTCCCGTCCCGCCGCACCCGCGCGGTCGCCCGCATCATCGACTTCAGCGCGTTCATCGCGCTCTCGGCCTTGCCCTCCTGCCGCAGCCCGACCACCGCGTTGAACAGGGTCAGCACGACCAGCAGGATCGCGGTGGCCCACTCCCCGATCGCCATCGACACCACCGCCGCCGCCACCAGGATGATCTGCATGTAGCTGCGGTACTGGTCGAGGAAGCGCAGCCAGCCCGGCCGCGCCTTCTCCTCCGGCAGGGCGTTCGGCCCGTGCGCGGCGAGCAGTTCGGCCGCCCGCGCCGCGGTGAGCCCGGTCGCCGGGTCCACCCCCAGCGCGGCGGCGACCTCCGCCGGCGGGCGCGCGTACCAGGGCGTCGGGGACGCCCCCGCACCCACCGGCGCTCCGGACGGGTCAGCCTGCTCCGCCATCTCCACTCCTCAGGGTCCGGGCGCCCGCGCGGGCGGACGCCCCCGGCGGGGTCAGCCCTTCCGGTGCTCCGCCGCGTACGGATCGCGCGCGGCACCCCGGGGAGCCTCCCGCTCCAGCTGCCGCCTGGCCGCCAGGAGCTCCTTCCTGGCCTGCGCGTCGACCGTGGGGTACTGCGGATCGATCCCGATCAGGGTGTGGGCGAGCACGGCCGCCGCACAGATCCGCGCGAACCACTTGCGGTCCGCCGGCACGACGTACCACGGCGCCCACGGCGTGCTCGTGGCCGAGAGCATGTCGGAGAACGCCTCCTGGTAGTCGTCCCACCGCTCGCGCTCGCGGATGTCGGCCGCGGAGAACTTCCAGTTCTTCTCCGGGAGGTCGATCCGCTTCAGGAAGCGGGTGCGCTGCTCCTCCTCGGACAGGTTCAGGAAGACCTTCACCACCCTGATCCCGTTGTCGGTCAGGTAGCGCTCCCAGTCGTTGATCTCCCGGTAGCGGCGGTGCCAGACCTTCCGGCCCTTCGCCTCCTCCGGGAGCTTCTGCCGGTCGAGGTTCTCCGGATGGACCCGCACCACGAGGACCTCCTCGTAGTGCGACCGGTTGAAGATCCCGATCTCCCCGCGCGAGGGCAGCCGCCGCGCGTACCGCCACAGGTAGTCGTGGTCGAGCTCCTCCGCGGACGGCACCTTGAAGCTGCTCACCCGGACGCCCTGCGGGTTCACCCCGCTCATCACGTGCCGGATCGTCCCGTCCTTCCCCCCGGCGTCGATCGCCTGCAGGCAGAACAGCACCCCGTAGGTGTCCTGGGCCGCCAGCCGCGCCTGGTACTCCGACAGCAGCGACACCCCGGTGCGCAGCAGCTCCGCGCCGTCGCGCTTCTTCAGGCCCGCCTTGAACCGGGGGTCGAAGTCCTCCGCGAGGTCCACCCGTGACCCGGGCTCCACCCGCAGCGGCTCGACGAACTTCGCGATGCGTTTGGCCGTCCGACCGTCCGACATCACCGGCACCGTCCTCTCCGCTCCACCGCTCCGGCACGCCGGCACGCCAGCACCTGCCACGCTGTGCTCCCCCGGCCCGCCCGTCAATCCGGAGCCGCCCGTCCGGGGCGCGGCCGTCCCCCGTCCGGGCCCCGCGCGTGGCGGCCCCCGGGCCCGGCCCCGACGATGGGCCTGTCCTCCTCTCCCCCTACCCTCCCCCTCCCCGCCCTCTCCCCTCCCTCTCCCCCACCGATCGGAGACCACCATGGCGACCCTGACGGTCTGGCGGTTCCCCACCGCCACCGGAGCCGACGAAGCCCTCAACACCCTGAAGGACCTGCAGCGCCAGGAGCTCATCAAGGTCCAGGACGGAGCCGTGGTCAGCTGGCCCGTCGGAGCCCGCAAGCCCCGCACCCGCCACCTCAGCGACATGACCGGAATGGGCGCCGTGGGCGGCGCCTTCTGGGGCTTCCTCCTGGGAATGATCTTCTTCGTCCCCCTCCTAGGCGCGGCCGTCGGCGCCGCTGGCGGAGCCCTCGGCGGCCACCTCGCCCACCTCGGCATCGACGAGGACTTCATCAAGAAGCTCCGCGACGAGGTGACCCCCGGCAGCTCCGCCCTCTTCGCCCTCACCTCCGACGCCGTCCTCGACCGCGTCCACTCCGCCTTCGCCGGCCAGCACGCCGTCCTCCTGCAGACCAACCTCTCCGCCGAGCAGGAGGCCCGCCTCCGCGAGGCCTTCACCGAGGGCGAATAGCCCCCGCACCCCCGCCCCCGCCCTCACCGCGGGGGCGGTGCCGGCTCCCGGGCGTGCCCGTCGGCCGGGTAGACGTACAGCGGCCGGCCCTTCACCGGGCTGGTGCGGAACGGGGTGCCCTGGCCGAGGTCCACAGGCACCATCCCCTTCCGGCTGGCACTGGCCCACTCCAGCTCCAGGTACCAGCTGACGTCGTGGACGGTGGTCTCGGCGGTGACCTCGATGACCACCGGGTCGCTCTCGGTCACCCTGGCCGGCAGCCCGCCGCTGCCCTTGGCCACCACCGGTACGGGGCGCGCCGCGTCCAGATCGACGGCGTAGGAGTCGGCGCCCACTCCACTGGGACAGCCCTCGCCCATGGAGTAGGCGTTCCAGGCGAGGGGCGCAGCGACACGGGTGACCCGGACGTTGAGGCCCGTCAGCAGTACGGTGTCCAGGCTCGTGCCCCGGATGGTGAGCTTGACCGACTGGGAGTGGCCCGGCACCGCGCCGACCCGGGAGACCCAGCCCGGCACGTCGGCAACCTCGGGCGGCCGCGGGACCTCGGACGGCGGGCGGTCGACCACGTACTGGTCGCACCCGGTGTTCCAGCCGGAGGGGTGGACGGCGACGGTGATCGGGGCGCTGGTGCTCGGGGCCGTCCCCCCGGTCGCGCCTGACGGCCCCGCCCCGGCCCCCGCCCTGGCGACGGACAACGGCGGCGCGGTGGACGCTGCCACCGACGGGGGCCCCGCGAGCGGCCTCACGTCGGCGGCGCGAGCGGGGTCGGTGCTGCCGTCCGGACGGCTCCGCAGACCGATGGCGACGGCCCCCACGGCGAGCAGCACCGCGATGACCGTCACCACAGCGAGGACGCCCCGCCGGCGGGCGCGCCGCCGGGCCGGCGGCACCGCGGGGGCCGCGGGCTCCGGGGCCGCTGCCTCCGCCGGCGCCGGGGACTCTGCCGGCTCCCTCAACGTCCCGCTTCCCCTCGGCCGTGTTCGCTGGTGACGCCCGCGGTGACCGCGCCCCGCACCCGGCCGCCGTCGGCCGGCAGGCTCGGCGCCGTCCCACGGCTGCCCCGCCCCGCCCCCGACGGCCGGGAGTTCTCGGCGTGAGCTTCCGCTGACAGCACGCGGGACGCCGTCCCGCGGTTCCGCCGTCCCGCTGACGCGTCCCCGGAGGTCTACGTCTTCCCAGGTCACAGCAGGTACGGGCGTCCCAGCGTCCCTGATCGACCGTCGGCCGTTGTGGCCGGGACGGAGCGGCGGACAAGCTGGCGACGAACACCGAGAGGGAGCAACTGTGAGCACTGTTCGGGCGGCCCGGGCCGCCATACGCACCACCGACCGTCTCCACCGCGGCGCGGTGGCGCTGACGATGGGCGGGGTCCTGCTGATGACCGCGGCCTGCGGGGACGACCAGGGCAAGAGCGGCACGGCGGCCGACCCGGCTCCCACCGCCGCGTCCGCCTCCGCGGCCGCAGCCGCGCCGAAGACGTCGGCCGCGGTGCTGGCGGTCGAGCCGAAGGACGGCACCCAGGGCGCCGCCCCGAACGCGCTCCAGGTGTCCGTCTCGAACGGCAAGCTCACCACCGTCGACGTGACCGACAAGGACGGCAAGCCCGTCCAGGGCGCGATCGCCCCGGACGGCAGCGGCTGGAAGCCCGCCGCCGCACTCGCACCCGGCACGGCCTACACGGTGAACGCCCAGGCCAAGGACGCCGACGGTCTGGTGGCCGCCACCACCACCGCCTTCACCACGCTGACGCCCGGCAAGAAGGTCTCCACCAACGACAACATCGCCGACGGCTCCACCTACGGCGTCGGCATGATCGTCAAGGTCGACTTCAGCTCGAAGATCGTCAACAAGGAGGCCGTCGCCAAGGGCATCACCTTCGAGACCGACAACGGCACCGAGGTGAAGGGCCACTGGTTCGGCGACGACCGGCTGGACTTCCGCCCGGCCGACTACTGGAAGCCCGGCACCAAGGTCACCATCCACTACCGGCTGAAGAGCGTCGAGGTCTCCCCCGGCGTCTACGGCGACGTGGACAAGGACGAGCCGTTCACCATCGGCCGCTCCCAGGTCTCCACCGCCGACGCCAGCACGCACCAGCTGACGATCGTCCGGGACGGCAAGACCACCACCGTGCCCGCCACCCTCGGCGACGACAAGCACCCGTCCTGGGGCGGCACCATGGTGATCATGTCGAAGGAGAAGGTCACCCACATGAACTCCCAGACCGTCGGCCTCGGCAGCGAGTACGACATCCCCGCCGTCCCGCACGCGATGCGCCTGACCAGGAGCGGCACCTACCTCCACGGCAACTACTGGTACAAGGGCGACCCGTTCGGCAAGGCCAACACCAGCCACGGCTGCATCGCCCTCAAGGACACCGAGGGCGGCAGCGACACCTCCCCCGCGGGGGCGCTCTTCAACGACTCCCTGATCGGCGACGTCGTCAAGATCGTGAACACCAAGGAGAAGCCCGTCGCCCCCGACAACGGCCTGGGCGGCTGGAACCTCCCCTGGACCACCTGGTAACCCCCGACGCCCGCCCCGCCGCCCGGCAGCCGACCGTCGGCCCGTCCCATCCGCGGGACGGACCGACGGTCCGCCACCGGCCCGCGCCGCCGTGACCTCCACGGCGGCGCAGTTCGTCGTGAAGCCGCCGAGCGGATCCTGCTCCAGGACGGGCCCAGCGCCCTGACCAACCGCGCGGTCACCACCGAGACGGGCTCCGCCGCGGGCGTTCTGCACCGGCACGTCCGGCCGGACGGCCTTCCTGTCGCCACCTCGGCCCGTCCCTCGGCGACCGACGGTTCGCACCGAGTGGCCACTTTTTTGTGCGTACTGGGCACCGACGTGCGGCGCGACGAGACTGGTGCCCGGAAGAACGAGGGGAGATGACACCAGGTCAGGAGATCGACCGCTCGACCCGTCCGGCCTGTCCGGCTTGCTCGACCCGTCCGGCCCGCTCGGCCGCCATGCGGTCGAGGCGCTCGTGCCCGAGGTCGGAGACCGGACCGAGGGCGACGGAGAGGCGGCGGCCGAAGTCGGTCAGGGAATAGACCGTCTTCAGTGGAAGGACGTCGTACACCTCGCGGTGCACCAGGCCGTCGGACTCCATCTCACGCAGCGCCTGGGTCAGGACCTTCTCGCTGAGACCCGGCAGCCGCCGGCGGAGTTCGGCGGGGCGCCACGGGCCGGCCTCCAGCAGCCAGAGCAGGGACGTCTTCCACTTGCCGTCGATCACGGCGATCACGGCGGTCACCCCGCACACGTTCGGGTCCACGGCCTGACTGCGCGTCATCCCTCACCCCCGGGTGGTCGTTGTCCACCACCATGTCTACAGGAGACGAATCATGCCTACCAACCACACCCGGCCCACCGTCACCGTGCTCGGCCTCGGGCCGATGGGACGCGCCCTGGCCGGTGCCTTCGTGGACGCCGGCGTCCGAACCACGGTCTGGAACCGCACCCCGGGCCGGGACACCGCACTGGTCGCCCGGGGCGCGGTGAGCGCGGCCACGGCGGAGGAGGCCGTGGCCGCGAGCGAGCTGACCGTCATCTGCGTGGTGAACTACGACGCCTCGGACGCCGTGCTGCACCGCGACGAGGTCGAGGCCGCGCTCAAGGGCCGGGCGCTCGTCAACCTGACCGCCGACGCGCCGGACCGGGCCCGGTCCACGGCCGCCTGGGCCGCGGAGCACGGCGTCGAGTACCTGGACGGCGCCGTCATGACCCCGGCCCCGAGCATCGGTACTCCGGAGGCGGTCATCATCCTCAGCGGGCCGGCCGACCTCTACGAGCGGCACGCGCCGGTGCTGGCGGCACTCGGCGGCACCCGCACCCACCTCGGCGAGGAGATCGGCCGGGCGGCCGGCTTCGACATCGCGCTGCTGGACGTCTTCTGGACGGCGATGGCCGGGTACGTGCACGCGCTGGCGCTGGCCAAGGCGGAGAGGATCAGCGGCCGCGAGCTGGCTCCGTTCGCCCAGGGGATCGGCGCGATCCTGCCCCCGCTCTTCGCCGAGTTCGCCGAGGACTTCGACAGCGGCAGCTACTCGGGCGCGATCAACCCGCTCACCTCCGGAGTCTCCACCATGGCCCACGTCGTGCACACCGCCGAGTCGCACGGCATCGAGTCCGGCGTGATGCGCGCAGCCGAAGGCCTGCTCCGCCGGACCATCGCCCTCGGCCACGGCGAGGACGGAGTAAGCCGCCTCGCCGAGGTCCTCAGCCGCCACTGAACCCGGCACCGACCCCCTGCCGGACCATCAACAAAAAGGCCGTTGACCTGGGATTCCTCCCAGCCAACGGCCTTCCGACATACTGTCGGGACGACAGGATTTGAACCTGCGACCCCTTGACCCCCAGTCAAGGGGTTCAACTATTGTCGACAGCCGGGACCCCAAGGTCCCGGCCTTATTGTTGCTCAACTGCCATGAGGTGCACGCGGGTTGGACACTCCCCGCAGGAGCGGTGCCACAGACTGCTGACAGTGGCCCAGTGTTTACTTCATGCACAAGTGTCCGTTTTCGCCCATCAGCGTTCACGGACGCTCATCGGATGTGGTCCCAAAGTGGTCCCAGGGCCAGCGACCCGGCCGTAGCTACTGCCGGTGAACGAGATCTGTCGGCCCTTCAGCAACCACTTTCGCGCGCGCCCGACAGCCGCTGCGTCGACGGCGCTGGCCGGCTCGCGAGGCCGGCTCCTGCAGGTGGACCACGGTCCCCTACCCACCGGCTACGGATGGTGACCCAGAAAGGCTTCCGGCCGCTGCGGACGGTGAGCAAAGTGCCTGCGCGCCCACCGTCCGTTGCGTGCCCGGGAGCATCAGCGGCGGAAACCGCGGTGGGGGTCACGTACCTTGACGTTCCCGAACGGTTCGAACCACGCTTGCGCGCGCAGGTCGCCCACGCCGAGCTGGCTGTTGGCGTCGCCGTCGGGGTCCTCGATCCCATCGAAGCGGGAGCTGTAGAGCATGAGGACGTCGGTGTCTTGGAAGAACATGTCGGTGCAGGCGTCGAAGTCGTAGTCGTCGCGGTGGACCGGCAGTGTGCTGTGCGTGGCGTCTTCGGTGTCGCCGGGGTCGTCCCCGAGCTCGTCGGCGCTGTCGGCGGCGTCGGCAATGGCGAGGTGCAGGGCGAGTTCCTCGGCGGTGCAGGTCGGCTGCGGCCAGTGGCCACGTTCGAGATCGTCCGCGAGGTCGTCGGCAGCGCGGGCGAAGCGGCGCCGCCACTGCAGGTCGGCCGCGAAGGTCAGCTTCGGCAGCCGCGGGAACACCCCCCAGTTGCCTTCGTGCCCGTCCGGCACAAGGCGTCCGTCGCCGAGTTCCTCGGCGTCGTCGTACGCCTCGTCGGCCAGCAGCGACAGCGCGGTGTAGAGGAGGTCGGCTGTGCGGGGAGTCAGCTGCCACAGGCAGCGTTCGTCTTCGCACTCCGGATCCTCGCAGTGCGGAGCCTGAGCGGGGAACAGCGCTGCGAAGTCGGGGAGGTCCTCGCCGGGGCCGCTTTCGGAGGGCTGCTCGGCCTTGGCGTCTTGTCGGCCGGGGCCGAAGTCCGCCACGACGGGTTCCGTGCTCCACGCCGCGACCTCGTCGCCGTTGCTCCGCTGGAGCAGCGAGCCCTGGCTGTGGTCGGTGAGGCTGTCCGTCCCGTCGACGTGGACGGGCGGTTCGGCGAGCCACATGACCGCGCCGACCACGTCGTGCGGGTCGCCGTCGTCGAGCTGGTCGGCGGGCATCGGTTCCCAGCCCTGCTCGCCCGCCGCGTTGAGCAGGGCCTGCCGGTCGCGGACGTGGAACTCGCGGAGCGTGGTGATCCGCACGACGTGGCCCGACAGGTCACGCAGCCGCACCTCGCTCGGTGCGGGGCCGTCGGGGTCCGGGGCTTCGTCGCCGTCGCCGTCGTCTTCGTTGTCGGTGCCTTCGTCCCGGCCCGGGGCCTCGACCGCGGCCTCTTCGGGCCAGGTGATGTGCGTTCCGACGGTGGCCGGCCAGGTCCCGGAGCCCGCATAGGCGGCGGCCTGCCGCAGCGAGGACGCCGGGGCGTCCGGGAGTTGCCGGCAGAGCCCGTCCACCAGCTCCGCCGCCTGCGTGGCGGCCGGCCCTCGCAGGATGCGGCGCAACAATTCGGCTGCGCGGTGAGCGAGTTCAGGGTCGCGGCAGGTGAGGATGGCCTGGAGTGAGTCGGAGCCGCCCTCGTGGGAGAGGAGTGCGAGGACGCGGCTCTTGCTGGGGGTGTGTTCGCAGTGGAAGTCGCGGGGTACGGCGGTGAGGTGATGCTCGGGCATGCGGGGAACTCCGGTGCAGTGGACGGCGCGTCCCGGTACGGGCTGCGCGGAAGGAGGTGGAGTTCCGCTGGTGGGCACGTTGCTGACGCGCCTCCGGACGGTGGAGAAAACGATCGGCCCGAGGCTGGTACCGCCGATGCTGTCAGTGGTCCGGACCTGGTCCTGTCCGACACCGTACCCGAGTCGCCGAGGAGTTGTCCCCGGTGAAGCCGTGACAGTCCCCCCGTCCGGTCGTTCGCTCCCGGATTGTCCGACCGATGGAGCAGGATGGGACCTGATGAGCCACCGGGGAGAGGGAAGCAACGAATTGGCCACCGACAAGACCCATCTGCCCGTGGAGTTCCTGGCCACGCTCGCGGCCGGTGCCGAACCCGGTTCCGCTGCCGCCCGGATGGCGGCCGAACAGGCCCGTGGCGTCGCCGACAGCCAGCAGGGCGGACCGCTCCTCGCCGCGCTGCTCGCCAAGCCGTACCGGGAGTCGGCGCCTACCTGGCTGCTGGAGGCCGCGGTGGCGAACGGGCTCCGGCAGCGCGAGAACGAGTACGACCACCTGACAGGTTCGACCTCGCTGGTAGTCCTCGCGCTCGTCCACCCCGACTGCGATCCGGCTCTGCGGGCCGACGCGTTGCGCCGCTGCTCAGACCGCCGGCTCGGCTCCCTCGGCGCCGCCCATCACCCGGCCGACCTCTGCACCGCCGTCGCCAACGAGCTGCACAGGCGGGTGCCGAAACCACCGCACATGACGCCCGAACTCCTCAAGGAACCGACGCCCGCACAGGTAGTCCTCCGCACGGGGCGCCTCCACGACGCCGTGTTCGAAGCCGCCGTCTCGCTCCTGCCCGACGACCTCGACCACGCGCAGCTGGAGGACGAGGACTCCATCGCCTGGTCCAAGCGGATCAGGAAGGCGTTCGACGCCTGGGGCCACATGTGGTCGGCCGTCCTCGAACGGCACCCCGACCGGCACCCCCAGCTCCTCGCCATGACCACCGGCACCTCGGCGAGCCGACTCGTCCGCGACCAGCTGCTCGGCAGCGTTCCGTGGACGGTCGAGCCGGCTCTCCTCCGCCAGCTCGCATTGGACGACCTCGCCCGGTTCGATGCCGCCATGCTCACTGTCCGGATCTGCACATTTCTCCAGGACGGGTCCTCGAAAGAGCAGGCCCGCCAACACTTCGCGGCCGAGCTCGCCGCCCTGGAGGAGACCGAACGTCGGGACATCGAGTTCCTGTACCTGCGCGACGGCTTCGAGGCCCGCTGGGGCACTGACTCCGCCGTCTCCTGGGTCAGGCGCGCCGCCGACGGACGGTGGCGCCTCATCCTGAACCCCACCGAGGCCAAACCCGCCTACGGCGATCCCCACACCTGGCAAAGCCATCCGGACGAACTCGCCGACCTGGGGCGGCACTTCGCCCAAACGGCCGCGCAGGCGCTCCGGACCTGGAAGCCGAAGGACCTCTACGGAATCAGCACAGCGTCCGACCTGCGCTGGATCCGCGACATGCTGGTCCACCTGCCCGAACTCACACCGGCCGTCGAAGCGACCGTTCGACTGGTGATCCGCGACGCCCGCCGCGGCCGGTCCGGTCCCCAGTCGTACGACTACAAGTCCCAGGAGGACCGGAGGCAGTTCGACGAACTCCTGGACGCGATAACGCGGATCGTCGCCGACCCCGCCCCGCAGCCGCCCGCGACCCGTCGCACGGCCCTCGGCAACCCCGAAGAAGTGACGGTCCGGAGCCTGTCTGCCGTCACCGCGGAGGTGCTCGACGCGTACCTGAACCGGCACACCGGTGACGACGCACTCGTGGAGAAGGCACTGCTGTCCTTCGCCTGGCACGGCCACCGCAGCGAACCGGCGTTCGCCCCACTCCTCGCCCGCCACTCCGATCCGCGCCACGCCGTCCACACCCTCACCCGCGAGCTTCGCCGTCGGCTCGGCGGCGGCCCCAGCAACCGCGAAGCGTGGGCCCGGCAGGTCCTCGCCCTGCCCAACTGCCCCAGCGAGACCATCCTCGCCCTGCCCGCATGGACGGCACTCAAAGCACGCGGACACCACTACAACAGCACGCATCCCACCGTGATCGCCCTGGTGGAAGCAGCGCTCGGCGACGACCCCCATGCCTGGCAGCGATTCGCCGACAGCCCGATCAGCAACTCCGGCCCCAACGCCTGGCTCCGCCTCGGAGACATCCTCACGGCCGCCGCAGACGGAACGGCGTGGCCCAAGCCACCCGGTTCCCGGTGACAGTGCCCGGGCTGCGCAGAGCCACACGGGCTAGATGGCAACCGAGCGCCAGTGATGGCTGGCGGCGAGGGGTGTGGGAAATGCCTGGCTGGTGAGGCAGCTTCACCTCCGCCTTGCCGGGTCACGCGTAGGGGTCACGCAGCGGCCGGGGCTCACGGACCCCGCGTGTGATCTCTTCGGGAAGGTCTGGGCCGGCGAGGTAGTAGCGGCCTTGGGCTTCGCCCTTCGCGGCGAGCCAGCCGGCGCGGACGAGTTCGCGGATGTCGCGCTGGGCCTGCTGCTCACTCAGTTCGGCGTCGGCCTGGTAGGTCGCGCGGCGCAGGCGGTTGCCCATGGCCGCGGGATAGAGGGCGTAGAGCATCCGGTCGGGCCAGCCACGCTGCTCGACGGCTTCGTCCAGGGCGGTCCAGACCTCGCGGGTGGTCTTCACCTGCCGCTCGACGCTCTGGGCCTGCTGGTGGTGGGCCCGCAGGCAGAACCGGACCCACCGGAGGGTGTCCCGCCCGGGGGTCCAGACGGGGCCGCCGACCTCACCGAGGACGTCGTAGTAGCGGTAGGTGTTGCGGGCCCGGCCGAGCCACTCCTCGATGCTGGAGAACTCCGGCGCCATGATCCCCTCGCGGGCGAGGACCAGGGTGTGCAGAGCGCGGGACATCCGCCCGTTGCCGTCCGACCACGGGTGGATCGCGACCAGGTTCAGGTGCGCCATCGACGCCCGAACCAGTCCGGGCGCGTCGAGGTCACCGTCATTCAGCCACTCCACCAGCTCACCGGTGAGCAACGGGACCAGGTCGGCGTCCGGCGCGGTGTAGGCAGCGATGGTGGGATCCTCAGCCGACGTGACGTACACCGGACCGGTGCGCCACCAGCCGGGCCGCTTGACCAGGTGGTGGCCCTGCATCATGAAGTGCAGAGCGTTGAGCAGCCCCTTGCTGTACGCGAAGTCCTCACCGGCCTCGGCAAGACGCTGGATGTAGGTCATCGCCTGCCGATAGCCCTCGATCTCGACCGCGACGGTGTCGTTCGCGTCGATCGGCGCCTCGCCGACCATGATGTCCTCGACGTCCGAAACGCTCGCGGCGTAGCCCTCGATCGTGTTCGACCCGGCGATCGCCCGCGCGGTCAGGTTGCGCTGCAGCTGCCCCTCCCATCGTCGAGGCGTGCGCAGATGCAGGCGCAGCCGATCCCGCATGCCCTCGATCTCCGCGAGGACAGTCCGGTCGGCGTCTTCGAGTTCAGGCAGCGAATACAGCACGAGTCAATGACACCATCATGGGATCATCACGTCAAGAAATGCAACGGCCGACCGCAAGTAGGCGCCACCGGCACTCCGGCTGGTCGGCGTCCTCTACGCGGCGGTGGGGCACCGTGCTCCGCCCAGGCCGGGGCCGTGCCCCCTCCCGGGCCTTCACGCTCGACCGCTGGGTGCCGCGGTCGAGATCGCCCCGCTGTCCGGAGTTTCCGGTTCGTGCCCGAGCGGGTGGCTGGTTCTGTAACACTGGGGCGCGTGTCCACTGCTCCGCCGCCTCAGCCGTTCGCCCATCTCCAGGCCCCGAACGCCGTTCTGTACGGGCAGGTCCTGGCCGTGTTCGCGCAGGCGCGGGAGCGGTTCATCGTCCACCTGCGGCCGGAGGACGTGGCCGCCGAGCTGCGCCGGGGCTTCGATGACCGATCAACCACGTCGGTCGAGGCGGTCGGCGCGGCGCTGGAGAAGCTGGTCGAGTGGGGCAACCTCCGGGCGGACGCCGACACCGGCCGGGTGACCTCGGTCGAGGACTTCCACCGGGCGCGCTACCTGTACCAACTCACCCGCCACGGTCAGGCCGCGCTGCGCGCGGTGGCCCTGTACGAGCAGGCGCTGGGCCAGCGCGGGCAGTTGCAGTCGGTGGCCCTGGCGGACATCGCCGAGCAGCTGGGCTCGCTGCTGGTCCTCGCCCAGGCGCGGGACTCCGACCCGGCGAAGGCGCACCTGCTGCTGCTCCAGATCGCCGAGCGGTTCGGCAGCCTGGCCGACAACGCCCAGGCATTCATGGCTTCGCTGCGGCGCACCATCGACTTCCAGGACGGCGACGAGGACGCGTTCATCGCGTACAAGGACCGGCTGGTCGAGTACATCGAGCGCTTCATCGCCGACCTTGCGGGCCGCGGAGCGCAGATCGCGGACCTGCTCACCCGGCTGAACGCCGCCGACATGGAGCGGCTGCTGCTGGCGGCCGCCCGGCGGGAGGCCGGTGACGCCGTACCCTCCGCCTCCGACTCGGACGAGCCGGAGGCGGAGCAGGCCCGCGCGGAGGCGACGCGGGCGGCGCTGACCGCGTGGGAGAACCGCTGGCGGGGCCTGGCCGACTGGTTCCTCAGCCGATCCGCCCGCCAGCCCTCCCAGGCGAAACTGCTGCGCAGCGCTGCGGTCAGTGCGATCACCGGCCTGGTGAACACCGTGGCGGCGCTGAACGAGCGGCGCGGCGGCCGCTCGGACCGCTCGGCCGACTTCCGGGCGCTGGCCCGGCTCTTCGCCCAGGCCCCGGACGACGCCGCCGCGCACCGGCTGTGGCGGGCCGCCTTCGCACTCACCCCGGCCCGGCACCTGACGGTGGACGCCGCCACCGAGGCGGCCTGGCAGGACGCGGACCTGCCAGCCGCCGTCCCGTGGGCCGAGGCCCCAGCGCTGGAGATCAGCCCGCGCCTTCGTGAGACCGGTTCATACGAGCGGCGCGGCGCGCCCAACCGGGTCACCGACCGCACGGCGGCGCGGCAGGTACTGGCCGAGCAGGTCGAGCTGGAGGCCGCCCAGACCGCCGCCGCCCGGGCCCGGCTGGCCACCGACGGCCCGGTCCTGCTCTCCGAGCTGGCCGGCCCGGACGGGCTCGACCCGCACGCCTTCCGGCTGTTCCTGACGGTGCTCGGCGACGCGCTCTCGGCCCGGACACCCGGCGAGAGCGAGTCCTCGGCGATCACCGGCGACGGCACCATGGAGGTCCGGCTGAAACTGGTCGACCCGGACACGGTGGTGGAGATCCAGACGGCGGACGGCGTGCTCTCCGGGCCGGAGCACATCATCGAGATCATCGACCTCGCGCCCGCCGGGAGTGCGGCATGACCGACGCCGAGATCCAGGCCGAGCGGCGCCGGGCCGCCCGCGCGCTGCTCGCCTCGCCGCTGATGACCACCGAACGCCCGGAGTTCCGGCTGGTGCGCAAGCACGCGGGGGAGCTGGCGGCCTGGTTCACCCAGGAGACCGGCTGGCGGCTGGCGATCGACGCCGAGACCGCGCGCCTGTACAAGACGCCCGCCCGGCTGGACGACGCGAGCCGGCCCGCCCGGGCGCCGCGCACGAAGGTGGCGTTCACCCGCCGCCGCTACGTACTGCTGTGCCTGGCACTGGCGGTGCTGGAGCGGGCCGACGCCCAGATCACCCTCGGCCGGCTGGCCGACGGCGTGCTGACGGCGGCCGCCGATCCGGCGCTGGCGGCGGCCGGCGTCGAATTCGGGCTGGACCGCCGCGAGGAGCGGACCGACCTGGTGGCCGCCGTACGGCTGCTGCTGGACTCGGGGGTGCTCCACCGCGTCGCGGGAGACGAGGAGGCATACCTGTCGGAGGCGTCCAACGACGTGCTCTACGACGTGCGCCGCCGCGTCCTGGCCGCGCTGCTGTCCGCGACGCGCGGCCCGTCCACCGTCGAAACCGCCGCCCCGGGCGAGCTCCTGTCCCTGCTCACCTCCGAAGTGACGCCCGACACCGAGGAGTTGCGGCTGCGGGCGCTGCGCCACCGGCTCACCCGCAGACTGCTGGACGACCCGGTGGTGTACTACGCCGAGCTGCCGGAGGACGAGCGGACCTACCTGGTCTCCCAACGCCACGCGATCACCCGTCGGATCACCGAACTCACCGGCCTGGTGGCGGAGCTGCGCGCCGAGGGCATCGCCATGGTCGACCCGGACGACGAACTGACCGACGTGCGGATGCCCGAGCAGGGCACGGACGGCCACGCCACCCTGCTGGTCGCCGCCCACCTGGCAACGGCCGACGGCCCCCGCACCGAACCCCAACTCGTCGAGCTGGTACGGGAGCTGGCCGTGCAACACCGCTCGTACTGGCGCAAGGGCGCCGCCGAGCCCGCCGCCGCGGCCGACCTGCTTACCCAGGCCCTGGACCGCCTCGCCGCCCTCGACCTGGTCACCCGCGACGGCACGACCGTCATCGCCAAGCCCGCCCTGGTCCGCTACGCGTTGGCCGCCCCGACCGTCCGAAAGGCCCGCTCCCGCTCATGACCCTGCCGCAGCCCACCAAGAACCGCTGGCAGCCGCTGCGCGCCGGGCTGGTCGACATCTTCTACTACGACGCCGAGGAGTTCCGCTTCCACGACGGGCGGCTGCTGCTGCGCGGCAACAACGGCACCGGCAAGTCCAAGGTGCTCGCGCTCACCCTGCCTTTCCTGCTGGACGGCGAACTCGCCGCGCACCGGGTCGAGCCGGACGGCGACCGCGCCAAGCGGATGGAGTGGAACCTGCTGCTCGGTGGCAAGCACCCGCACGACGAGCGCACCGGCTACACCTGGCTGGAGTTCGGACGGATCGGCGAGGACGGCACGCCGCAGTACCGGACGATCGGCTGCGGCCTGAAGGCCGTCAAGGGCAAGGGCATCGCCAAGCACTGGTTCTTCACCACCACACTGCGCGTCGGCCCCGACCTGCCGCTGCTGTCCGCCACCCGCGTCCCGTACACCCGGGAACGGCTGCGCGAGGCGCTCCAGGGCCACGGGCTGGTCCACGACACGGCCGCCGAGTACCGCCGGGCGGTGGACGAGCAGTTGTTCGGCCTCGGCCCGGGCCGGTACGAGGCGCTGGTCAACCTGCTGATCCAGCTGCGCCAGCCGCAGCTGTCCAAGAAGCCCGACGAGAAGCTGCTGTCCAGGGCGCTCACCGAGGCGCTGCCGCCACTCGACCCCGCCCTGGTCGGCGAGGTCGCCGAGGCATTCCGCGGCCTGGACGAGGAACGGCACGCGCTGGAAGCGCTCGCCGAGGCGTCCGGCGCTGCTGCCGACTTCCTCACCCACTACCGCCGCTACGCGCGGATCGCGGCCAAGCGCCAGGCCGGCACGCTGCGCGTCGCGCACAGCCGGTACGAGCACTTGGGCCGCGACCTCGGCGAGGCCGAGGCCGAACACTCCGCCGCCGAGGAGCAGTTGGGGCAGGCGGAGACGCGCCTGGAGGAGCTGGAAGACGCCCGGGAGACCCTGGCCGCCGCCCGGGACGCCCTCACCCGCAGCCCCGAGATGGACGCCGCCCGCGAGCTGGACCGGGCCGCGAAGACCGCCGAGGCCCTGCGCGCTGTCGCCGACGACCGCACCGGTGCCCGCCGATCCGCGCGCCGTCAGGCCGACGACTGGCAGCGCCGTGCCGCCGCCGCGCATGCCCAGCACGAGGCCGACCGGGCCGCCGTCGCCGAAGCCGACGGCACCTCACGCGAGGTCGCCGAAGCGGCCGGAATCGACCACGCCCCGGTGGCCGGGGCGCTGGAGCTCGACCGCGCGCCGTTTCAGGACACCCGCCGGGCGGGCGAGCGGGCGGTGGAACGCCGTCGCCAGGCCGTGACCGGCCTCGCGGCCCTGCTCACCGAGGCCGAGCGGGCGCAGGGGCGAGCCCGTACGGCACGGACCGAGGCCGCCCGCCGCTCCGCCGACCTGGAAGCCGCCCGCGAGCGGTCCGCCGAGGCCGCGCAGGCCGTCACCGGGCAGGGCACCGCCCTGGTCACCGCCTGGCGCACCTGGGCCGCCGGCACGGTCGAGCTGCGTCTGGCCGACCCCGCCCGGGCCCTCGCGGAGCTCGACGCCTGGACCGAGACGCTCGCCGGGCCCGACCCCGCCGCCGAGGCCGCCACCGCCGCGTACCGCACGGCCGTGGGCGCGCTCACCCGCCGCGAGACCGAACTCGACGCCGAGCACGCCGCCGCCCGGCGTGAACTCGCCGCCGTGGACGAGGAGACCGCCCGTCTGGAGTCCGGCGGCCACGACGCCCCGCCCCTGGCTCATACCCGCGACCCTCACTCGCGCCCCGATCGGCCCGGTGCGCCGCTGTGGCGGGCCGTCGACTTCGCCGACCACGTACCGGCCGAGCACCGCGCCGGGATCGAGGCCGCGCTGGAGGCCGCCGGACTGCTGGACGCCTGGCTGACCCCGGACGGCGCCCTGCTCGACGCCGACGACGCCACCCTGCTGGCCGGCGCCAGGGCTCCCGGTGCCACCCTCGCCTCCGTGCTGCGCCCCGCCGTGGACCGCGCCGACCCGCCGGCCGCCGCCCTCGCCGACGAGGCGGTCGGGGCCGTCCTCGCCGCGATCGCCCTCGACGACGACACCGGGCACCACACCTGGGTGGCCGCCGACGGTCGCTACCGCATCGGCGTCCTGACCGGCCGCTGGACCAAGCCCACCGCCCACTACCTCGGCGAGGGCGCCCGGGAGGCCGCCCGCCGCACCCGGCTCGCCGAACTGACCGCCCGGCGCAGTGAACTCACCGTGCGACTGGACGAGTTGGATGTCCAGCGCGGCGACGTCCGGGCCCGCTCCGCCGCCCTGTCCGCCGAGCAGCAGGCCCAGCCCTCCGACCACGCGCTGCGCGAGGCACACGCCCGCGCCGGCCACGAGGCCGAGGACGTACGCCGCCTGGCGGACCGCCTCGTGGAGGCCGAGCAGGAGGCCGCCACCCGCCAGGAGGACGCCGAGCGAGCCGACCGGGAGGTCCACGAATACGCCCAGGACACAAACCTGCCCATCACCCGCGAGGAACTCGACCAGGTCCGCGACGCCGTCTCCGGCTACGCCGCCGCCCTCGCCGCGCTCCTCCCGGCCGCCGCCGCCCGGGCCCGCTCGGCCGCCCTCGCCGCGGAGACCGCCGCCGAGGCCGAGACCGCAGCAGATGCGCTCGCCGAGGCCGCCGAGGCCGAAACCGCAGCCCGCCGCACCGCAGAAGCCGCCGCCGAACACCACCGGGTGCTCGCCGAGACCGTCGGAGCAGGCGTCGAGGAGCTGTTCCGCCGCCTGGCCGAGACCGACGCGGCGATCACGGCGCGGGACGCCGAGGAGAAGACCACCCGCCGCACCCGGGACGAGGCCATGACCGCCCGCGCCCGCGCCGAGGGCCGGTGCGGCGAGATCCGCACCCGGATCGAGGAGGCCACCGCCGAACGCGACCGCGCCGTGAGCGCCCTGCGCTCCTTCGCCGCCACCGGCCTGCTCACCGCCGCGCTCCCCGAGCTCGCCGTCCCGCCGCTCGACGAGCCCTGGGCCCCCACCCCGGCCGTGGCCCTGGCCCGCACGGTCAACCAGGAACTCGACGACACCGACGACTCCGAGCGCCGCTGGGAGCTGATCCAGCAGCGGATCTCCACCGAGCACAAGGTGCTCACCGACGCCCTCGGCCGCCACGGCCACTCGGTCGGCATGACCCTGCACGACGGCATCATGATCGTCGACGTGGTCTTCCAGGGCCGCACCCACGACGTGCCCGCCCTTGCCGACTCGCTGCGCGAGGAGGTCGAGCAGCGCACCCGGCTGCTCTCCGCCAAGGAGCGCGAGCTGCTGGAGAACCACCTCGTCGGCGAGGTCGCGGGTGCCCTCCAAGAACTGATCGCCGCCGCCGAGGAACAGGTGCAGGCGATGAACGAGGACCTGGCGGCCCGCCCCACCTCCACCGGCATGACCCTGCGCCTGCAGTGGCAGCCCGCCAAGGACGCCCCGCCCGGGCTGGAGGCCGTCCGCACCCGCCTGCTGCGCCAGTCCTCCGACGCCTGGACCCCCGCGGACCGGGCCGCCGTCGGCGAGTTCCTCCAGGCCAGGATCGCCCAGGACCGCGAGCACAACCCCGGCGACTCCTGGGCCGACCAGCTGACCCGCGCCCTCGACCACCGCGCCTGGCACGCCTTCACCATCCAGCGCCGCCAGGACGGACAGTGGCGGCCCGCCACCGGCCCCGCCTCCGGCGGCGAACGCGTGCTCGCCGCCTCCGTCCCGCTGTTCGCCGCGGCCTCCTCGCACTACTCCTCCGGCAGCCCGCACGCCCCGCGCCTGATCGCGCTGGACGAGGCGTTCGCCGGCGTCGACGACGACTCCCGGGCCAAGTGCCTGGGCCTGCTCGCCTCGTTCGACCTGGACGTGGTGATGACCAGCGAACGCGAATGGGCCTGCTACCCCACCGTACCCGGCATCGGCATCGCCCAGCTCAGCCGCCGCGAAGGCATCGACGCCGTCCTGGTCACCCCGTGGCGCTGGGACGGCACCGCGCGCAGCCGCGAGCAGCGGCCCGTCCCGCACGTCCCCGCCCAGGCGGCGAGCGCCGACCAGCCGTCCCTGCTCGACGCGGAGTAGGCGAGCGGCCGATGACGGACCTGCCGCGACTTCGCCGCCTGCTCGGCGGTCCCGGGACCGCCTGGCTGCTGGAACGCGCCCGCGACCGGCTGGCCAACGGGCGTCCCCTGGACACCCCGGCCACCCTCAAGGCCGCCACCGCCGAACAGCGCCGCGCGGTCGAGCTGCTGCTCGGCCGCCGGCTGCGCTCCGGCAGTTCCCTGACCGTGCCGCTGGCCGAGGTCGACCGCGTGCTGCGCGAGTCACTGGCCTGCCCGGACGGTCTCGCGGCGGCGGTGATCGCGCTCGCCGGCCCGGTCACCGACCGGCGGGCCGAGGAAGCGACCCTCGCGACCGCTTGGCAGCGCGCACGCGCCGAGTTCGACCACCCGTCCCTCACCGACCGGCCCGAACTCATCGGCTGGCTCGCCGGCTTGGACGCGACCGGGCTGCTCAAACGCCTCTCCGGCGGAGAGCCGACCGCCGCTCGGCAACTGGCCGCCGACACCGTACGGGTCCTCTCCGCACTCCCGGCAGACGGCCTCACCCTCCCCGTCCTCGCCGCCCGCACCCTCGGCGACGCCCACGCGCTGGACGCGGGCCGACCGCTGGCCGCACTCGTCCAGTCCGCCGTCCGCGCACTCGCCGCGCTGCCAGCCGAGGCGGCCACCGGCGCCGAAGGCCGCCGCGCCGCCTGGGCAGCGGTCGGCGTGGCGCTGGACGAACTCTCCTCCCGCGTCCTGGTCCTGGGCCTGCCCGGATCGACCCGCGACACGACCGGACGCATCCTCGCCGCCGCGCACGAAGGCGGAGAGCCCAGCGTCCTGACGCTCCGCCAACTGTCGCGGCAACCCAACCTGGGCGTGAACGGGCTTCCCGTACGGGCCTGCGAGAACCCGGCCGTCCTCGCCGCCGCAGCCGACGAACTCGGCCCCGCCTGCCCACCGCTGGTCTGCGTCGAGGGCAACCCCTCTGCCGCCGCCCGCGCCCTGCTCACACGGCTCGCCGACCAGGGCAGCCCGCTCGCCTACCACGGCGACTTCGACTGGGGCGGCATCCGCATCGCCACCGGCGTCCTGCGCCTGCCCGGCGCCGCGCCCTGGCGCTACGACGCCCCCGCCTACCTCGCCGCCGTCGAACGCGGCCTCGGCACACCCCTCACCACCGGCACCCCGGCCCCCACCCCCTGGGACCCCGCTCTGAGCGATGCCCTCGCCCACCACGGTGTCCGCATCGAAGAAGAGCACCTGATCGACCTGCTCCTCACCGACCTCGGTGGTCGGTAGCAGCTTCGCCGCCCGCCACCACCTCATCCTGGTCAACCGGCAGATCCTCATGAGCTGGGCCAAGGGCTCCCACCTCTACGACGCGATCGACGATGCTGCGGGCCGCACTGCCGCCTGACCGACCGTCCCGGTCCACGTCGACACCGCGATGAGCGCCGTCCATGCCCACTCCGGCAACCACCTCGAAGGGCTCGTCTTCGCCCGCCCGGACAGCACGCCGCAGCCGCGGTGAAGCCTCGAACTCTCGCCACCAGCAGCGGGTTACACCGTTGCCGGCTGCACTTGCGGCTCACAGGGTTTCCGCGCAGGGGGTCCGATCGGAGTTCACGGCGCACCACCGTCACTCCCTTTCCTGGCACGTGGACATCGGCCTCCGCGCGGCCACACACGTGGCGCTCACCGCGCCTCCAGACCGCGCAGCGCGTGGTCCACCAGCAGCTCGGCACGCTCCCGCACCCCGCCCACCCCGAACATCTACAGCCACCTGACCTGGGATGTCGCCATGGCCGCGGTCCACACCATCGAAACCAGGCTCCACCTCGCCGAAGCCCGCACCCACTGCGGCGCCGACGCCCTCGCCGGACCCTTGCCGAACCCGCTGTTCAGTCACGCGGCCTGACACAACCGCACGGCTACAGCCACCCCGGTCCACCGGGCCCGCCCAGAACGCGGCGAGGGCCAGCTAAACGGCCGGCACCGCCGGTCCATCACTGACGCTCGCTCAGCCCCGGAGCCACCACACCTGACGCCGCGGGCTCCACAGGCATGCCCGCTTCCGGGAACCCATGCCGCTTCGACACGGGGCAGAAGTCCACTCAACGAAGAACTACGCTCAGTCACCTCGACTGAACAGATAAAAGCCGCATATCGACTACATCTAAGCGCCCCACGCCCCCGGATGCGCCCCCTGGAATGACGCGAACGAGCGTCCGCGACCACACTGCGACCACCACAGCAAAAGAGCGGGCACCTGGTTTCCCAAGTACCCGCTCTCACAACCGACTTCACAGTCGGGACGACAGGATTTGAACCTGCGACCCCTTGACCCCCAGTCAAGTGCGCTACCAAGCTGCGCCACGTCCCGTGGTCTCGCTGCCGTTGGTGGAGCCTGGGGGGCTCTGCCGTGGGCTTCTCGACCTTGTCCCCGGTTGTCCCGGCGACGTGGAAAACAATACAGCACGTGGAGGGGTGCTCGCTGCCGGGTCGGGGTGGGTGGGTCAGGGGGTGGGGTGGCGGGCGTCGTACTTGAGGAAGGCGGGGCGGCGGGCGGCGAGGAGGAGGACGGCGGCGACGCAGGCGAGGCCGCCGGTGATGACGGAGGTGGCCGGGTTGGTGAGGGAGGCGACGGCGCCGGACTCGAAGTCGCCGAGGCGGGGGCCGCCGGCGACGACGACGATGAAGATGCCCTGGAGGCGCCCGCGCATCTCGTCGGGGGCGGCGACCTGCATCATCGTGTTGCGGAAGATCATGCTGACGGTGTCGGCGCAGCCGGCGACGGCGAGCAGCAGGAGGCCGAGCCAGAGGTTGTGGAGCGCGCCGAAGGCGGCGATGGCGAGGCCCCAGGCGGCGACGGAGGCGAGGACGGCGGCGCCCTGGCGGTTGATGCGGCCGACCCAGCCGGAGAAGAGGGCGCCGGCCAGGGCGCCGACGGCGGGGGCGGAGACCAGGAGCCCGACGGTGCGGGCGTCGCCGCCGTAGAAGGTGACCGCGATGGCGGGGAAGAGGGCGCGCGGCATGCCGAAGATCATCGCGGCGAGGTCGGCGAGGAAGCTGGTGCGCAGGTTGGGCTGCTCGCGCAGGAAGCGGAGGCCGTCGAGGACGGAGGCGCGGCCCTTGCGGTCGCCGAGGGGGCGCATGGCGGGCAGGCGCCACATCGCGTAGAGGGTGCCGGCGAAGGCGACGGTGTCGACGAGGTAGGCGGCCTGGGCGCCGTAGGTGCCGATGAGCACGCCGCCGAGCATGGGGCCGACGGTGAGGCCGAGGTTCATGCTGACGGTGTTCAGCGCATTGGCCGCGGGGAGCTGGTGGGCGGGGACCAGCCGGGGGATCATGGCGGACCTGGCGGGCGAGCTGAGCGCGAAGAAGCCGGCCTGGGCGGCGACCGCGGCGTAGAGGACGGCGACCTGGCCGAGGCCGGCGAGGGCCTGGACGGCGAGGACGGCGGAGACGGCGGCGAGCCCGGCCGAGCCGATCAGGCCGAGCCTGCGCCGGTCGACGCTGTCGGCGATCGCGCCGCCGTAGAGGCCGAAGGCGACGAGCGGGACGAGCGAGAAGAGGCCGACCAGGCCGGTGGCGAAGGCGGAGCCGGTCTGGTCGTAGACCTGGACGGAGACGGCGACGGCCGTCATCTGCTGGCCGATGGACGAGACGGCCTGGCCGAGCCAGACCCGGCGGTAGTCGGCGTGGTCGCGCAGCGGGCTGACGTCGGCGAGGGCGCGTCGGTACCAGGGGCGGGACTCGGGGCCGGGCGCGGGGTCGGCCGGCAGGGCGGCATCGGGGACCGGTGCGTCGGTGGGCACTGCGGAGGACCCGGGCGCCGGGACGGCGCCCGATACCGGCGCGGCGCCCGGTTCCGGCGCGGGGTCGGACGGCGCGGGGTCTGACGGCGGGGCTGAATTGGCAGGATGATTGGTCGACACAACCCCCCATCGTGCGCCCCGCCCGCCGCGCGCCCCGCACCGGGGCCCGGCTCCGGGCCGTCCTACCTGGTCAGGACCTGCTTCTCACCGGCCTCGACCGCGAAGTCGAGCCGGTTGCCCGGCGGCGGGAAGGGGCAGATGAAGTGGTCCGCGAACGCGCAGGGCGGCAGGTAGGCCCGGTTGAGGTCGAGGACGGTGTGCCCGTCCGCGTCCGGGGCGGGCAGGGCGATGAAGCGGAACCGGTAGGTGTCGATGCCGCTGGTGGCGTCGGCGATGACGCCGCTGAGGCGGTCGCCGGAGCCGCTGACGGTCAGCGTGCGGTGCTCGCCGGCCACGGTGAAGGCGATCTGCCCGGCGACGGCGAGCGGCCGCTCCTTCCCGTCCGCGTTGGGGACGAGGACGGACTGGTCGCCGGTGTCCTCGAACGGGGTGAAGACCGCGGGGACGGCCCACTCGGGCGAGTAGGGGTACGCGGAGATCCCCGCGAAGGCGGTCCGGGTCGGCGCGGCCGGATCGAAGACCCGCAGGGCGAGCTCGCCCTCCCGCTCGATCGGGACGAGCAGCAGGTCACCGAGGGTGGCGCGGTCGGCGGCCGGGTCGGTGTCGGGGCGGAGCAGTACCTCGCCGTCCACCGGCCCGTCGACGCCGTGGACGGTGACGCCCTCGGCCGCCTCCGCCCGGAGCCGGACGCCCTCGGCGTCGGTCCACCACTGCCCGGGCAGACCGGGGATCCGGGCGGGCTCGGGCTCCAGCCAGTGCGTGCCGGTGAGCGCCAGCTGGCCGTGCGGCGCGCTCACGGCCGCCGCCCGGTTGTCGCTCCAGTGCTTCCAGTCCTCCGCGGCCGTCGCCGTCATCGGTGAACCCTCCCACTTCGGTCCTCGGACGGCCCGCGGTTCGGGCCGCCCAGCTCGGTCAACCAGCACAACGCCGCGCGTCGGGACGGTTCATCCCGGCCCGCCGCAACCGCAACACGGCGGCAACACCGGGCCGAGGCCCCGGCGCCGCAGGCCGCCCGCCTCCCCGGAGGGCCCCGAACCCGGACAGGGGCCGGATCAGCCGTTCAGCGGCCGGAACAGCCCCTCCTGGACCACGGACACCACGAGCTGCCCGCTCCGGTCGTAGATCTGTCCGCGAGCGAGCCCGCGCGCACCGTGCGCGATCGGCGACTCCTGCTGGTAGAGCAGCCAGTCGTCCGTCCGGAAAGGGCGGTGGAACCACATGGCGTGGTCCAGCGAGGCCATGTCGAAGTGCCGGGTGCCCCAGAGCGGCTCGACGGGGGCGCGAACGGCGTCCAGCAGGGTCATGTCGCTGGCGTAGGTGAGGGCGCAGACGTGGATCAGCGGGTCGTCGGGCAGCTGCCCGTTGGTGCGCAGCCAGACGCCGCTGCGCGCCTCGACGCCGGCCAGCTCCTCCTTGGTCCAACGCAGCCGGTCGACGTAGCGGATGTCGAAGGGCTGGCGGCGGCTGATGAACGGGGGGAGTTCGCCGAGCCTGGATCCGACCTCCTCGAGTGCGCTGGGCAGGTCCTCGGGGGCGGGGACGTCCGGTATCGGGTGCTGGTGCTCGATCCCGCCCGCCTCTGGGAGGTGGAAGTCGGCAGTGAGGGCGAAGATCGACCGGCCGCCCTGGATCGCGAGCACCCGGCGGGTGGTGAAGGAACGGCCGTCGCGGATCCGGTCGACCTGGTAGACGATCGGGACCCCGGGCACGCCGGGGCGCAGGAAGTAGGCGTGCAGCGAGTGGACCGGGCGGTCGCCGTCCACGGTGCGCCCCGCCGCGACCAGGGCCTGTCCGGCGACCTGGCCGCCGAACGTCCGTTGCAGCGCCTCCTCGGGGCTGCGCCCGCGGAAGATGTTCAGTTCGATCTGCTCCAGGTCGAGCAGGTCGACCAGGTCGTCAACGGGGGTACCCATGGGTGCGTTTCCTCTCCGGGCCGTCGGCCGGGGCGGAGGTCTTCCGTCCGGTTGCCGGTGCCCGTCCTGATCGAATTCTCCAACCCACTCGAATTCTCCGGCGACCGGGGTCATTCCCGCCCGGCGGGCCCGAGGGGCCGGTTCACTCGAACGAGGCCTCGAACGACGAACCCGAACCCGCACCAGAACCGGAGCCCGCACCCGTCCCCGAACCGGAGCGCGAACCCGCACCCGCACCCGTCCCCGAACCGGAACCGGGCGGGGCCCCGGGGGTGCGCGGCGCCAGCCCCGACTGCCGCACCGTGATGTTGAGCCGCCCGGCCAGGCCCAGCTCCGGATCCGCCGTCCCGGGCAGCGTGCGCACCACGCCGTGGTACGCGAACCTGGCCGGACCGCCGAACACCAGCAGGTCCCCGCTGCGCAGCTCCAGGTCCGTCCACGGGCGAGTCCGCGTCTCGGTGTTGCCGAGCCGGAAGACGCAGGTGTCACCGAGCGAGAGGGAGACCACGGGGGCGTCGGCCCGCTCGTCGCGGTCCTGGTGGAGGCCCATCTTCGCGCCGTGCGGGTAGTGGTTGACGATCGCGGTGTCGGGCTCGTACCCGGCTGCGCCCGGGATGCCCGCGGGGTCCGGGCCGTAGGCGTCGGCGACGGCCTGACGGGCGAGGCGGCCGAGCTCGGGCGGGAAGGGCTTGACGGGCGCGCCGTCCTCGGCGACGTCGCGGTAGCCGTACGGGTACCAGTGCCAGCCCAGGCTCACCATCCGTACGGACATCGTCCCGCCGGTCGGCATGCGGACCGTGTGCAGGCCGGCCGGCGGGCGGGCCCACTCCCGGCAGGCGGCGACCAGGCGCAGCCTCGCCGCGGCGTCGAGCCAGCCGGGGAGGAGGACGGCGCCGGGGGCGGGATCGGAGCGCCCGCGCGCGGCAGAGGTCGCCGAAGGGTCACCGAACAGCTCACCCTGGATCACCCCACCATCCTCCCGCACGCGCCGACCACAGTCAGGGTCACGGTCGGCGCAGGCCGGTCACGATCGGCGGAGGCCGGTCACGATCGGCGGAAGCCGGTAACGATCGGCGGAAGCCGGTAACGATCGGCGGTAACCGGCCGACGGCAAGAGATCACAGCCCCCCGACGGCCGGAACCCGCCCCGCCGGGGCGGTCAGTCGCCCCCGGTCGCGTCGACGATCAGTCCGAGGTCCCGCGCACAGCTCGGCCAGGCCTCCCAGCCCTGCCGTCGGAGGATCTCCTCGGCGACGCTCGTCTGCTGGCGCCGCGTCGCGTGGTCCGGCCGGTCGGCGAACCGCAGGCCGTCGGCATCCACCCAGGTGGGCAGCCAGATCTGAAGGCCGCCGTAGTAGCCGTTGCCGGTGTCCGCCTGCCAGTCACCGCCGCTCTCGCAGTCGGCGAGCCCGTCCCAGATCAGGTCAGCGACCCGGTTCGCCGCACCGGCCGAGCCACCGGGAACCGTCAGCAGCGCCAGGACCAGCGCCGGCACCACGAACGGAACGACGAACGGACCGACACGCCGACCGACGAACCGACCCACGACCGGACCGACACGCCGACCGGCGAACCGACCGACGACCGGACCGACGACCGGACCACCGACCGAAAGCACGGTCGGCACGACCGGCACCCCGCCCCCACCCCCGTCACGCGAATGCCGCATAGCGCCCGACGATAGGCCCGCCGCCGCCCGCCCCTCCCCGACACGCCGGGAACGCCGACGGCCGCTCCCCCGCGCAGCGGAGGAGCGGCCGTGGTGTCGGCGCGAGGCCGGGCCGGAGGCCCTTGAACGAGCGTCAGACGCCCGCCATCCATCAGGTCACCGGAACGAGCCGCCGGAACGCATCACCGGAACGCATCACCGGACGAACCGCCGAGACCGGGTGACCGGGTGACCGGACTCAGATGCTCAGGGCCTGGCCCGGGAGGATCAGGTCGGGGTTGCCACCGATGACCTTGGCGTTGTTCTTGTACAGGTCGTGCCAGTCCAGGCCCTTCGCCGCGGCGATGGAGCTCAGGGTGTCACCGGACTTGACGGTGTAGCTGTCGCCCTTGGCCGGCTTGGCGTCGTTCGAGCCGGTCCAGGCGCCCTTGGCGGCGTCGTTCTTCGGCGCGGCCTTCGGAGCGGCGGCCTTCGGGGCGTCGCTCTTCGGGGCGGCGGCCTTGGGGGCGGCGGCCTTCGGGGCGACCTCGGCCTTGGCGGCCGGGGCGGGGGTCTGCGCCGGCTTGGCGGCCGGGGCGGCCGGCTTGGCGGCGGTCGCACCGGCGGAGGTGTCGACGGCGGCGGGGGCGCCGCCCTTGGTCAGGCCGGCCTTGACGGAGCACACGGGCCAGGCGCCCGGGCCCTGCGAGGCGAGAACCTTCTCGGCGACGGAGATCTGCTGCGCCTTGGTGGCCAGGTTGGCCTGGGAGGCGTAGGCGGTGCCACCGAAGGCGGCCCAGGTGCTGGAGGTGAACTGCAGCCCGCCGTAGAAGCCGTTGCCGGTGTTGATGGCCCAGTTGCCGCCGCTCTCGCACTGGGCGACGGCGTCCCAGGTGGAGACGGAGGCGGCGGAGGCCGAGGTGGCCGTGACGAGGCCGGCCACCGGCAGGGCCGCGACAGCGGCGCCCGCCACGACGGCCATCCGAACGCGGTTGCGCTTGGTGGCGGCGGTGGTGGTGGCAGCGGCGGTCTCGTTACGGAAGGTCATGGGGTTCCTCTCGACAGCCCCGGGCGGGCATGCGGAACCAGGCCCTGGAGAGGGCCGCGTTCGCTTGCCGCGTCCGTCGGACGGCCGTGCACGTGTCGGACGTGCCGCTGCCGCCCTGGCCACCCAGCCGCTCGCCGGGCGACCTGTTCGAGCGATCGCGTCGGCGGGCACCTGCCGCGCCCGGCGGGGCCGGGGAGGGGCAGGGCGTCGGGGGTGAACCCGGGTGGCGCTCGTTGCGCCGCCAATGAAGCTACGAGTCGGTCGACGGGTAAACCAAACCTCCACCGGTCTGCCCAGCTCAGCGAAGGGTTACCGGCGGTAATGACCAAGCAATCATGCCCGAATTGTCCGCTTTGGCCGTCAATTCGTAGATCAAACATCGAGGCCGCGTGACCCACCTCACCGTTTCAATCCGGCAGGCCTGCCACCGACATCGACACATTGCGACCACGAGAACACTCCTCGCGGTCGGATCCGAGGCAATTCCCGTCAGCCTCGACGGCCACCCGTGACGCCTGACACAAGGGCCCGTTGGTCATGGCGACCTCCCCGTCACCCGCCCCCGACCCCAACCGCACCCACCCGAGGAGACCCTGTGCCGCGCATGCTCGACGTCAGCGACGAGGTCCGGTCCGAGATCGGCGACGACGAGGCGGACCGCCTCCTCGGCGGCGACCGCGCACCGGACAGCTACGAGTGCACCTCCTGCCGCACTCCCGGCGACACCCACGTGGAGCCCACCAGCACCGTGCTGTTCGTGGGCGAGGAGACGGCCGTCCTCGCCTTCGCCCACGCCCGCTGCATCCCGTCCCAGGTGGTGCCGGTGGCCGAGGAGCAGCTGGTCGGCGCCGTCCGCAGCATCCACCAGGCGCAGACCGGCGCCCCGGCCGCGGATCCCGCCTTGGCCCAGGCTCCCGCCCCCGCCGCGCAGCAGACCGCGCCGGGCCAGGCCGCCATCCTCGGCATCACCTGCGGGCTGGTCCTGCACGGCAAGGTCGGGCACGCCTCACTGGTGGTCGAGCCGACGGGGCCGGTCGGCCGTCCGGGCAGCACCTCCGGCGAGGACGAGTTCCTCGACCTGCTCCAGGACGCCGGCTTCCAGCGCATCACCGACCTCGACGAGACCCCGGACCAGCTCTCCGGCTGGTCGGTCCTGGTGGCGATGGGCAAGCTGCACGCGATCCTGCAGCCCGCGGCGGCCGGCGGCAGCACCGGCTGGTGGCAGGCCCACCAGCCGCTCCAGGTCACCGACGCCTGGCGGCTGGCGGCGAGCCAGCTCTCCGAGGTGACGATGTACGCCGTCCCGGCGGGGATGGTCGGCCGCCAGCCCCGCGAGGACCTGCTCCGCCAGGCCCTCGAGCGGGCGGTGGCGCTCGGCCAGGTGGTCGCCGCCTCCCTCCCGCTCGCCGGCACCTGAGCCCCGCCCCTCGGCGCACCTGGTCGGCGCCGGGGCGCACGAGCCGAGCCCCCGCACCGGCCGGGTCCCACGGCAGCAACGCTCCCGCCCGCCACCGCTCCGCGCCCACGCCCCGCCACCGCTCCGCGCCACGCCCGGCCACCCGGCCGGAAGGCGGCCTCCACCGAGGCCGAGCCGCCTTCCGGCCGGGCCCCGGCACCCCGCATCCCCCCGCCCCCTCACTCGTTGGCCCCTGTGTGTACAGCTACGACGTCTCCTCGTCCCCCGGCCTGACCACCACCGCCCCCCGCTCCATCCCGGGCATGCGCCCGTCGTACGACGCGGAGCACCCCCACTCGACGACGCCGATCTACGACGAGCTGTACTCCGAGTACCGGCGGCTGTTCCGCGCGCTGCCGGGCGACCGCTCCGGCGAGGAGGACCTGAAGTTCACCGGCTTCGCGGTCCGCGACGCCTACTCGGGGCTGGGCGGCGCGTACCCGCAGCAGCAGTCCTTCCACACCTACGGGGGTCAGACGGCCGGCCTCCCGCAGTTCATGCCGAACCAGCAGGCCGCGCACTCCACCGCACACAGCACCGCACACAGCGCGGGCCACGGCACGGGGCACGGCGCCGGCCACGGCACCCATCACCACCTCGCCCACGGCACCGCCCACCACACCGGACACTCCGCGCACGCGGGACACACCGGCCCTGCCGGACACACGGGGCACGCGGGACACACCGCAGGCCACACGGCCGTCCCTGCCGGACACACGGGCCACAGCGCGGGCCACACCGGCCACCACCCGTCGCACCACACCGGCCACAGCCCCGCCCACCCCGAGCCCGCCGCCCCCACCAGCGACGGCTTCGGTCAGACCGCCACCGCCACGGACCCCGCCCCGGCCCCGTCCCCCGCCCCCCAGTTCACCAACGGCCAGGGCTGGGTGGCCGCAGGCTACCTCGGCCCGATCCCGCACACGGTGCCGGCACCGCCCCCCGCGCCCGCCCCGATGATGGGGACGGCCTCCGGCGTGGCCACCGCTCCGCCGCCGGCCGGCGGACGGCACCGCCAGATGCTCTCCCTCCCCCCGGGCCGCAACGGCGACCACCACTGACCGGAGAGCGGCCCCGGCCCGTCTCCGCCCTCCCGTTCCTCCCCTGCCGCGCCGCCGCTCCCCCTCCCTCACCTCCGGCGCCTGCCACGCCGCCCCTCCCCTCCCGCACCTCGCCGAGCACCCCCCGGCCACCCCGTAACAACCGGCGAGGGCCCCGCCACCAAGGTGACAGGGCCCTCGCACACGGCCGCCCCGACGAGGGCGACCGCTCGTACCGCAGCGGTGCCGGCACCGGGTATCAGCTACCCGGCACCGCCACCTCTCCTCCTACCTCTACTTCTTCTTGCGCTTCTCCCGCACGCGCACCGAGATCGAGATCGGCGTCCCGACGAAGCCGAACTCCTCACGCAGCCGGCGCTCGACGAAGCGGCGGTAACCCGCCTCGAGGAAGCCCGAGGCGAACAGCACGAAGCGCGGCGGGCGCACGCCCGCCTGGGTGCCGAAAAGGATGCGCGGCTGCTTGCCACCGCGGATCGGGTGCGGGTGGGCGGCGACCAGCTCGCCGAGGAAGGCGTTCAGCCGCGCGGTCGGGATGCGGGTCTCCCAGCCCTCCAGCGCGGTCTCGATCGCCGGGACGAGCTTCTCCATGTGGCGGCCGGTCTTCGCCGAGACGTTGACCCGGGGGGCCCACTGCACCTGGACGAGGTCGCGCTCGATCTCGCGCTCCAGGTAGTAGCGGCGCTCCTCGTCGAGCTGGTCCCACTTGTTGTAGGCGATGACGACGGCGCGCCCGGCCTCGACGGCCATCGAGATGATCCGGGTGTCCTGCTCGGCGAGGGTCTCGCTGGCGTCGATCAGGACGACCGCGACCTCGGCCTTCTCCAGGGCGGAGGAGGTGCGCAGCGAGGCGTAGAAGTCGGCGCCGGCCGTCAGGTGGACCCGGCGGCGGATACCGGCGGTGTCGACGAACTTCCAGGTCTTGCCGCCGAGTTCGATCATCTCGTCGACCGGGTCGCGGGTGGTGCCGGCCAGCTCGTTGACGACCACCCGCTCCTCGCCGGCGACCTTGTTCAGCAGGCTGGACTTGCCGACGTTGGGCCGGCCGATCAGCGCGACGCGGCGCGGGCCGCCGGGGGCGGCGTCGCCGAAGGTCTGCGGCGGGGCCTCGGGCAGCGCGTCCATGACGGCGTCGAGCAGGTCGCCCGAGCCGCGGCCGTGCAGCGCGGACACGGGGAACGGCTCGCCCAGGCCGAGCGACCACAGGTAGGCGGCCTCGGCCTCGGTGGACGGGCCGTCGACCTTGTTGGCGCACAGCACCGTCGGCTTGCCGGCGCGACGGATGAGCTTGATCAGGGCCTCGTCGGTGTCGGTGGCGCCGACGGTGGCGTCGACCACGAACAGCACCGCGTCGGCCTGCTCGATGCCCAGCTCGGCCTGCGCGGCGACCATCGCGTCGATGCCGAGGACGTCGATCTCCCAGCCGCCGGTGTCGACGACCTTGAAGCGGCGGCCGTTCCAGCTGGCCTCGTAGGTGACCCGGTCGCGGGTGACGCCCGGCTTGTCCTCGACGACGGCCTCGCGGCGGCCGATGATGCGGTTCACCAGGGTCGACTTGCCGACGTTCGGGCGGCCGACGACGGCCAGCACCGGCAGCGGGACGTGCTCGGCGCCGTCGAAGCCGTCCACGCCGTCGATGTCGTAGCCCTCCTCGGCGGCGAGGGCCATGAACTCGGCGTAGTCGGCGGCGTCCAGGCCGCCGTGATCGGCGGTGGAGTGCTCTGCGGTCATGTTCGTCTGTTCCGTTTCCCGGCCCGGCCCTTCCCAGGGGCGTGCCGTGCGTACCTGCCCCGGTCGGGGCAGCGCGAATCACTTCTCACGTCGCGCCTCGGCGGCGCGATCGCGTCCTACGTGCCGCCGGGGCGGCACCGCGGTGCGGTCGAGGGTTCCGGGCGTTCACGCCCCGGGGCTCTGGAAGCCCCGACCCGGTCAGACCGAGGACAGCCCGGCCCGCTCCTCCACCAGCGCGGCGATCCGGCCGATCACCTGCTCCAGGGTGAGGTCGCTGGTGTCGACCAGGACCGCGTCCGCGGCCTGGGTCAGCGGCGCCGTCTTCCGGGAGGAGTCGGCGGCGTCCCGGCGGGCCAGGTCGGCGGCCATCGCGGTGATGGTCGCCTCGTCGACGCCCTTGGCGCGCAGCTCGGCCGCGCGGCGCTCGGCCCGGGCCTGCTCGGAGGCGGTCAGGAAGACCTTGACGGTGGCGTTCGGGAACACCACCGTCCCCATGTCCCGGCCCTCGGCGACGATGCCGCGCTCGGCGACCTCGGCGCAGCCGCGCTGCAGCTCCACCAGTCGGGTCCGCACCGCCGGCACCGCGGACACGGCGCTGACCTGCGCCGTCACCTCGGGGCCGCGGATCGGGCCGGAGACGTCCTGGCCGTCCACCGTGATGGTGGGGCCGTCGGCGTCGGTGCCCGACACGATGACCGGCTTGCCGCACGCGACGGCCACCGCCTCCGGGTCGGTCACGTCGACGTCGTTGGCCAGCATCCACCAGGTCATCGCCCGGTACATGGCGCCGGTGTCCAGGAAGCTCAGGCCCAGTCGGGCGGCGACCGCCCGCGAGACGGTCGACTTCCCGGAGCCGGAGGGTCCGTCGATGGCGACGACGACCGGGGCGTGCGCTCGGTCGGCAGTGTCCACGGGGCCGAACCTCTCTCTGAGCATGGGAGCCGGAGCCTGGGCGGGCAGACGGCAGGGGATTGTCTTCCTCAAGGTTAATGGACCGGCGCCGGACCCCGGTCCGGGCCGGGTCACGTCCCGACTCACGTCCCGGATCACGACCCGGGTCAGTACCCGTGCATCCGCTCCAGGGCGCTCGTCAGGTCGGGCCCGACCGAGTTCTCCCTGCCGAGGACGCCGCGACGCGGGTCGAGCAGTCCGACGTACCAGTCCTCGTCGTCCGCGACCCGGAACAGGCAGGCCCACGTGAAGCGGATCACGGCGACCGGCCGGGCCTGCTCCGGATCGCCCCGGAGGTCGTCGACGACGAGCCCCTCCGTGGCCAGCAGGGCGGCGTCGTCCACCCGGCTGACCTGCCGCACCCGCTCGACCGTCCACCCGGCGGGCAGCTGTGCGGCGGCCAGCGCGGCCTGCTCGGCGGCCGGGTCCCCGCCCTCCCGGAGGACCTCCAGCACGGCGTGCCCGAGCCGGGGCCGCAGGTAGTCGCCATCCCGTTCGACGCCGAGCACCCCGGCGACGAAGGCCATCCGGCGCGGACCGGCGGGCTGCCGCCACTCGAACCGCACCTGGGAGACGTGCGAGGGGAAGGCGTTCTCCGTGAACACGTGCTCACGCCCCCACCAGCGGAAGTCCGTCCGCGGCCGGGGGCCGGTGCTCCACCGGGTGTGCGCGAAGAAGGCGGTGATCCAGCCGGACACGTACGGCCCGCCGGACTCGGACTCCCACTTGTACAGCGACCGCCAGAAGTCCTCGTCGACGGGCCCGCCGGCCGCGGTGGCGGCGATCTCGTCGAGCACCGGGAGCAGCTCGGCGAACCACGGGTCCAGCAGCGTGAACCTCCGGGCCAGCCCGCTGGCCTGCTCCGCCAGCAGCGACCAGTCCGCCGCCGTGCCCTCCAGCCGGACCCGCGGGATGCCGCACAGGGAGAGCCACTGGAAATCGCAGTAGGGGCTCACCGCGTCCATCAGCGCGACCAGCGCCGAGGAGACGTCGTCCGGCGTGGTCGTCGAGAAGCTCGGCTGGAACAGGTCCACCAGTTCGGCCCCGATCGCCTCGGCCAGCGGCTCCCGGACCAGCCGGATCGACCGGGACCAGTCGGGATCCGGCCCCAGCAGGGAGTCGTCGCGGACCACGATCGGCCGCCGGGTGCCGGGGACGGGCCCCGGCGCGGCGTCCGCGGCGGTCGTCGGAGCGGACCCGAAGACCCCCGCGTACGCCTCGGCGTTCAGCCGGACGTGCACCGCCACCTCGTGCACCACCGCGTACCAGAGCACGTCCGGTGACAGGCTCAGCGGCAGGTGCGCACAGAACGCCTGGTGGACGGCGCGCAGCAACAGGCTCCAGGTCGGCTCGTCCTCACCCTCGCCCCCGTCCCCGTCCCCTGCCGTGTCCGTACCCCCGCTCCCGGTCGCGCCCGCCGCCCGGCGCTCCCCCGGCAGGGCGAGCAGCGAGGCGGTGCTGCGGTGGTGGACGGTGAACTCGCCGCCGACCACCGCCGCCAGGAAGGCCTCGTTCCCGACGCCTTCCAACTCCCCCACGTCGCCCGGGCGTTCATCCGCTCCGAGCGGGATGTCGATGATCCTCATGCCGTCCCCCCCGAGCCGGAAGCATCGGCTGCTCCTCGGCCTCCTCCACGTACGCATCCGCCCCCGGCCTGCCAACCGACCAGCCGGCGAGCCGACCGGCCGCTCGGACGCCCCTCCGACCCCCGACCCCGCCGGGCGCCCCCACGACCACCGGCTCAGTCCCGTCAGTCCCGGACGCTCCAACCGCTGTGCCGCAGGGCCGCCGTGAGCGGCTTGACCGCCGCCGGAGCCACCGCCAGCTGGACGAAGCCCACCTGCTGGCCGGTCGAGTGCTCGATGACGACGTCCTCGATGTTGACCCCGGCCGCGCCGACCTCGCCGAACAGCCGGCCCAGCTCGCCGGGCTGGTCGCCGAGCACCACCGACACCGTCTCGTACCGGGTGGGCGGAGCGCCGTGCTTGCCGGGGATGCGGGCCTGCCCGGTGTTCCCGCGCCGCATGACCGCCTCGATCCCGGCCGCACCCGCCCGGCGCTCGCCCTCCTCGGCGGCCTCCAGGGCGCGCAGCGCGGTGACGGTGTCACCGAGGTCCGCGGCGACCTCCTCGAGGATGTCGGCGACGGCGCCCGCGTTGGCGGAGAGGATGTCGACCCACATGCCCGGGTTGGAGGCGGCGATCCTGGTGACGTCCCGGACGCCCTGGCCGGAGAGCCTTATGGCGGTCTCGTCGGCGTGCTCCAAGCGGGCGGCGACCAGCGAGGACACCAGCTGCGGGGCGTGCGAGACCAGGGCGACGGCCCGGTCGTGGGCCGCGGCGTCCATCACGATCGGCATCGCACCGCAGAGGGCGACCAGCTCCAGGGCGGCGTTGAGCGTCTCGGTGTCGGTGTCCGCGGTCGGGGTGAGCACCCACGGGCGGCCCTCGAAGAGGTCGGCGCGGGCGGCCAGCGGGCCGGAGCGTTCCCGGCCGGCCATCGGGTGGCTGCCGATGTAGTGCACGGTGTCGCAGCCGAGCGCGGCGACCTCGCTGCGCGGTCCGGCCTTCACGCTGGCCACGTCGGTGTACCAGCGGGCCAGGTTGCGGCGCTGGCAGTCGGCGAGCACCTTGCCGACCAGCGCGGGCGGGACGGCGATGATCGCCAGGTCGACCGGGCCGTCGGCCGGCTCGGTGGTGCCGGCGCCGAGCGAGGCGGCGGTCCGGGCGGCGTCGGGGTCGGCGTCCTCCAGGTGGACGGTCAACCCGCGACCGGCCAGCGCGAGTGCGGCGGAGGTGCCGATCAGTCCGGTACCGACGACGACGGCAGTGCGCATGGCGGGTCGCGCTCCTTCTCGAACTCTCGAAACTCTCGGACTCATCGAACCCTCGGGGTCCCGCCATCCTCTCGCATCCGCTCCACGCCCGCCGCCACCGCCCGTCCCCCGGACGGACGCCCGCCGCCACCGCGGGACCGCCCCGGCCGCCCGGCCGGATCCCCGGAGGGGCAACCGCCCGCCCCGCGCCCCCGTCCCAGTGAGTGCGGACGGCCGCCGGCCGCACACGCCGCCTCGGGGAATCCGGCGACGCCCGCCCCGCAGCGGGGCAGACTGGCCGCCGGGGGCGGCACGGGCGCCGCGCCCGCACCACGGGGCCGGGCCACGAGGCACCGAGCGCGGGACACCGGGCCCGAGCCACGAGGCCCGAACGACGAAGGACAGGAGCAGCGCAGGACACGGCCGACCCGGGACACGAACGGCCCGGGACAACGACGCAGGACGCCAGTACGCAGGGCACGCACACGCGGGGCGCCCGACCACGGGGCCCGCGGGAGCGCACGCAGGGGCACGCGAACGAAGGGGTTGCGCATGGACGATCAGCACAGCGGCGGGGCGGGGCAACCGGAACCGCCCGCGGTACCGGCCCATCCGTCGGTCCTGGACTCGGTCGTGGTCCACGCCGAGGGCGCGGTGTGCCGCCGCCGGGCCACCGTCCCGGTGCCGGCCGACGGCCGACTGCGGCTGACCGGCCTCCCGCCCTCCCTGGACGGCGGCTCGCTGCGCGCCCGGGTCATCGGCGGCCCGGCCGGGGCGGCGGTCACCGAGGCCCGGCTGGAGTGGCTCGCCGAGTTCCACGAGCCTGACGGACTTCCCCGGCTCCGAAGCGAGTTGGACGATGCCCTGGAACGCCTGGGCGCGCTCAACGAGCGCCACCGGCTGGTCCTGACCGCGATCGACGAGACCACTGCCCTGCGCGCGGTGCCGCCGCAGCGCCGCGAGGACGAGCCGCTGCGCCGGACGCCCGCGGAGGCCTGGCTGGAGCTCGCCGACTTCGTCGACGAGCGGCTGGCCACGCTCCACGAGCGCGCCGAGGAGCTCACCCGGGAGATCGAACTCGCCGACCACGAGCGCCGGTTGGCCTCCGACCGGCTGGACAGCGCGTCCACCGCCGGCCCCGCAGGGCCGGTCGGGACCGCCGTCACCGCGCTGCTCACCCTCACCACCGCAGCCTCCGCCACCACCACGGACGCCACCTCCCCGGACGCCACCTCCCCGGACGCGACCCCCCGCACCACCCCCACCCCACTCGAGCTCGAGATCGAGCTGGAGTACGGCGTCCCCGCCGCCCGCTGGGTGCCCGCCTACCGGCTCTCCTACCGCCAGGGCGAGGACACCGGCCGGCTGGTCCTGCGCGCCTCGGTCGCCCAGCAGACCGGCGAGGACTGGACCGGCGTCCGGCTGGCGCTCTCCACCGCCGACCTCCAGCGCCGCACCGACCTGCCCCGGCTCGGTTCGCTGCGGATCGGCCGCAGCCAGCCCGCGCCGCCGCCGTCCGGCTGGCGCGAGCCCCCGACCGGCCTGACCGACCTGTTCACCGGCTACGACGCGGCCGCCGAGGGCCGGCCGTCCCCGCGCCACGGCGGCCCGCGCCCCGCCGTGGGCCCGTCCGGCCGTCGACCGACCGCAGCGCACCCGACCGGCGCGCACCCGACCGGCGCGCACCCGGCCGCCGCCGACCTGGTGGAGGCCGACTTCCTGTCCGCCCGCAGCCCGCGTGGCGGCACCCTGGACGTCGACGAGCCGTTCCCGGCTCCCCCGCCGCCGACCGCCCCGGTCGCCCCGGCCGCCTTCGCCGGTTACGGCGCCGCACCCGTCGCCGCACCGGTGCCGCAGATGTCCGCGCCGCCGCCCGCCCCGGTGGCCCCGGGCGGGCCGCCCCCGGGTGCGCGACCCGAGGCCCGCCGGGCCCGCAAGTCGGGCGGTGGCGGCCTCGCCGAGGCCCTGGAGGCCCCGGAGGCCGCGCCCGCCGCAATCGCCCCGGACGCCGCCCTGCTCGACTACCCCGCCCTCGTCCTGGCCGGCCCCGACGCGCCCGCCGCCCAGCGCGGCACCCTGCGCCCCGGGGCCGGGCGGCCGGGCGGGGCGGACGGGGCCGGCGGCACGGACCCGTTCGGGTACGGGGGCCCGGCCGCCGCCTCCCCGGCCGCCGCCCGGGTGCGCCGGCTGACGCTCCCCCGCCACGCCGTCCCGCCCCGCGAGTCGGCCGGCTCCTTCGACCACCGCTTCGACGCCGCGGCGCCCGCCGACATCCCCTCCGACGGCACCTGGCACACCGTCACGATCGACGAGATCCCGCTGTCCGTCCGCCCCGAGTACGTCACCGTCCCCGCGGTCGAGGAGAAGGTGTACGCCACGCTGGTGCTGGCCAACCGGACCGACCGCGCCGTGCTGGCCGGCCCGGTCGAGGTCACCCTCGACGACGAGTTCCTGCTCACCGCGGCCCTGCCCACCCTCGCCCCCGGCGGGGATCGGCGCCTCGGCGTCGGCGTCACCGAGAGCATCGAGGTGGCGCGCCGCACCGAGCTGCAGGAGTCCACCGCGGGCATGCTGAACACCAGCACCGTGCTCGACCACCGGGTGCACGTCCGGCTGGCGAACCGGCTCGGCCGCGCCGTCACGGTGGAGGTCCGCGAACGGGTGCCGGTCTCCTCCGACGCCGAGGTCCGGATCGAGGAGCGGGCCGACTGGCACGCCCCGGCCGTCCCGACACCCGAGTGCCCGCCCAGCACCCGGCTCTGGCGGGTCGACCTGCCGCCCGGCGGCCGCGCCGAGCTGGACGGCGGCTACCAGATCAAGATCCCGGCCGGAAAGGCCATCGTCGGCGGAAACCGGAGGAACTGAAGATGCCCGGAGCGACCGTCCCCCTCCCCGTCACCGCCGTCACCTGCCTGGAGGACCGCGGCCAGGTCGAGCGCACGGCGACCGTCGAGCTGACCGCCGGGATCCAGCGGCTGCGCCTCGGCCCGCTCACCGCGCTCGCCGTCGACCGCACCCTGCGCGCCGAGAGCGCCGCCCCCGGCACCCGGGTGCTGGACGCCCGGATCGTCCGGGCCTGGACCCCGCGCGCCCCGCTGCCGCCGGGGCCGGAGGACTCCCGACTGCGCCACCGGCTGCACGAGCTGGAGGGCGAGAGCCGGCTCGCCGAGCAGACCCGCACCCGGCTGGAGGCCCGGCTGGCCCTGCTCGCCCAACTCTCGGCCGACCTGCTGCGCGAGGTCGGCGAGGGCGCCGGGGTCGGCGAGATCGAGCGCACCCGCTGGGCCCGCGAGCTGGACCGGGTGGACGCCGAGCGCGAGCGCCGCGGCGAGGAGCTGCGCGCCACCCACTCCCGGCTGCGCCGCCTGGAGGAGGAGCGCTCGCAGGCGCTGACCGCCCTCGACCGGGCCGAGGAGGAGCCGGCCGAGCTGGTCGCCCACCTGGAGCTCACCGTCGAGGCGGCGCAGCCCGGCCCGAGCGCGCTGACCGTCACCCACCTGGTGCCGTGCGCGCTCTGGCGCCCCTCCTACCGGGCCGCCCTGGACGGCGGGGAGCTGCGGCTGGAGTCGGAGGCGGTGGTCTGGCAGCGCACCGGCGAGGACTGGACGGGCGTCCGGCTCACCTTCTCCACCGCCCGGTCGGCCCTCGCCACCGACCCGCCGGCCGTCGCCGAGGACGTCCTGGTGCTGCGCGAGCGCACCGCGGAGGAGCGTCGCACGGTCGAGGTCGAACTGCGCGAGGAGACGATCAGCGAACTCGGTCCGGCCGCCGGGGTGCCGGGCGTGGACGACGGCGGGGAGGTCCGGGTGCTGCCCGCACCCGCCGCGGCCACCGTGCCCTCCGACGGCCGGGCGCACCGGGTGCCGCTGGGCTCGTTCACCGTGCCGGCCACCAGCGAGTACGCCTGCGCGCCGGAGCTGTCCCCGCTGGTCACCCAGGTCGTCCGGTTCCGCAACGCGGCCGGGCACCCGTTGCTGGCCGGGCCCGTGGAGCTGGTGCGCGGCAGCGGCTTCACCGGCCGGGGCGAACTGCGCTTCACCGCGGCCGGAGCCGGGGCCGAGCTGGCGTTCGGCAGCTCGGACGGCTACCGGGTGGTCCGCGAGAGCGAGAGCCGCCAGGCCACGGCCGGGCTCACCGGCCGCCAGACGACCACCCGGACGGTGCGGCTGCACCTGTCCCGGTTCTCCGGTCCGGAGGAGCGGGACGAGCAGGTCGTCACGGTCCGCGAGCGGGTGCCGGTCTCCGAGGTGGCGGCGGTCGAGGTCCGGCTGCGCAAGGAGGAGTGCTCCCCGTCGCCGGACTCCTTCGACGCCGAGGGCATCCTCCGCTGGGACGTGCCGCTCGGGCCGGGCGCCCGCCGGACGGTCACGCTGGTGTACGAGGTCTCCGCCGCCGGCAGGGTCGCCGGGCTCTGACCGCACCGGACGCCGGCGCCCGGGCCGCACCGGGCGCCGGCCCGGCCCGGCCCGGAGACCCCACCGGACACCGGGCCCCTCGTGACGACCGCTCAGGACCAAACCGGGTACAACAGGAACATGATCCTCCACCTCGCACCCCTGGACGACTGGCTGGCCGACCCCGGTCGGCCGTACGCCACCGCGTCGCTGCTCACCGACGGGTTCATCCACTGCTCGGCGGACGAGCAGACGGCGCTCGCGGTGGCCAACGCCTTCTTCGCCGACACTCCCGACCCGCTGATGGTGCTGCTGATCGAGGAGTCGCTGGTGGAGCCGATGGTCAAGTGGGAGGCCCCGAACGGCGCACCGCCGCCCGGGGCCACCCCCGACGTGCTCTTCCCCCACATCTACGGACGGCTGAACCGCTCGGCCGTCCAGGGCCTGCTGAAGGTCGAGCGCGGCCCGGACCACCGCTGGGCCACCCTCACCCCCTGGAGCTGACACCCGGCCCCGCACCCGGCGCCGGCCCCGGCTCCGCACCCGCACCCGCACCCGCACCCGCACCCGCACCCGCACCAGGCTCCGCACCCGGAGCGGGCCCCGCCCTCAGAGCCAGCCCCGCTCCCGGGCCGCCATCCCGGCCTGGAAGCGGGTGGTGGCGCCCAGCGAGCGCATCAGGCTCTGCAGCCGCCGCTGGGTGGTCCGGGCGCTCCAGCCGAGCGACCGCGCGATCGACTCGTCGGTGAGGCCGGCCGCCAGCAGGCCCAGCAGCTTGCGGTGGTCGGCCTCCGGCTCCAGCCCGGCGTCGCCGGTGCCGATCGCGGCCTGCAGCTGCACGGCCCGCTCCCACTCGGCCTCGAACAGCGTGTCCAGCGCCTGGAGCAGCGCGGAGGGGTGGATGACGTACGCGGCGTCGAGGACGCTGTCGCCCACGCTGATCGGGATGATCGCCATCCGGTCGTCCGACATGATCATCTTCATCGGCAGGGACGGCCGGACCCTCGCCTCCTCGCCGTCCGCCACCCCGGCCAGGATGTTCCGCTCCAGTCGCCCGGGCCAGGCCACCGCGTCCCGGTCGTAGATCGTCCGCAGCCGCAGGCCCTCGCGCAGCCGCCGCCGCTGCAGGGGGATCGGCGCCACCGGGTCCTGGATGTACGGCGGACGGTCGAAGCCGCGGACCTGGTACTGGCTGGTCTCGGTGATGTGCTCCAGGCGCTGCGCGATCGCCTCGCCGCCGGTCAGCACCTCCACCGAGTGCGCCGGGTCGGTGTACCGCGAGGCCTCCCGGAAGGCGTCCATCAGACGGTGCATCTCGGCCCGGGCGTGCCGCAGTTCGGACTCCCGGTGGCCTATCAGGGTGCCGATCGCGACGTCGGGGGCGACCGGCAGGAAGCGGTGCCGGTCCACCGGGGCCCGGGTCGCCATGCCCTGCTGCGCGAGCCGGTCCAGGGCCCGCGCGCTCTGCTGGAGCGTCAGGCCGCAGCTCTCGGCCAGCTCCTCCGCGGTGGACTGCGGATTGGCCACCAGCGCCGCGTAGACCTGCCCGTCCGGCTCGGCGAGTCCCAGTGCGCTGAGTGGTGCATCCGACACGACGCCGTCTCCCCCGTTCGCCCCCCACCGGCGCACGACCTGGCGCAGTCCCGCCACGGGGCGGGCGGTGGTCCGGTGGCCATCCTCTGCCACGGATCATGACGCTGACAAGGCCGTGACCAGGGGTGCGGCCCGGCTCACAGCCCACCCCCGACGAACGGCCGAGGGCCTCCCCGCCACTCGGCGGGGAGGCCCTCGGAGGAGACCGCGGTGGAGACCGCGGGCACGGCTGCGGTCTACAGACCGACCTCGCGCATCAGCTGACCGACCTCGGGGTTGGTCAGGCGGCGCAGCCAGCCCGACTTCTGGTCGCCCAGGGCGATCGGGCCGAAGTGGGTGCGCACCAGCTTCTCGACCGGGAAGCCGGCCTCGGCCAGCATCCGGCGGACGATGTGCTTGCGGCCCTCGTGCAGGGTCACCTCGACCAGGTAGTTCTTGCCGACGTTGGAGACCACCTTGAAGCTGTCGGCGCGCGCGTAGCCGTCCTCCAGCTCGATGCCCTGGGCCAGCTGCTTGCCCAGGTCACGCGGGATCGGCCCCTGGATGGCGGCCAGGTAGGTCTTGGTCACGCCGTACCGCGGGTGGGTGAGGCGGTGGGCCAGCTCACCGTGGTTGGTGAGCAGGATGATGCCCTCGGTCTCGGTGTCCAGGCGGCCGACGTGGAACAGCCGGGTCTCCCGGTTGGTCACGTAGTCGCCGAGGCACTGGCGCCCGTCCGGGTCCTCCATGGTGGAGACCACGCCGGCCGGCTTGTTGAGCGCGAAGAAGAGGTACGACTGGGTGGCGACGGTCAGGCCGTCCACCTTGATCTCGTCGTTCTGCGGGTCGACCCGCTTGCCCTGCTCGGTGACGAGTCGGCCGTTGACCTCGACGCGGCCCTGCTCGATCAGCTCCTCGCAGGCGCGGCGGCTGCCGATGCCGGCCCGGGCCAGCACCTTCTGCAGACGCTCGCCCTCGGGCTCGCCGAAGGTCTTCGGCAGCTTGACCGCGGGCTTGTCGTGGCGGGCGAGGACGGCGTCCTCGATCTTCGCCTGCAGCTCGCGCGAGCGCTGCGGCTGACGGCGCGGGTCGCCCGGGGCGCCCTGGCCCTCACGGCGCGGGCGCGGGGCCGGGCCGGGGCGCCGGCCGGCGAAGCCGCCGCGGGCGGGGGTGGCGTTGGGGCCGCCGCCGTACTCGGGGCGGTCGTAGCGCCGCTCCTCGGGCCGCAGCGGGCGGTCCGGGTACCGGCGGTCGTCGCGGCGGTCGTCCCTGCGGTCGTCGCGGCGCCCGTCGCGCCCGGACGCACCGGAACCGCCCCGCGAACCGGAGCCGCCGCCGTACGAGCCGCCCCGCGAACCGGAGCCGCCACCGTACGAACCGCCGCCGTACGAACCGCCCCGCGAACCGGACGCGGACCCGCCGCGACCGCCGCCACCGCCACCGCCGTACGAACCTCCGCGCGAGCCCGAGCCCGAGCCGCCGCGGCCGCCGCCGCTGCCGCCTCCGTAGGAGCCGCCGCCCCGGCCCCCGCCCTGTCCGCCGCGACCGCTGCCGCCGCCGCTGCTGTTCCTGCCGTTGCCACTGCTACGCATCAAAGTGTCCGTACGTCGTTCCGTCTGGGATGTGCGGTCGTTTCGGCCGACCTCACCGCCCCCTACCGATCAGGCGCAGCCCGACCGGCCTCGCCACTGCCGTCCACGGCCTGCACGGCAGCGGCGGCGACCGCCTCCGCGATCATCGTGCCCTCCAGGGACTCCGCTTCCACGTCGTCGACCTCGGGCAGGAAGGGAGCGAGCTCCGGCAGCTCATCCAGGCCGCGGAGCCCCATCCGTTCCAGGAAGTAGTTCGTCGTCCGATACAGGATCGCACCTGTTTCGGGCTCGGATCCGGCCTCTTCCACCAGTCCTCGCTGTACCAGGGTACGCATCACGCCGTCACAGTTCACACCACGGACGGCGGAAACCCGGGATCTGGACACCGGCTGCCGGTAGGCGACGACCGCCAGGGTCTCCAGCGCGGCCTGCGTCAGACGGGCCTGCTGGCCGTCCAGCAGGAAGCGGTCGACGGCCGGGGCGCAGGTGTCACGGCTGTAGAACCGCCACCCGCCGGCGACCAGCCGCAGGTCGAACCCCCGGCCCTGGGCGGTGTACTCGGCGGACAGCTCGCGCAGCGCCGCGGCCACCGCCGCCCGGGGGCGCGCCAGCACCCCGGCCAGCCGGTCCTCGGTGGCCGGCTCGTCGACGACCATCAGGATCGCCTCCAGTTCGGCCCTGAGCCCGGCCGCGGTGAGCCCCTCGTCCGCGGCGGCGGCCGGGGCCTGCGCCACGGCCGGTCCGGCGCTCCGGTCCGCCGCCGACGCACCGGAAGTCGACGGAGCCGACTTCTGGTGCACGACCTGCTGCCCGGCCTGGCCACCGGCCCGGGGCACCACCCGCACCCCGCCGTCCGGCCCCACCGCGCCCGTCCCCACCAGCCGCGCCGGCGCCCCGCCCGCGCCCGACTCCGCCACCGGACCCGGCTCCGGCTCAGGAGCCGCCACCGGCTCCGGCAGCAGCTCGAAGGCCGGCTCCAGCCACTCCTGCGCCCGCGGCCGCCCCGGCAGCCCGAGCGGGCGCCGCGCCGGCCGCCCGCCGCCCTCGTTCCCGCCCGTACCCGTGCCCGTGCCCGAACCCATCAGCGCCCGTCCTCCTCGCCCCGGCCCGCGGCCGCGGCCCGTTCCGCCGCCGCGGCCTCGCCCGCCGGCCGGTCGAACTCGTCCGTCACCGCCACCTCACCCCGTTCCGTCCCGGCCACCCAGCACACCAGCAGCTCGCCCAGCGCCTCCGGCTGCTCGAAGGCCAGCACCCGTTCCCGGTACAGCTCCAGCAGCGCCAGGAACCGGGCGACCACCACCAGGGTGTCCGGCGCGTCCTCGACGAGCCGCTGGAAGGACGCCTCGCCGAGCTCGGTGAGCAGCGCCACCACCAGCCCGGCCTGCTCCCGCACGCTGACCGGCGGGGTGTGGATGTGGTCGACGTACACCACCGGCTTCGGCCTGGGCTCCATGGCCTTGGCCGCCAGCTGCGCGAGCCGCTCCGGCCCGATGCCGAGGACCACCTCGGGCAGCAGCTCGGCGTGCCGGGGCTCCAGCCCGACGGTGCGCGGGCGCCGCGCCAGCTCGGCGGCCCAGCGCTCGCCGAACAGGGCCGCCGCCCGCTTGTACGCCCGGTACTGCAGCAGCCGGGCGAACAGCAGGTCGCGGGCCTCGAGCAGGGCGAGGTCCTCCTCGTCCTCGACCTCGGCGGCGGGCAGCAGCCGGGCGGCCTTGAGGTCGAGCAGGGTGGCGGCGACGACCAGGAACTCGGTCGCCGCGTCCAGGTCCCAGTCCGGGCCCATCGCCCGGATGTGCGCCATGAAGTCGTCCGTGACGGTGGCCAGCGCCACCTCGGTCACGTCGAGCCGGTGCTTGGCGATGAGGCTGAGCAGCAGGTCGAAGGGGCCCTCGAAGTTGTCCAGCCGCACCCGGAAGCCGCCCCGCGGGGCCTCCTCGGAGGCGTTCCCCGACCCCCTCGGGGGCACGTCCGGGGACGGCTCGGGGGGCACGCCCGCAGGCGCGTCCACGGGGGTGGCGGGTGGTTCGGCGGTGCTCGGCATGGCGGTCCATCTTCACCCGCGCCGCCCGCCCGGCCGGCCCCGGGGGCGCCGACACGCCGCGGCGGCGGGCCCGCCGCCGGACCGGGCGAGGGGCACCACCCGCGCGAGCTCGTACGAACGCGGCGGCCGGCCGACCCGGCGGACGCGGGCGCCGCGGTACAGCCGCCCACCGGACGACGAGCAGAGCAGAGCGGAACAGAGCGGAGCGGACGGCGGCCGCACCGCCGACTGCGCGCCCCGAGCACCGCGGACCGCGGGCCACACCACCGAACCGCCGGAACGCCCGGCAGCGGGCCGTCAGGGGCCGGAGGGCGGGCGGACCGGCCCGGGAGGCCGGGGCGGGGCCCCGAGGGCCCTCAGGGGCGGCTACCGCCCGCGCAGCCGCCGCACCAGGATGGAGGCCTCGCCGCGCTGCTCCAGGTCCGCCAGGACGACCGCGATGGCCTCCCGGACGATCCGCCCGCGGTCCACGGCCAGGCCGTGCTCGCCGCGCAGCACCAGCCGGGTGTGCTCCAGGTCCATGAGCTCCTCGGCGGACACGTACACGGTGATCTTCTCGTCGTGCCGCTCGCGCCCGCTGGGGCGGCGCGGCGCGCGGCCGCGCGGCCGGGCGCGCCCGGCGGTGCCCGGCGCCTCCTCGGCGGTGCCGGCGTGCTGGCGGCCGCCCGGCGCGGGGGCTGCTGCGCGGCCGCCGGCGGCGGCCTGCGCGGCCCCCGGGGAGCCCGCCGGTGCGGCGGACCGCTGGACGGGCGGCTGCGCGGGTGCCGGCACGGAGGCCGGCTGCTGGTCCTGGGACGGCCTGCGTCCGGCCCCGCCGGCGCGCTGGGCGTCCTGCGTGCCGTTGGCGTCCTGGGTGCCCTCGGCGCCGTCCTGCCCGTCCGTGCCGCCGGCGTTCCGCGCGGTCTCCGGTCTGGATGCCTCGGCGGCCGGACGCGGCGCGAGGGACGGCGACAGCGCCATCCCGCCGGTGGTCCGGAACAGCTCGTCGGCACCCGGGAGACTCACTCGGCGGGGCGGCACCGGTCGAGCACCTCCCTGGCGAGCTGGCGGTAGGCGGCGGCGCCGACCGAGTTGGTCGCGTACGTCGTGATCGGCTCGCCGGCGACGGTGGTCTCGGGGAAGCGCACGGTCCGCCCGATGACGGTGTGGAAGACGTGCTCGCCGAACGCCTCGACGACGCGCGCCAGCACCTCACGGCTGTGCACGGTGCGCGAGTCGTACATGGTGGCGAGGATGCCGTCCAGGCGCAGCTCGGGGTTGAGTCGCTCGCACACCTTCTCGATGGTCTCGGTCAGCAGCGCGACGCCGCGCAGCGCGAAGAACTCGCACTCGAGCGGGACGATGACGCTGTGAGCGGCCGTCAGCGCATTGACCGTCAGCAGGCCCAGCGAGGGCTGGCAGTCGATGATGACGTAGTCGTAGTCGGGCAGCAGCGGCTTCAGGGCGCGCGCCAGCGCGGACTCCCGGGCCACCTCGCTGACCAGCTGCACCTCGGCCGCGGAGAGGTCGATGTTGGACGGCAGCAGGTCCATGCCCGGCACGGCCGTCTTGAGCAGCACCTCATCGGCCGTCAGGCCCCGCTCCATGAGCAGGTTGTAGACGGTGACGTCGAGCTCCATCGGGTTGACGCCCAGTCCGACGGAGAGCGCGCCCTGCGGGTCGAAGTCGACGAGCAGCACCCGGCGGCCGTACTCGGCGAGCGCGGCACCCAGGTTGATGGTCGACGTGGTCTTGCCGACGCCGCCCTTCTGGTTGCACATCGCGATGATCTGGGCGGGGCCGTGCTCGGCGACCGGCGCGGGGATCGGGAAGTACGGCAGCGGGCGGCCGGTCGGGCCGACCCGCTCGCGGCGCTGGCGGGCGGCGTCCGGGGCCAGCGTGGCGGCGTACTCCGGATCCGGCTCGTACTCGGCGTCCGGGTCGTCGTAGGCGCCGTAGGCGAAGTCGCCGTAGCCCACTCCGTAGGCCGCCAAGTCGGTGTCGTGTTCGGTCACCGTGGTCACCTGTGCTGTGTTCTGGCGTGCTTCGAAGGTACGGAGTGCGACCGAGCCGACCTCGGCCGAGCCCACGGTGGCCTGCCGGGCCCCGGGCTCCTCACTCGGCTGGCCGGCGGTGCGCTCCGCCAGTCCTGGCTGACCACCCCCGGGAGCAAATGTCGACTCATTCACAAGTCGTCTTACCTCCTTGGGCATCCAGGACTCTATGTCGATTCGTCAGCGTGGCAGCATGCCGACGGTTTGCGACTCTAGGCCGTTCCAGGCGTTCGCAGCAACACAATCCACGGTAGTGGGCAGGATGTGTCGACTATCAGGCGGGCCGATGTCAAGGGATGAGTGGGCCGTTGACCCTAACGTTTCTGCGGTCGGGTGACGCGACCCACGGAAATTGACGACAGAGCGACCCGCCCGCTCCCCCGCCCGTTCACGGGCACGGCGAAGCCCCCGGCCCGGGGGGAGAGGGTCGGGGGCGAAGGACCGCCGGGCGGTCTGGTGGATCAGGCGAGCACGCTCTCCAGGGAGACCGACTCCAGGCCGAAGGCCTCGGCCACGGCGGGGAAGGTGATCTGGCCCTCGTGGACGTTCAGGCCCTTGGCGAGCGCCGGGTCGCGGCGCAGCGCCTCCTTCCAACCGCGGTTGGCCAGCTCGACGACGTAGGGCATCGTCGCGTTGGTCAGCGCGTAGGTGGAGGTGTTCGGGACGGCGCCCGGCATGTTGGCCACGCAGTAGAAGACCGAGTTGTGGACCTGGAAGGTCGGCTCGGCGTGCGTGGTCGGGTGCGAGTCCTCGAAGCAGCCGCCCTGGTCGATGGCGATGTCGACGAGCACGGAGCCCGGCTTCATGCGGGAGACCAGCTCGTTGGTGACGAGCTTCGGGGCCTTGGCGCCCGGGATCAGCACCGCGCCGATGACCAGGTCGGCCTCGATGACGGCCTTCTCCAGCTCGAAGGTGTTGGAGACGATGGCCTTGATCTTCGTGCCGAAGATGCGGTCGGCCTCGCGCAGCTTGTTGATGTCGCGGTCGAGCAGGGTCACGTCGTAGCCCATGCCGATGGCGATGGTGGCCGCGTGCCAGCCGGAGACGCCACCGCCGATGACGACGGCCTTCGCCGGGTGGGTGCCGGGCACGCCGCCCGGCAGCACGCCGCGGCCGCCGGCCGGGCGCATCAGGTGGTACGAGCCGACCTGCGGGGCCAGCCGGCCCGCGACCTCGGACATCGGGGCGAGCAGCGGCAGGGCGCCGTTGCCGAGCTGCACGGTCTCGTACGCGATGGCGGTGGTGCCGGAGGCGACCAGCGCGTCGGTGCCGGCACGGTCGGCCGCGAGGTGCAGGTACGTGAAGAGGGTCTGGCCCTTCCGCAGCCGGTGGTACTCGGAGGCGATGGGCTCCTTGACCTTCAGCAGCAGGTCGGCGGTGGCCCACACCTCGTCGGCGGTGGGGAGGATGGTGGCGCCGGCGGCCACGTACTCCTCGTTGGGGATCGAGGAGCCGACACCGGCGTTGTCCTCGATGTAGACCTCGTGTCCGTTGCGGACCAGCTCATGCACGCCGGCGGGCGTGATGGCCACGCGGTACTCGTGGTTCTTGACCTCGCGGGGGATGCCGACCTTCACGGCTAAACACGTCCTCTTGCCATGGGGGTCCCTACCGGAGAAGACCGGCGGGCGACGCGCACGTGGGGAAGCCTCCGGGGCAGCCCGGGGCATGGATCGCTGCGCGACTGAGTTCGAGTGTAATGAAGCCCAGTCGGCGTGTCAGCCTTCCAAAGTGAATAAATCTGCCGAACACATTGGCAGGTTCGTAGGCTTCCCCTGCGATCTTCCCGCCAAAAGCGTATGAACCGGGCATCTTCGACAATACCCCCTAAAGGCCTCTCACCACCCGGCGTCGACGCGTTCCCGCAGGTCCGCCAGGGCGGCGCCGACGGCCTCCCGGCCGCGTTCGTCGCCGAGGCGGCGCAGCACCGACAGGGCCGCCCGGTACTCCCGGTCCGCCTCGTCGAACCTGCGCTGCGCGGTGTGCGCCTCGGCCACCCGGGCGAGCAGCCTCGCCTCCGCGGCCTGGTCGCCCAGCGACTGCCGCAGGCCGAGCGCCCGCCCGTACCAGTCGGCGGCGCGCACGGCGTCGCCGAGCGCCCGGTGGCAGCCGGCCGCACCCTCCAGGGCCCGCGCGCACAGCGGCTCGTCGTCGGCCGTCCGGGCGTGCTCCAGGGCGGCCCGGTAGTGCGCACCGGCCTGCTCCCAGCGGCCCGCCGCCACCTGGAGGTCCCCCAGGTTGAGCAGCGCCGCCGAGGCCCGGCGCGGCTTGCCGTGCCGTTCGGCGACGGTCAGCACCAGCTCGTGCAGCCGGTAGAGGTCCGCGGGGGCCGCGGCGCCGGTCAGCGGCAGGGCCCGCAGCAGGGCCGTGACCAGCCGGCCGGCCGAGCCGTCCAGGTCGCCCTGGCCGATCGCGTCGGCGACCGCGCCGAGCAACAGGTCCCGCTCCCCGAGCAGCCACTCCCGGGCGTGCCCGGCCGAGCCGAGCCGCAGCGGGGCGGGCAGCGGGTCGGGGGCGGGGCCGCCCGCCGGGTCCAGCAGGGCGCGCGCCGACTCGGTGAGGCGCACCAGCCGCTCCAGCAGCCGGGCCCGGGCGAGTTCGGTCTCGGCCGGCCGGTCCTCCCGCTCCCGCAGCCGGACGAGCCGCGGGTAGAGCCGGCCGGGCACCCGGTAGCGCGGGCTGCCGTCGGCGGCCGGGGCCTCCTTCCCGAGCAGCTCGTGCTCGGCCAGCGCCGCCAGCGTCGCGGCCGCCTCCGGCGCCGGGCAGCCGACCAGGGCCGAGGCGGTGCGCGGGTCGGCGGTCTGCGCCGGGGCGAGGGTGAGGGCGCGCAGCATCCGCGCCTGGGCCGCCGGGAGCGTGCCGTACAGCAGGGTGAACGCGCCGATCAGCGGGTCGTTGTCGGGAACGGGCACCGGCTCGGCCGGCTCCGGCCCGGGCTTGACCCAGGACGCCTGGTCCCCGGCGGCGGTACCGGCCAGGGGCTCCTCCGCCGGCCGGGCGGCGCCCGCGGACTTCTCCGGCTCCCGGTCCTTGGGCTGCTTGCGGCGGTCCCCGGGCTTCCGGGGCTGCCCGGACCGCTCGGCCTTCCCCGGCCTCCCGGACTCCCCCGGGGCACCCACGGCGCCCTCAGCACCCGCGGTGCCCGCGATTCCCCCGGTTCCGGGAGCCGGCGCGGCCCCCTCGGCCGCCACCGCCGCGCTCCCCACCGCCGTCTCCGTCCCCCCGGCCGCCCCGCCCTGGCGCCCGCCCTTCCGCTTCGGCGCCGCCCCCCGCTCCGACTCCTCGCCGACCACCCGGGTGAGCTCGGCCGCCGCCTCGGTGACCGCCGCCTTCGGGTTGCCGCGCAGCCACCCGGCCATCAGCCGCAGCGCGGCCGGGCGCGCCGCGCACGCCTCCGCCAGATCGGCCCCGCCGACCGGGTCGCAGGAGATCCTGGTACCGCCGACCAGGTCGGCGAGCAACTCGCCGGAGGCCTGCCGGTCGAGCCCGCCGAGGATCACCGGGTCGATGTCCTCGATCCCGGTGAGCGGTCCGGCGGTGGTGGCGAGCACCAGGCAGCCCGGCTCGTCCGCGAGCAGCGGCCACAGCTGCCCGGCGTCGCGGACGTCGTCCAGGACCACCAGCACCCGGCGGCCGGCCAGCGCCTCGCGCAGCGCCACGCAGGCCGGTTCGTCCCGCCCGTCCCCGACGGCCCCGGGCAGCGGCACCGGGGCCTCGGGGTCGAGCTGCTCCAGCAGCAGCCGGGCGGCCCGGGCGGGCGGCACCCGGCCGCCGTCGGCCGCGGACAGGCGCGCGAAGAGCACGCCGTCGGGGTGGTCGGCGGCGACGGTGCGGGCGAAGCGGGCCGCCAGCGCGGTGCGTCCGGAGCCGGGGCGCCCGGCCAGCACCAGCACCGTGCTGCGGCCGCTGGCCGGGCGGGCCGCGGCCGCCCGCAGTGCGGCCAGTTCGGCCCGCCGCCCGACGAACAGCGCGGGCCCGGCCGGCAGCCGGTCCAGGCCGGGGACGGCCCCGGGGGGCGCGTCGGGGCCGGGGTCCATCGTCGCCGTCTTCCTCGCCACCCGTGCCACTCCCGACGTCATCCGGCGCTCCGCGGGGGCGGCCCGGGACGGGCGCCCTGTCTGCGAAGCGTAGTTCGACCGTCCGGCTCAGCCGAGGTGACATCCGGTCGTACGAACCGGTAAATCACCCCCGTGGATCAACCGCGGCGCGGCCGCGGGCGGCCGGGCCGTTCGCTCACGCCTCGAAGGGCCGGGCCGGCCAGGGCGAGTCCGCCGGGCGCAGCGCGTCCAGTCCGTCCGCCCCGGTGAGGGCGGCGTGCAGGGCGAGGGTGCCGGTGATCAGGGTCGGGTTGTGCAGCAGCCCGGCCTGGATCAGCCGGATCAGCTCCGGCACCGGCACCCAGGCGACCTCGATCTCCTGCTCCTCGCCGTGCGCCTCGTAGCGCTCGCCCTCGGCGGCCGAGAGGTCGGTGGCGAGGAACATCCGCAGCGCCTCGTCGGTGCCGCCCGGGGAGGTGTAGAAGTCCACCAGGACGCGCCAGGTGTCGGCGCAGCAGTGTGCCTCCTCGAACAGCTCGCGCCGGGCGGCGTGCCACGGGTTCTCGCCGGGCACGTCCAGCAGCCCGGCCGGCAGCTCCCAGAGGCGGTGGCGGACGGGGTGGCGGTACTGCCGCAGGACGAGCACCCGCTCCTTGTCGTCCAGGGCGAGCACGGAGACCGAGCCCGGGTGGGTCTGGTAGTCACGGCGGGCCCAGCTGCCGTCGGGCATCCGGACCTCCTCGCTGCGCACTCCGGTGACCTTGCCCTGGAACGGCGTCCGGCTCTCCCGGACCTCCCACTCCTCGGCCGCGTCGGCGATCACCAGGTCGCTCTGCTCGTCCATCGCTCTCCCCTTTTCGTCAGTACGACACAATCTAACGCCGGACGGCGGCCCCGCGGGAATCGCGGGGCCGCCGTCCGGTGAACGACCGACGATTACTCGGCAGTGGCGGTCTTGATCTCGATGGCGGCCTTGACCAGGCCCGCGAACAGCGGGTGCGGGCGGGTCGGGCGGGACTTCAGCTCCGGGTGGGCCTGGGTGGCGACCAGGTACGGGTGCACCTCGCGGGGGTACTCGACGTACTCCACCAGGTCGCCCTTGGGCGAGAGGCCGGAGAACTGCAGACCGGTCTTCTCGAGGTCCGCGCGGTACGCGTTGTTGACCTCGTAGCGGTGGCGGTGACGCTCCTCGACGTACTGCTCGCCGGCGTAGACCTCGCGCACGATGGAGCCCTCGGCGAGCTTGGCCGGGTACAGGCCCAGGCGCATGGTGCCGCCCAGGTCGCCCTTGCCGTCGACGATGGCCAGCTGCTCGGCCATGGTGGAGACGACCGGGTGCTTGGCCGCGGCGTCGAACTCGGTGGAGTTCGCCTCGGGCAGGCCGGCCAGGTTGCGGGCCGCCTCGATCACGACGCACTGCAGGCCCAGGCAGAGGCCGAGCAGCGGGACCTTGTTCTCGCGGGCGTAGGTGATGGCGCCGACCTTGCCGTTGACGCCGCGGTCGCCGAAGCCGCCGGGGATGCAGATCGCGTCCACGTCTCCGAGCTGCTCCCGGGCGCCCTCGGGGGTCTCGCAGTCGTCCGAGGTGACCCACTTGATCTCGACCCGGGCGTTGTTGGCGAAGCCGCCGGCGCGCAGCGCCTCGGTCACCGACAGGTAGGCGTCCGGGAGGTCGATGTACTTGCCGACCAGCGCGACCTTGACGATGTGCTGCGGCTCGTGAACGCGGCGCAGCAGGTCGTCCCAGGTGGTCCAGTCGACGTCGCGGAACGGCAGGTCGAGCCTGCGCACCACGTAGGCGTCCAGGCCCTCGCCGTGCAGGACCTTGGGGATGTCGTAGATCGACTTGGCGTCGATGGCCGCGACCACGGCCTCCTCGTCCACGTCGCACATCAGCGAGATCTTGCGCTTGATGGCCTGCGGGACCTCGCGGTCGGCGCGCAGCACGACGGCGTCGGGCTGGATGCCGATGTTGCGCAGCGCGGCGACGGAGTGCTGGGTGGGCTTGGTCTTCAGCTCGCCCGAGGGGCCGATGTACGGCAGCAGGGAGACGTGCACGAAGAACACGTTGTCCCGGCCGACCTCGTGGCGGACCTGGCGGACGGCCTCCAGGAACGGCAGCGACTCGATGTCGCCGACGGTGCCGCCGACCTCGGTGATCACCACGTCGACGTCCTCGGTCGCCATCCGGCGGATCCGGGACTTGATCTCGTTGGTGATGTGCGGGATGACCTGGACGGTGTCGCCCAGGTACTCGCCGCGGCGCTCCTTGGCGATGACCGTGGAGTACACCTGGCCGGTGGTGACGTTGGCCGAGCCGTGCAGGTTCGTGTCGAGGAACCGCTCGTAGTGGCCGATGTCCAGGTCGGTCTCGGCGCCGTCGTCGGTGACGAAGACCTCACCGTGCTGGAACGGGTTCATGGTGCCCGGGTCCACGTTGAGGTACGGGTCGAGCTTCTGCATCGTCACGCGCAGGCCGCGGGCCTTGAGCAGCGCGCCGAGGCTGGAGGCGGTGAGGCCCTTGCCGAGCGACGAGGCGACACCCCCGGTGACGAAGAGGTGCTTGGTCGTCACGGCGCGGCCGTTCGCTGCCTTGCCGGAATGGGGCTGTGCCAAGAGGGGGCTCCCGTGGGTCGCGTGTCGAAGGTGACGTGGTGGGAGGCTCGCGGCTCGCCTGGCGACGGGAGGCCGGTGCGGAGCACGGCGCTCGGAGGGTCGTCGATTCGGCTGGTCCGGGGCGTTTGATCCCACCGGTCCACGGGATACCAGGGTATCAGTGACCCGGACGGGACGCCTTCCGGCCCGCTCGCGGCACCCCGGGGGCGTACGCGGGGCGCACCACCGGCGCACCATCCGGCCCAGCAGTCACACCGGTCGCACCACGGCCGGACCGGGCCACCCCGGGGCACCCCGTTCGGGCCATGACAGCCCCTCCACCGGGACCAGCCGGGGCTGATCCGTCCGGGCCATCCTCGGCGACACCCTCGCGATGCACGGCATTTCCGCCGAATTGTGGCGCCACACGAGGCTGCGCCCGCGTGCTTCGCCCCTTTCGTCCGTCGTAAGCTGCACGGACGCATCGCCGACAGCACGAGCACGCGGAGGGCGTGGGAGCGTCAGGACACTCCCGGTCCCCGATGCGCGACCGGACCTCCCCGTAATCCAGTTCCTCCCCACCCGCTCCAGGGGCTCGACCGGGCCCCGCACGGACACTCCAGCAAGGCCCGCCACCACCCCCCGGCGGGCCGGACGTCCCGGGGTGGACCTCCGGCCCCGCAGACCGCTCGCTCCCCCGGATCGCCGTTGCGTCCTGACCACATTGCGAACTGGAGATCCACGTGGCCGGCCGTATCGAGGACTACGCACTCATCGGGGACATGCAGACCGCTGCCCTGGTCAGCAGGGACGGGGCGGTGGACTGGCTCTGCCTGCCCCGCTTCGACTCGCCGGCCGTGTTCGCCGGCCTGCTCGGCACCGATGAACACGGCTTCTGGCGGATCGGGCCGGCCGAAGCCGTCGTGAGCGAGGTCCCCGCCCCCGCCGCACCGGCCGTCGCCGCCCGCTTCACCGACACCGGCGACCTGCGGGTCCCGCCGCCCACCGCCGCCGCCCCGGCCGTCCCCGCCGACCGCCGCCGCTACCGGGGCGACTCGCTGATCCTGGAGCAGGAGTGGGACGCCCAAGGCGGCACCGTCCGGGTGATCGACTTCATGCCGCCGCGCCCGCTCGCCGGCCGCGACGCCGTCCCGCAGGTGATCCGGATCGTCGAGGGCGTCGCCGGCACCGTCCGGATGCGCTCGGCCGTGCGGATGCGCTTCTCCTACGGCCGGGTGGTCCCCTGGGTGCACCGGGTCGAGCAGGCCGACGGCGGGCACCGCACCGTCGCCGTCGCCGGGCCCGACTCGGTCTGGCTGGACGGCGAGGCCGAGACCTACGGCCGCGACCTCACCACCTACGCCGACTTCACCGTCACCGCCGGCGAGCGGATCGCCTTCGCCCTCACCTGGCAGGCCTCCCACCTGGACCCGCCCACGCCCCCGGACGCCGAGGAGATGCTCGACGCCACCGCCGACTTCTGGCACGAGTGGGCCGGCCAGTGCACCTACCAGGGCCCGTACCGCGAGGCCGTGATCCGCTCCCTGATCACCCTCAAGGGCCTCACCTACGCCCCCACCGGCGGCATCGTCGCGGCCCCCACCACCTCGCTGCCGGAGGACATCGGCGGCGAGCGCAACTGGGACTACCGCTACACCTGGCTCCGCGACGCGGCCATCACGCTCTCCTCGCTGCTGCGCACCGGCTACCGCGACGAGGCCCGCGCCTGGCGCGAGTGGCTGCTGCGGGCGGTCGCCGGCGACCCGGAGAACCTGCAGATCATGTACGGCATCGCCGGCGAGCGCGAGCTCACCGAGTCCTCGCTGGACTGGCTGCCCGGCTACGAGGGCTCCCAGCCCGTCCGGGTCGGCAACGGCGCCGCCGGCCAGCTCCAGCTCGACGTCTACGGCGAGGTCGTCGAGGCGCTGCACCTGGCCCACATGACCGGTCTGGTCCGCAACGACCACGCCCACCACCTCCAGCTGCGCCTGATCGAGTACCTGGAGGACCACTGGCAGGAGCCGGACGAGGGCATCTGGGAGGTCCGCGGCCCCCGCCGGCACTTCGTCCACTCCAAGGTGATGGCCTGGGTCGCCGTCGACCGGACGATCAAGCTGCTGGAGCAGACGCCCGAGGACGCCCCGTCCGACGAGCACCTGGAGCGCTGGCGCGGCCTGCGGGAGACCATCCACCGGGACGTCTGCGAGCGGGGCTACGACCCGGAGCGCAACACCTTCACCCAGTACTACGGGGGCAAGGAGCTGGACGCCTCGCTGCTGCTCATCCCGCAGGTCGGCTTCCTGCCGCCGGACGACAAGCGGGTGATCGGCACCATCGAGGCGATCCAGCGCGAGCTGTCCACGGAGGACGGCTTCGTGCTGCGCTACCCGACCCACGACGAGAGCGGCAACAACGTCGACGGCCTGTCCGGGCACGAAGGGGCCTTCCTGGCCTGCTCGTTCTGGCTCGCCGACGACCTCGCCATGATCGGCCGGGTGCAGGAGGCCCGCGAGCTGTTCGACCGGCTGCTCGGGCTGCGCAACGACATCGGGCTGCTCGCCGAGGAGTGGGACCCGCGGCTCAAGCGGCAGGTCGGCAACTTCCCGCAGGCCTTCAGCCACGTGCCGCTGATCGACACCGCGCTGCGGCTGACCGCCTGCGGGGGCGCCTACCTGTCCGCCCAGCCGGACGGCCTGGCGGCCGACCGGGTGGAACAGGCGACCGTCTAGGGCGTGTCTTGTGGATCTTGTCGGATAGGTCGCGGCGTCAGGGTGCGTGCATCGCAAGGCGGAGGAGGGAGTCCATGCGGAGCATCGGCGACCGACGACAACGCGGCGAGGTGCGTGCCCTGACGCCGCGACCCCGGCAGTGATCCACAAGACACGCCTTAGGGCGGCTGGCTGCGGTCCGGCCGGCCGGGGCGGCGGCCGTCAGGGCCGGCCGGGGCTCAGGCCCGCTGGACCAGCTCGTCGTAGGTGCTCAGCACCTGGGCCACGGTGGCGGCCTCGTCCGGCCAGGTCTCGGCCTGCTGCCGGCCGGCCGCCGCCAGCCGCCCGCGGCGCGCCGGGTCGGACAGCAGCTCGGCCACCGCCCGGCCGAGCGCGGCCGGGTCCCCGGCGGGCACCAGCACGGCCGCGTCGCCGACCAGTTCGGGGATCCCGCCGACGGCGGTGGCGACGACCGGCACGCCGGCCCGCATCGCCTCCTGCACGACCAGCGAGCGGGCCTCCCAGCGGCTGGAGACGACCACCGCGTCGGCGGCGGCCAGCAGGTCGGGGACGTCGGTGCGGTAGCCGAGCAGCCGTACCGGCAGCTTCTCGGCGGCCACCCGCTCGCGCAGTCCGGCCGCCTCCGGGCCGTCCCCGGCGAGCAGCAGCAGCGGCTCCGGGTCGAGTGCGGACAGTTCGCGGGTGGCGTCCAGCAGCTGCCCGAAGGCCTTCTGCGGGACGAGCCGGCCGACCGCGAGCACCAGCGGCCGGTCCGGTCCGTCACCGAGCAGGGCGGCACGGGCGGCGGCCCGGTCCAGCCGGCCCTCGGGCATCGGCGGGGCGGCCACCGGGCCGAGCCGGGCGTCGGTGGCCCCCAGCTCACGGGCCCGGGCGACGAGGTCGGAGGAGGCGCCGAGGACGAGGTCGGCGGCACGCGCCACCCGGCGCTCCATCAGCCGCTGCAGCCGGCGCTCCATGCCGGTGGCCAGCAGCGCGTGGTGCGAGGTGACCACCAGCGGGGTCTCCGGGCGCAGGCCGGGGAAGCGGCCGGCGGTGCGCAGCGCGAGGTCGGAGAGCAGCCCGGCGCGCAGCCCGTGCGCGTGGACGACGTCGGCACCGGTGAAGGCCCGGCGCAGTTCGCCGATCGCGGTGGCGTCGCTGCGGGCGCCGGCGGTGGGGGTGATGTCGACGGTGTGGAACCTGGCGCCGGTGCGGGAGAAGCCGAACAGGGCGTCCGTGCCGGCCGGGGCGCAGACCGTGACGGTCACGCCGTGGGCGACCAGGCCCTGGGCGAGGGAGCGCACGTGCGCACCGATGCCGCCGGTGCTGGCGGCCAGGACGAGTACCACGTGCAGCTGCCCCGGTTCGGGGGTGGCCGCGGCGGCCCGGGCGGCGGAATGGTCCACGTTCTCTCGCATCCGACTCGATCAGGTTCGCGCGCCGCTTCCGCGAGGATTGCCCGCCGACGGCGCTCGGGACTGGAAAGCCAGTGTCCAGCCGCCACCATGCCAGGTCGGCGGCCCTCTTGGACAGTCGGCCGCACCCGGGGCGCGTCGCCGTCCGTCCGCGGGGCCGCCGCGCCCGGCTAGCGGTGGCGCGGGGCCCGGGCCGCTGCCAGCAGTTCCTCCGCGTGGGCGCGGCCCAGCTCGGAGTCCTCCAGGCCGGCCAGCATCCGCGAGAGTTCGCGCACCCGCTCCTCGTCGTTCAGCACCTTGACGCCGCTGCGGGTCACGGTGCCGTCGTGGGTCTTCTCCACGACCAGGTGCCGGTCCGCGAAGGCGGCGACCTGCGGGAGGTGGGTGACCACCACGACCTGGGCGGACTCGGCCAGCTTCGCCAGCCGGCGCCCGATCTCCACCGCGGCCTTGCCGCCGACGCCCGCGTCCACCTCGTCGAACAGGTAGGTGGGGACGGGGTCGGCGCCCGCGAAGACCACCTCGACGGCGAGCATCACCCGCGACAGCTCACCGCCGGAGGCGCCCTTGGCGATCGGCCGGGGCTGGGCCCCGGGGTGCGGGGCGAGCAGCACCTCGACCTCGTCCACGCCGTGCGGCCCGTAGGCGACGGTGCGGCCCTCGAGCTCGATGCCGGACAGGTCGTCGACCCGGGTGATCGAGAAGGTCACCCGGGCGTGCGGCATGGCCAGTTCGGCGAGCTCGGCGGAGACGGCCTCGGCGAAGCGCCCGGCGGCGGCGTGGCGGGCGGCCGACACCTCGGCGGCCAGCTCGGCCAACTCGGCCCGCAGCTCCGTCTCGCGGGCGCCGAGCTGGTCGATCCGGTCGTCGTCGCCGTCGAGTTCGGCGAGCCGGGCGGCGCCGGCCTCGGCCCAGGCGATCACCTCGGCGAGGGTGTTCTCGGGGCCGCCGTACTTGCGCAGCAGCTGGGCCAGCACGGACCGGCGGTCCTCGACGGCGGCGAGCCGGACGGGGTCGGCGTCGAGGTCGTCCGCGTACCCGGCCAGGTCGCCGGCCACGTCGGCGAGCAGGTAGCCGACCTCGTTGACGCGGTCGGCGAGCGCGGCCAGGCGCTCGTCGTGGTGGCGCACGGCGTCCAGGGCGCGGCGGGACTGCGCGAGCAGGGTGCCGGCGTCCAGCGCCTCCGGGTCCGCCGGGTCGCCGGCCAGCGCGGCGTGGGCGAGGGTGGCGGCGGAGGAGAGCGCGTCGGCGTGGCCGAGCCGCTCGGCCTCGGCGGCCAGCTCGACGTCCTCGCCGGCCACCGGCTCGGCGGCGGCGATCTCGTCCAGGCCGAACCGGAGCAGGTCGGCCTCCTGGGCGCGCTCGCGCGCCTGGGTGGTGAGCTCCTCCAGCGTGGCGGAGACCTCGCGCAGGCTGCGGTAGGTCTCCCGGTAGCGGGCCAGCGGCCCGGCCACGGTCTCGCCCGCGTACCGGTCCAGCGCGCCGCGCTGGCGGGCCGGGCGCAGCAGCCGCTGCTGGTCGGTCTGGCCGTGCACGGCGATCAGGTCCTCGCCGAGCTCGGCGAGCAGGCCGACCGGCACGGCCCGGCCGCCCACGTAGGCCCGGGAGCGGCCCTCGGCGGAGACGGTGCGGCTGATCAGCAGCGCGCCGTCGTCCAGCTCGGCCCCGGCTTCCACCGCCCGGGCCGCCACCGGAGAGTCGGCGGGCAGCTCGAGCCGGCCCTCGACGACCGCGCGCCCGGTGCCGTTGCGCACCAGGCCCGGGTCGGCGCGGCCGCCGAGCAGCAGGCCGAGGCTCGTCACGACCATGGTCTTCCCGGCGCCGGTCTCACCGGTCACGGCGGTGAAGCCGGGCGCGAGTTCGACCACCGCGTCGTCGATGACCCCAAGATCCCGTATCCGCATCTCGTCCAACACGGAGACGACCTTACGAGGTTCCACCCCCGGCGCGCGACGAGCGGCAACGGCGCGCGGCAACTCCGTGCCCGGAAGTTCACCCCTTCCGGGAGGTTTGCCCGGGGCCCGGCACCGTGCACCACGGCAGGAAGAACTGCACCAGCGGGCCGATGGCCAGCGCGTACGCGACCGTGCCGACTCCGGCGGTGCCGCCGAGCAGCACGCCGGCGACCAGGACGGTGACCTCGATGCCGGTGCGGATCAGCCGCAGCGAGCGCCCGGTGCGCCGGTGCAGGCCGGTCATCAGGCCGTCGCGCGGGCCGGGGCCGAAGCGGGCACCGATGTAGAGGCCGGTGGCCAGGCCGTTCAGCGCGATCGCGGCGGCCATCAGCGCGATCCGGGCGGGCAGCCCGGCCGGGCCGTCGACCAGCCGCAGGGTGAGGTCCATCGACGCGCCCAGCACCAGGACGTTCGCCACCGTGCCGACGCCCGGGCGCTGGCGGATCGGGATCCACAGCAGCAGGACCAGGGCGCCGCAGATGGTCACCCAGGCGCCCACCGAGAGGCCCGCGGCACGCTGCAGGCCCTGGTGGAAGACGTCCCACGGGTCGAGGCCGAGGCCGGAGCGGAGCATCAGCGCCATGCTCGCGCCGTACAGGTAGAGGCCGACCGCGAGCTGCGGGATCCGGCGGCCCAGCGCGTGGGTGTCGCCGAGCAGGCGGGCGGCACGGGCCGGCCGGGCGGCCCCCGACCGGCCGGCGGGCCCGGCCGGCTGGACGGTCGGCGCGGCGGCTCCGGGCGGGGCGGCCGGCGCGGCGGCGGGCGGGGCCTCGGAGGGCCGGTCGGGCGTGGTCGGGTGCGTGGTGGCCAACGGGAGCTCCTGCGGGTGGTGCTGCACCGCCCGGCTGCCCCGGCGGTGGCGGACTCGATGGCCGCCCTGCCATGATGGCCAGGCCAAAGCGACCCCCTCCAGGGCCAATTCCGAGCAAGTGGACTGATCCCCCATGGCCGACTGGCACACCACCGTCACCCCGCCCGCGCTGGCCCGGCTGCTCGCCACCGCCCGGCTGCCCGACGCCCCCGGCCCCCGACGCCCCGCCTACCGGACCCTCGCCGGGCAGATCCGGCTGCTGGTCACCGAGGGCCGCCTGCCGGTCGGCGCCCGGCTGCCCGCCGAACGCGAACTCGCCACCGCCCTGGAGCTCAGCCGCACCACCGTCGCCACCGCCTACGAGACCCTGCGCGCCGAGGGCTACCTGCGCAGCCGCCGCGGCGCCGGCAGCTGGACCGCGCTGCCCGAGGGCGCCCCGCCGCCCGGCGACGCCCTGCACCCCGTCCCGCCGGACGAGCTCGGCCGCACCCTGGACCTCGGCGTCGCCGCCCTGCCCGCCCCGCAGCCCTTCCTCGGCGCGGCCGCCGCCCGCGCCGTCGAGCAACTGCCCCACTACGCCGCCGGACACGGCCACTACCCCACCGGCGTCCCGGTGCTGCGCGAGGCCGTCGCCCGGCGGTACACCGAGCGCGGGCTGCCCACCACCCCGGACCAGATCCTCGTCACCACCGGCGCGATGGGCGCCCTGCACCTCGTCCAGCGGGCACTGATCGGCCGCGGCGACCGGGTCGCCGTCGAGGCGCCCAGCTACGCCCACACCCTGCAGGCGCTACGGATCGCCGGCGCCCGCCTGGTGCCCGTGCCGTACGCCCCCGGCCCGCTCCCCGGGCCGAGCGGCCCGGCCCCGTGGGACCTCGCCGAGTGGCGCCGGGTGCTGCGCGGCGCGGCGCCCAAGGTCGCCTACGTGATCCCGGACTTCCACAACCCGACCGGCGCCCTGGTCGGCGAGGAGCAGCGGCGCGAGCTGCTGGCCGCCGCCCGGGCCGCCGGCAGCGTCGTCCTGGTCGACGAGACCACCGCCGAACTCGGTTGGGGCGTCCCGGAGTCCGAGCCCCTGCCGCGCCCGGCGGCGGCGCTGGACCGAGCCGCCCAGGTGGTCACCGTCGGCTCCGCGGGCAAGCTGCTCTGGGGCGGGCTGCGGATCGGCTGGGTGCGGGCCGCGCCCGCGCTGGTGCGCCGGCTGGCCGCCGACCGGGTCTACAGCGACGTCGGCACCCCGGTGCTCGACCAGCTGATCGCCGCCGACCTGCTGGGCGAGCCGCTGACGGCCGTGCGCACGCACCAGCTGGACCGGCTGCGGGCCACCGCGCACACCTTCGCGGCCGCACTGGCCGAGCGGCTGCCGGACTGGACCTTCCCGCCACCGCCCGGCGGGCTCTCGTTCTGGGTGTCCACCGGCGCTCTCTCCGGCGCGGCGCTGGCGCGGGCCGGGGAGCGCGACGGCATCCGGATCGCCGCGGGCAACCGGTTCGGCTCGGACGGCGCCTTCGAGCACCACGTCCGGATCCCGCTCACCGTGCCCGCCCCGGCCGTCCCCGACGCCGTACGACGGCTCACCGCGCTGGCCGCGCGGGCGGCGGCGGGCGGCCGGTACGGACCGGCCGACCAGGACCAACCCCTGGCCGTCTGACGGCCGGCGGCCGTCCGGCGGGTTGCCGGGCGCACCACGGCGCGCGCCGGTCCGCCGGGGCCCCCGGATCCGCCGGACGGCCCGCGGTCAGCAGCCGGTGTCCGCCCGGCCGCGCCAACCCGTCACCGGCAGCGCGAACTTGGCCACCAGCCGGTCGGTGAACGGCGCCCGGTGCAGTCGGGCCAGCCGCACCGGCGTCTGGCCCCGGCGGACCTCCACCCGGGCGCCCGCGGGCAGTTCGACCGAGCGCCGGCCGTCGCACCAGAGCACGCCGTGCGGGGTCTTGGGCTGCACCTCCACGGCCAGCACGGAGTGCGGAGAGGTCACCAGCGGGCGGGCGAACAGCGCGTGCGCGGAGATCGGCACCATCAGCAGCGCCTCCACCTCCGGCCAGACCACCGGCCCGCCGCCGGAGAACGCGTACGCGGTGGAGCCGGTCGGCGTCGCGCAGACCACCCCGTCACAGCCGAAGTTGGAGACCGGACGGCCGTCCACCTCGGTCACCACCTCCAGCATCCGCTCCCGGGACGCCTTCTCGATCGACGCCTCGTTCAACGCCCAGTCCTGGTGCAGCACATCGCCGTTGGTGCGGACGATGACGTCGATCGTCATCCGCTCCTCGACCGTGTAGTCGGCGTCCACCACCCGCTCGACCACCACGGCCAGGTCGTCCCGCTCGGCCTCGGCGAGGAAGCCCACCCGGCCCAGGTTGATCCCGAGCATCGGCAGCCCGTGCTCGCGCGCCAGCTCCGCCCCGCGCAGCAGCGTCCCGTCCCCGCCGGCGACCAGGATCAGCTCGCAGCCGTCCGCCGCCCCCGGGCCACCGGCGACCTTCTCCACCCCGTCCGGCAGGTCCAGGCCCACCGCCTCGGAGGCGAGCAGTCTGATCCGGATGCCCGCCTTCAGCAGCCCGTGCACCAGGCCCTCGACGCTGCGCAGCGCCGCCTCCCGGCCGGTGTGCGCGATCAGGAAGACCGTACGCTCGTCATCGCTCATGCCGCTGCCCTCTCCCTCACGCCTGCCGGGCCGCCCTCCGCCCCGGTGCGGTCGCGTCACACAGCATGACGGACCGGACGCCCGCAGAGCACCCTATCGGGGCCCCTCGGCGACGGCCCGGTCCGCCTCCGCAGGGTTCAACTGCGGGGCGTCGCGGCGCAGCCAGAGGAAGTACTCGACGTTCCCGGACGGGCCCGGCAGCGGGCTCGCGGTGACGGCACGCACGCCCAGGCCCAGCTCCCACGCCTGCCCGGCGACCTGGCGCACCATCTCCGCGCGCAGCTCCGGACTGCGCACCACCCCACCGCTGCCCAGCCGCTCCTTGCCGATCTCGAACTGCGGCTTGACCATCAGCACCAGGTCCGCGTCCTCGGCCGCGCAGCCGGCCAGCGCGGGCAGCACCAGGCCCAGCGAGATGAACGACAGGTCGCCGACCACCAGGTCGACCGGGGTGCCGCCGATCAGCTCCAGGCTGAGCTCGCGGACGTTGGTGCGGTCCATCACCGTCACCCGCTCGTCGCTCTGCAGCGACCACGCGAGCTGCCCGTAGCCGACGTCCACGGCGAGCACGCCGGAGGCACCGGCCCGCAGCAGGACGTCGGTGAACCCGCCGGTGGAGGCGCCCGCGTCCAGCGCCCGGCGGCCCTCCACCACGAGACCCTGCGGGACGAAGGCGGCGAACGCCCCGGCCAGCTTGTGCCCGCCGCGCGAAACGTAGTCGGGGTCGTTCTCGTCCTTGGCCACCACGACCGCCGCCGAGGTCTCCACCTGGGTGGCCGGCTTGGTCGCGGTCGTGCCGCCGACGGTCACCCGGCCGGCTGCGATCAGCTCGGACGCGTGCTCGCGCGACCGGGCCAGCTTGCGGCGGACCAGCTCCGCGTCGAGTCGGCGTCGTGCCACTGCCACTGGTGCTTCAGCTCCTACGGGTCCTGCGGATCATTCCTGGTCGAGCGCGGCCAGCATGTCGGCGAGCCGCTGGTGAACATCTTCGTACACCGCGACGTGCGCCTCGGCGGGGACCCCGTCCAGGGCCTCCAGCCGGGCCAGGCCGGCGTCCACGCCGGGGTGGCCGGTGGGGGCGAGTCCGACGCCGAGCGGCGCCGTCGGGTCAGCCGCTCCGGTCATCGGAGCGCTTCGTGCTGGTGGCCTTGCGGACGGTGGTCTTCTTCGTCGCCGTGCGCTTCGCGGGCGTCCCGGGCGACCCGGCCGGCTCGGCGGCGGACTGCTTCGCGGTGGCGGTCTTCTTCACGGCCGTCTTGCGGACCGCCGTCTTCTTCGCCGCCGCCTTCTTCGCCGCCGCCTTCTTCGCCCCGGGCGGCTCGGCGCCGCCCGACTTCGCACCGGGCGCCTTCGCTCCGGACGGCGCATCGGCCGGGGCCTTCTTCGCGGTGCCCTTGCGCGCCGCCGGCCGCTTGGGCTCGACGGGCTCGACGGGCCCGGACGGGCGCACGGGCCCGCTCGCCGGCTTCCGCCCCTGCGCGGCCCGCGGCGTCGGCGCCGCCCGCGGGACCGGCGGGACCGGCGGGTCGACCTCGACCGGCTCGTCCACCTCCACCCGCTCCGCCACTATCGGCTCCCCGGCCGCCCGGGCCTCCGGCCGCGCCTGCTCGTCCTCCCAGCCGCGCCCGAACAGGTCGTCCGCCCGGGGCGCCGGCACCGGCTGCTCCGAACGGTGGGCGTCCGCCGCCGGGCCGGGGCGCTCCGGCCCGCCCTCGTCCTCCTCGACCTCCCGCAGCTTGCTCTCCAGGTAGGCCAGCACCACACCGACCTTGGTGACCTGGTCACCGACCTTCTCGAAGGCCTTCTCCACCTCGCCCCGGGCCACCCCGACGGCCAGGTCCACCCCGGCCCGCCCGGCGGTGACCGCCTCGCCCGCCAGGGTCTGCAGGGTCTGCACCGACGGCGGGAACTGCCCGCCCAGCCGGCGCTCCACGTCGGCGACGTCGACCCCGGTCCGCTCCAGGATCGCGGCCGCCGTCCCGACGACCCGCTTGCCGACCTCCTCCACCAGCCCGGCGGCGACCTCCGCCACTCCCCGCACCGTCCTCGGCAGCATCCGGGTGCCTCCTAAGCGCCTGCGCGCATCGCTCCGTCGCCGTCGGTGCCCGGGCCGATCCGGGCACCCCACGGACGACGCTACCGCCAAAACCCGCCTGCGGTACCGTGGCCCGGCAGTGACCACCGCCGTCACCCGACCGAATCCACCGGGAGCCCAGAGATGGAGGCACCGCGATGGCCGACGCCGAGGAGTGCCGCGAGGCGCTGGAGCAGCTCAGCCGGAACATGGCGAAGTCCACCGGCGACGTCCGCAAGGCGGCCGCCCTGGACCGCTCGCTCAGCTGCCGGATCACCGACCTCGACCTGACCTTCACCGGTCAGCTGCGCGACGGCCGGATCCAGGGCCTCGCCTCGGCACCCGGTGCGCCCAGTGAGAAGGCCGCGATCCGGCTCACCATGAGCAGCGACGACCTGGTGGCCGTGGTCGGCGGCGGGCTCAACTTCGCCTCCGCCTGGGCCTCCGGCCGGATCCGGCTGGAGGCAGGCTTCCGCGACCTGCTGCGGCTGCGCACCCTGCTCTGACCCGGCTCCCGGCGGCCCGGGCCGTGCTGCACCCGGGGCACGGCGGGGCCCGGCGGTCCGGATGCCGCCGACCGCCGGGGCACCCGCACCGCCGAGCCCGGCCACGGCCGGCCGGGTCAGAACCCCAGCTCGGCCAGCGCCTTGCGCCCGTCGGCCGCCGTCCCGTCCGCGTCCAGCGCCGCCCACGCCGCCGCGCATAGCGCCCGCAGGCCGTCCCAGCGGTCCCCGCCGCCGGACAGCCGCAGCACGCCGTCCCCGGCCGTGGCGACCCAGCCGCCGCAGCCGGCCCCGCCGTCCTCCCGACCCACCGCGGGGTGCGGCTCCAGCAGCCCGCGCAGGTCCGCCGCCAGGTAGGTCGGCCGGTGCTCGACCGGGGCCGCCAGCAGCTGCACCGGCGTGGTCACCCCGGTGAACACCAGCAGGCTGTCCACCCCGCCGTTGAAGGCGCCCTCGATGTCGGTGTCCAGCCGGTCGCCGACCACCAGCGGCCGCCGCGCCCCGGTCCGCAGCACGGTCTCCCGGTGCATCGGCGGCAGCGGCTTGCCCGCCACCTCCGGGTCCACCCCGGCGGCGGCCCGCACGGCCGCCACCAGGGTGCCGTTGCCGGGGGCGATGCCGCGCGCGGTCGGGACGGTCAGGTCGGTGTTGGAGGCCACCCACGGCAGCCCCTGCTGCACCGCGTAGGAGGCCTCCGCCAGCTGCGCCCAGCCGACCGACGGGTCGTAGCCCTGCACCACCGCGAGCGGCTGCTCGTCCAGCGAGCGGACGGCGACCAGCCCGCGCTCGGCCAGCGCCTCCTCCAGCCCCGCGCCGCCCACCACGAGCACCTTCGCCCCGGCCGGCACCTTCTCCGCGACCAGCCGGGCGGCCGCCTGGGCCGAGTTGATCACGTCGCCCGGCTCGGCCGGCACCCCCAGCTCGGTCAGGTGCGCCGCCACCACGCGCGGCGGGCGGGAGGCGTTGTTGGTCACGTACGCGAGCCGCATCCCGGCTGTCCGGGCGGCGTCCAGCGCCTCCACGGCGTGCTCGATGGCGTTCGGGCCCGCGTAGACCACGCCGTCCAGGTCCAGCAGCGCCGTGTCGTACGCCTCGGTCAGCGGCCGGTCGCTGCCGCCGGGGGCGGTCCGTCGCACGGTGGGGGCCGTCTCGGTCATGGCTGCGCTACCTCATTCACTGCGTCGTTCGCTTCGTCGGGCGGCGCCGCGGGCCGGACCGGTCAGACCTCGTCGTCCGCACCGTCCTCGCCCGCCGGCCGCCCGTCCGGGCCGGGAGGGGGCGCCAGGTACCCGGGCGCCCCGGGCAGCAGCGGGCCGTAGGCCCCGGCGCGGGCCGCCAGGGTCGCCCTGGTCTGCCGCAGCGCCGCCCGGTAGTGCTCGGTGCCCGGCCGCATCGCCACGGCCAGCGCCAGGTGCTCGGCGGACGTCTCGAAGTCGCCCAGCCGGGCCGCCGCGACGCCCCACCCGAACTGAGCGTAGTCGTCCGAGGGATCGGCCAGCGCGACGGCCCGGAAGTTCTCCAGCGCCGCGGCGTACGACCCGGTGTCGAACTGGGCGCGTGCCAGCGTCTCCCGGATGCTGCGCGAGTGCGGCTCGGCCACCGCCGCCCGGGCCAGCAGCTGTTCGGCGGCCGCCGGATGGCCCTGGGCGAGCAGCTGCGCACCGCGCCGGAACCAGTCGTACACGTCCCCGGTCGGCTCGCCGGAGCGCGACTGGGCCGGCACGCCGCCGTCCGCCGGAGCGCCCCCGCCGGGGGCGCCGCCGGTGCCGCGCGGCTCGACCCGGCCGCCGCCGTCCACCCGTTCCTGCCCGTCGTCCATGCCGTACCTCGCCCTCGGTCTCACACCCGTCCCACGAGACGGCACGGGCATTCCGATCTCTCAACAACGCGTACCCGGTTACGATGCCCAGAATGAGCACACCCAGTGCAGAACACGGAGTCGAGACTCCGGAGGGCGGCCCCGGCGATCCCGGGCACGTCGCCACCGCAGGCCTGTCCCTGTCCCCCTTCCGCGGCCTGCGCTACGTCCCCGACCGGGTCGGCGCCCTCGCCGCGGTCATGTCACCCCCGTACGACGTCGTCGACCCGGGCCGTCGGCTCGACCTGGAGACCGCGGACCCGCACAACGTGGTGCGGCTGATCCTGCCCCGGCCCGAGCCCGAGGACGTCGGCGACCGGCCCGACCGCGACACCAAGTACCGGCACGCGGCCCGGCTGCTGGCCGACTGGCAGCGCGAGGGCGTCCTCGCCGCCGACCGGGAGCCCGGACTCTACGTCTACGAGCAACGCGTGCCCGCCACCGCCGACTCGCCCGAACTGCTCCAACGCGGGCTGATCGGCGCGCTCGCGGTCAGCGGCCGGGAGGCCGGCGTGGTCCTCCCGCACGAGGACGTCATGCCGCGGCCGGTCGCCGACCGGGTCGGCCTGATGCGCACCACCCGGGCCAACCTCGAACCCCTGCTCCTCACCTACCGCGGCAACGGCGGCGCCGCCGGCGTCGTCGAGCGCGCCGTCGAGGGCGAGCCGCTGCTCTCCACCGCCACCAGCGACGGCACCCACCACCGCCTGTGGGCGGTCACCGACCCGGCCGACATCGCCGAGATCGGCCGCGACCTGGCCACCTGCCGGGCCCTGATCGCCGACGGCCACCACCGCTGGGAGATGTACCTGCGCCTCCAGCGCGAACACCGCCACCTGCCGCGCAGCCCCTGGGACCGCGGTCTGGTGCTCCTGGTGGACACCGCCCGCTACCCGCTGCGGGTCCGGGCCATCCACCGCGTCCTGTACCGGCTGCCGGTGGCCGAGGCGCTGGAGAAGCTCGGCGACCAATGGAAGGTCAAGGAGGTCCCCGGCCCGCTGAGCGCCGCCCTCCAGGCGCTCGCGGAGCAGAAACGTCACGGCGGCAACGGCTTCGTGCTGACCGGCGGCGACGGCGTCTACTGGCTGCTCGGCGAACCCGAGGAGTCCCTGCTCGACGCCACCGTGCCGCACGACCGGCCCCAGGAGTGGCGCCACCTGGACGCCACCGTCCTGCACGCCACCCTGCTCGACCACACCTGGCGCGTCCCCGACGGCCCGGACGACATCGGCTACCTGCACACCGCGGTGGCCGCCGAGCAGGAGGCCGCCCGGACCGGCGGCACCGCGGTGCTGCTGCACCCGGTCCGGGAGAGCGTGGTCCGAAGACTCGCCGAACAGGGCGTCACCATGCCGCGCAAGTCCACCTCCTTCGGTCCGAAGCCGGCCACCGGGCTGGTGCTGCGCAACCTCGAACTGGGCTAGCGCCCGCGAGCCGGAAAGCCGTGAGGCCCTGCCCTTCCCCGAATGTCCGGGGAAGGGCAGGGCCTCAGTCGTTCGGTCGGGCTCAGCCCTGCGCGTCGGCCTTGTCCTCGGCCTTCGCCTCGGTGCCGGCCTCGGCCCCGTCCTCACCGGAACGCCCGGGCACCACGCCGTCGAAGTCCTCGTCGATCTCGAGGTCGTCCTCGTCGTAGTACTCCTCGACGTCCTCCTCGTCCTCGTAGATCACGCGGTCGTCGGAGACGTCGCCGCCACGCTTCTTCGCCGGGGCGTCGGCCTGCTCGGCCTCCTCCTCGGCCGCCTCGGGGTCGAGCGCGTCCACGAACTCGACGCCGTCGATCTCGGCCAGCCGCTCCGAGGCGTTGGTCGTGCCGTCGGTGTCGGCCTCGGCCGCCTTGGCGAACCACTCGCGGGCCTCCTCGGCCCGGCCGGCCGCGATCAGCGCCTCGGCGTAGGCGTACCGCAGACGGGCGGTCCACGAGTGCACCGCGCTGGACGCCAGCTCCGGGCTCTGCAGGGTCACGACGGCCGCGTCGAACTGCTCCATGTCGGTGCGGGCACCCGCGGCGACCAGGCGCATCTCAACCTGACCGGCCTTGTCCAGCTGCTTCACCTCGGGCTCGCCGGCCATCGCCAGCGCCCGCTCCGGGCGGCCCAGACCGCGCTCGCAGTCGGCCATCACCGGCCACAGGTCCGCGCGACCGGTCATCCGACGGGCGGCACGGAACTCGGTCAGCGCCTCGGAGTAGCGCTGCGTCATGTACGAGGCGAAGCCGGCGGCCTCACGGACGGCGGCGACGCGGGAGGCCAGCCGGAGCGCGATGCGCGAGTACTGGTAGGCCTCCTCCGGCTCGCTGTCGAGCATGCGGGCCACCATCACCAGGTTGCGGGCGACGTCGTCGGCGAGCGTCTTGGGCAGGCTCTTGAGCTCCTGGCGCACGTCCGCGTCCAGCTCGAAGCCGGTGACGTCCTCCGGGATCGGCAGGCGCCGGACGGGCTCGTAGTTGCCGCGGCGGTCGTCGTAGTCACGACGGGGGCCACGGTCGTCGTAGTCACGACGGGGGCCGCGGTCGCCGCCGCCCTGGCGGTCGTCACGGCGGTAGCCGCCGCCGGACGGGCGGTCGTCACGGCGGAACCCGCCGCGGTCGCCACCACGGTCGTCACGGTTGTAGCCGCCCGAGGGGCGGTCGTCACGACGGAACCCACCGCCGGAGGGGCGGTCGCCGCGGTCGCGGTTGAAACCGGACGGGCGGTCGTCGCGGCGGAAGCCACCGCCGGAGGGGCGGTCGCCGCGGTCGCGGTTGTAACCGCCACCGGACGGACGGTCGCCACCGCGGTAACCGCCGCGGTCGTCACGGTTGAAACCACCCGAGGGGCGGTCGCCGCGGTCGCGGTTGTAGCCGCCACCGGACGGGCGGTCGTCGCGGCGGAAGCCGCCGCG